>JAFGIG010000085.1 GCA_016929715.1 Caldifarciminota bacterium
CCACGGATTAAGAATCCGTTGCTCTGCCATTTGAGCTAGCAGCGCGTTATTTATCCTTTTGCTAACAGATAAACCTTTACCTGTCAACGAAAAAAACCTATTATAACAATCGATGTTTCTTCATTTTATACTCATTTCTCTGTGTTTTCAAGTTATTGAAAACACGTCTTCGCAATTTGAGCCGTTATCCTGTGGTCGAAATTTTTCTTTTCAGATATTCGAACTCGATTCTCTCATAGCACACGGTAAAGCGACAGACGGTCAAATTCTCAAAAGAGCGTTCATAGGCCTCCAAAGAGGGCAGACTTCCTCTTCTCTCGATCTTTTGAGATCTATAAGCGACAATGAAAACGCCGCGGGACTGACTGCGAGGGAAGAACTTCTTAAATGGAGCCCGGGTGACCCTTTTCCCTCCGACACCGTTTTTGTATCCGACAGCCTGACCGGAGATTCGTTCGTCAGGCACATTAAGCTATTCACGCAAAATGAAATTCAAATTCCCTACAATCCCCTCATAGAAAATGTCGCATTGCAAAAAGCCTGGACAACTGATTCCTCTGTCCCGGGAAACATGTTCTCTGTGAATATCATCTCTGAAGACAGCGTCATAGGAGGTTATTCCCTCTTTTACTTTCTTCCGTCTTTGCGGGGAGCTTATGTAGAAATAAAAATGACAGGTTTTTTTTCAGGATTTTTGCCTCTTCTGCCGCGATTTTCAAATAATCCTGTTTCATACAGCATGTCCTTTCGAAGAGAAGATTATTCTTATCAACCTGCGGATTTTGAAGAACTTTATAATCTGATAACCGAAAGATTTCGTGAAGAAATCCTTATGTTTAAGAACAATCCGCCTTTATTTTCTTCTCCCGAAACCGCCTTTGCCTTCCTCAGGAGGGAAATCAGTGTTTTGGATATTCCTGTCGGCATGTCTGGGCTCAAGTTTAGAGAGACTTCAGAAATAATAAGACAAAAAAGGGCGACGCCTTTTGAAATAGCGCTTTTGCTCTCAAATGCCTTCGCAGAAAACGACAGGTGGTGTGTTTTTGCCGTAGAAAGAAGGAGCTTTCAAAACAGCGACGGTGTAACGTCTTTGCCGAATTTCGACAGAGTTTTTCTTGTGGCAGACGACACTCTTTGGATAGACGCTTCTTTGGAATCTCCTTTCGGCCACATCCCCGGTGAATATCAGAACTCGACGGCTCTAAATCTTTTTACCGGAAATATTGCCTCTACGCCATGGCTCGAACCATCCAGGTCAAGATGTTTTATAATACAAGAAGCCGACATAGGCGCTGAGAATGTCAGGATTTCTCTCAGTATAACACTTACCGGAGAATTTTTGAGGATAGCTCAAAATGACCCTTTTCTCGAGGATAAATTAAAAAACGGGATTCTCGTCTCCGGCAGGAGCGCGGTGCTTTCCGATTTATCTGTAGAAAATTTTTCCGATTCAAAAATCATTAGAATCGAATATTCAGAACCCAAAATCAGCTATCAGTCGGGCTATTATTCGGTCAGGCTTTTCAAACCCACATTTTTCACATCCCTGCTGAAGCCTTCCCGGGGATTAGACGTAATTTTAATGCCTTTTGCGGCTTCAGTGATTCAGACAATGACTGTTAAAAGCGATAATGCTCTTTTGCCGCATTCCGATATTCTGTTGGAAACTCCTTTCGGCAGAGCCTCTCTTGAAACCCGCATCGAGAACCGAAAGACAACCCTTACGTCTTGTGCCGTTTTCAGAAGCGAAAAAATCTCATTTCAGCTTCTCGCGGCTTGGGAAGAATTCGACAGAACCGTCAGAGAAGATGTTTTCCCGGAATTTCTCGTCTTTGGGAGGAACTGAAGTTGGTTTTACCCTTTTTAATACTTTCAGCTGTTTCGTCTTTTAGCGGAAATGATCTTTCCGAGAGGATTATCTCGGCATCAATATCTTTTGAAAAAACAGACAGAGCCGAAAAGCTCGAAGGAGAGATAATCTATACTGCTTTTTCTCCTTCTGAAGCAGGCAGGTTGTCGAGAATATCCTACGACGCGAGCAGATCTTCGCTCAGCACATACGAAATAACGGGATTCTCAGAAGAGACAAACGAAGAAATTATGCCCCTGAAGATTGAAAAAATCAGCACGTCTTCCGGGTTGCCCTTTTCATATTCCGGTTATGTCGAAGAATACGCTGTTTTCCCTGATTTTTGGGGCAGGGCTGTCATAAAAATAAGATATTCCATGCTGACAGACAGCACAATATGGGGAAATGACTTTATTTTCTCCCTTCCGGTGGGTGATCAATTGCCCATAGATTCACTCCACATATTTGTAATTTCCCTGAAACCTTTCACATGGAAATGCGGAGAAAAATCCGGCGATGTGACTCCAGTGCCGGGTATTCCCGAAACTCTTTCTGTTTCTTTTTTTTCACTCGATGCAGTAGATGCCGATATTTATCCTTCCGAAGGCCTTTTTTTTAAGGCGAGTTCTTTCAATGATTTCTCTCAAATCGCCCGTAAATGTCTCGTATTATTCGGCGGAAAACTCCGTGCGGACTCTGTTGTCCGGCAAAAAGCCCTTGAGCTCTCGACCGGATTTTCAAGAGAAGAACGAGCCAGGCGGATTTTCGATTTCGTCTCTTCTTCCATAGCTTATACGGCGATAGAATGGGGATGGAGGGGTTTTTATCCACAAGAGCCTTCTCTTACTCTTTCTGCCGGAAGAGGTGACTGCAAAGATAAAGTCTCCCTTCTCATAGCAATGCTCGAATCTGCCGGCATCAGGGCTTGGCCGGCTCTTTTGGCAACAAGAGGGTCTCCTGACGTATCTTTGTCGCCTCCGGCGGTGTTCTTCAATCATGTAATCGCCCTTGTCGAAATAAAGAGCGAATCAATATTCTGCGATCCCTCTGATTTCGGAACCCCTTTCGGTGTTTTACCCCTTAGAGACAGATCCGTCAACGCTCTTGTCCTTTTTGACGACTCTTTTATGCTGATGAGGACGCCTTCTGATTTCGAGGAAACATACAGACGCGTCATAACCGGTTTTATATCTTCTGACGGAATGGCGGAATTCACGGCTTTGGACACTATAATCGGCGTGATATCATCAATTTACAGAAAAGAAATCCTCTCTTACGGATCGGCTCCCGCGTATGCCTGGTTTTCCTCAAAACTTCCGGGTTGGAAAATTCTCGGGGCGTGGGCATACTCGAACTATCAGGGTTCAGCAGCTCTCGGAGCCCGAATTTTCAGAAAAATACCCATCTCCGAAGTCAACTACTTCCACATGCCTCTTTTGTCCATATCTCCTCCGCCGCCCTCGGGCTTTTTCACTCAAGGACCTTTGAATTTTTCTTCAGAGATGAAAATAGCCGTTCCGGAAAACCTCTGTTCGTTTCTGCCCTCGGATTATTTTTTTGAAGACCGTCTTTTGAAAATCAGCTTCACCTATGAGAGAACAGGGGACAGCATCTTTATCTTCCACGGTTTTTGCGTAAAAAAAGACTCACTCAGCCCTGACGAATTAATTGGATACAAAAATAATCTCGCATCTGCCGAGCTTTTTTCAAAAAGACCTCTGCTTTTTATCTTCGAGAAAAGGTAAAATTAAGGTTGCTTATTCGTTTCGTTTTCGTTATGAATAAAAAATAAAAAAACGGAGTAAACATGACTGCATTATTATTTATATTTGCGTTTGCCACCTCTTTAAATTACGACCCGAGCACTTTGGTTTTTCCTCCTGCCGGGCATTCGGCGGGTTACAACAAGATAACCAATTTCACGATCAGAATGGTCCTCGGCTCCCACCTCGCCTTCGACAATCCGCAGGGGGTCAGCATAGTAAAGCTGACAGAACACGACGACCTTTCTACAGACAGAGACGACGATGAACTTGCTTTTTTCGCCGTGAACAGCAATCGAGGCCAGATCATCTTCAATATCGGATTTGAAAACGTAAACTCTTACGGAAGCGTCGGAACCGGAAGGGAAAACCTCTGGGAACCAATGGGCATAGCGGCGAATCCCGAAGGGGATGTATATGTAGCCGACATGAACAACCACAGAGTCGTCAGGCTGAAATACGGAGCCGGCAATCTTGAATACGTAACATCTCTAGGCGACGGCTTCGGCGCCGCTACGGGCCAGCTCTCTTTTCCCTGCGGAGTCGCTCTGGATAAATCGGGGAATGTCTATGTGACGGAGATCGGAAACGACAGAATTTCAGTTTTCGACAAAACAGGAAATTTCGTCAAAGTCATGGGAGTCGGATTTCTCAACGATCCTTTCGGCATCGCGCTTATCGACAGAAAAGATGTATGGAATTACTACAGGGATAAAGACTATATCGTAGTGACGGACAATTCGAAAAAACGCATCACGATGTTCGATTTTTCAGGAAACAGGATTAAATCAGTCGACGGACTCGATTTGGGATTTGAAAATATATCCCTCAATTACGCCGCGATAGATTATTACGGCTTGATATACGTCACTGACACAGATAATTCTCAGATTCACATATTTTCAAGAGAACTGACCCACATAACTTCATTCGGCAGGGAGGGCTCCGGAAAAAAAGAATTTATCTCTCCGAGAGGCATAGCTGTTTGGAAAAGATTCGGCCAATTCATAATCCTCGAAGCCTCTTCCGCGCAGTATTATTGGGCGGGTGTAGACGGATACATAAAAGGAGCATTCCCCTCTGTTTTCAACCCTTTGATGCCGGGTTCGACTATTGCCATATACATAACTCAGCCCAGTATAATCACTCTGACTGTCTATGACAGCCGGGGAAATGTAATCAGAAATCTATTGCCTGAATTCAAGGAAACACCCGGCTACACCCAGATACTCTGGGACGGAAAAGGCAATAATTCTGAAATAGTGCCTCCGGGAATCTACACCGTCAAAGCTGATATCGAACCGACCTACTCATCAAGAGGATATTTCAAAAAGACTCTGTCCGTTGACATCGAGTGTTCAGAGTCATTCCTCGAGGAAGATCAGCCATCGGACTCCCAGCCCTGATTTTAGTCCTCGCCTCGGTGTTTGCCGAAACGGCTGTGTTCGTGGACAGCGCGTCGGTGGAGGTTATTTTCACAGGTTTTGCCGATGAAGACTTTGTCCCAATAAAACCCCGGAAAAAGCACACTGACGCTTATTCATGGCTGGAAACTCCGGATTTTGATCCTTCACGTTTTTTTTATCTTTTCAACCCGAGGACAAATGCCCAGAAATCCTTGTTCTCATCAAACCGGGATTATTTCATAGAAGATTTTTATCTGACCGACAGGGTTTTCGGGACGGATCTTTTCGACGGCGAATTCTCTTTCTACCCCAGGATAAGTTTTTCTGCTATGAGGCAATCCCTGGCTTTCAGAATCTCTCAGGACCCTTCACGCCTTCCCAGAACCCGTATTTCTCACGGCAGAATCGGAGGGGAATCAGAGTATTCTTCCCTGAATTTCTCCAGAGAATTTTTCGACACTTCCGAGATTTGCCTCGGGGGATTTCTTGCCAGAGGAAATGAAGGCTTGCCGTTTACTGATTACGAATCGCAAAAAGGCTATTTCAGGCTCAAAACCCCCCTTAGATATTTTCACTTCGACGGATATTTCGTTCACGCCTACCAAAGGACAGGAAAAAAAGATTCTCTGCCCTCAAAGACCACTTTCGACATCGGCCAAATAACTTTGACTAAATCTATCTTCGGGGCAAGCTACGGTTATTTTTATTCCAATTCCGAAAATTTCGGTGAAAACGCGGCTGAAAAAACTCAGAGTGCTGAAATCTTCGTCAGACCTTTCAGGACAGCCGATGTAAAAATCAGGGCAAAAGCCGAATATTTCAGCGCCCGGGAAGACACAATTATTTACAGCGCAGGAGCCCAAATACAACATGAGATTTTCCATCTCACTTGGCTCAAAGCCGACTTGACATTCCGAAGCGACTCTTCTCGTTCTGCAGACATTTTTTTTATTTATAGGCCGGCTCTCAATTATTCTTTATACAGCGGTTTCTCAGATTGCTATCACAAACAACCTTTCAACGATCCCCAGAGAATCTATCATATATCAAGATCAGCCAAATCATTCTACGCAGGAACGAGATTTCTCGGGGAGAAAGCAGAATTCGACGCCGCTGTTTGTTATGACGCATACAAATCCTCATGGGAATTTTCCCAAAACGAATGGCTTGCATCCGAAGAGAAATCGGGATTTAGAGGATCTTTATATTCACTTTATTCTCCCTCGGAAAATTTTTCATTCGGCATTTTTGCGGTCATCGATACAATCGAAAGAGGGTGCCTTTTCACTTCCTTTTCTAAAAATTTTTTCAAAGACGACCTTTCCGTTTTCATTTCTCCCGGCTTAATAGCCCAAAGAGACGAAAATAACACATACTATCCCTGGTTTAGGATTAAGCTTCGAGTCCTGAATCTTTTCTGCGAATGGAGAATTCAGTTTGAAAAAGAAGATTATCTCATAGACTATGGAGTAATATGGCTTTTCACGAATTAAAAGATATTAGCGTCAGGGAATACTGTGCTCAGAAGATAGCCGAACCTCTCGGTCTGCCAGCCGGAGAAGTGACACAGAATTTCGCAGAGCCCCCCGACTCCTCACTCGGTGACCTTTCTTTCAAGACTTTTTCCCTCTCCAAAAAGACAGGAAAACCGCCCCATGTTCTCGCTTCTGATATTTCACGGGGGCTTAAAGATATAGAAGAATTTTCCGTCGAACCGGCGGGACCATACCTCAATATTAGCTTCAATGCTCCTTTTGTCTGCAGCCATGCGGTCCGGAGATCCCTCGGAGCAGGATCTTTTTGGGGCGTATCGGACAAAGGCAAGGGTAAAACGATAGTAATAGACTATTCATCTCCTAACATAGCCAAACCTTTCGGCGTGGGACATCTCAGATCAACGGTGATAGGGGCAAGTATATGCAGAATACTGAGACACACCGGATATGATGTCGTGGGAATAAACCACCTGGGAGACTGGGGAACGCAATTCGGCATCATTCTTGCCGGTTTAGAGGAAGAAAAAATCGATCTTTCTTCTTTAGGTTCCGGAGCGTTGAGAAAGGCATACGAAATATACGTCAAATATTCCGCTCTATCCAAAGAGAATCCGGCTTTCATGGACAAAGCGAGGAGCTGGTTTTCAAGACTGGAAAAAAAAGACCCCGACGCCCTGAAATTCTGGGAGACCATAAGAGAATCGAGCCTTAATGAATTCAAAAAGACATATTCCAGGCTCGGGATTGAATTCGAACGCTATCTCGGGGAAAGTTTTTATTTCGACAAGACTTCCTCCGTTTTAGATATGTTCGCCGAAAAGAACCTTTCAAAAAAAGATCAGGGAGCGACAATCGTTCCCCTCGAAGAATACGGACTGCCTCCTGTCCTGCTGACAAAGTCCGACGGATCGACTCTCTATTCGACAAGGGAAATCGCGTCCGCCCTATACAGACTGAGCGAGTTCAATCCTTTCAAACTCCTCTATGTAGTCGGAATCCCTCAGGAACTTCATTTTAAGCAGCTTCAGGCGGCTCTTGAAAAAGCCGGAATAATCGATAAAGAAAAAATTGTCCATGCCGGTTTCGGTCATATACAGGGAATGAGCTCACGCAAAGGAAATCTCGTTTTTCTGGAGGATTTTCTCGAAGAAGCCGCGTCGAGGGCAAAAACTAAAATTAGAGAAGGAGAGCACGCGCAAGCGGAAGGAGCAGACCCAGATGAACTCGCGTTCAGCATAGGCGCGGGAGCCGTAATCTTCAACGACCTTAAAAACAAACGCACGAGAGACGTCGATTTTGACTGGGACAGAGCTCTTTCTTTCGAGGGGGAAACCGGCCCTTATCTGCAGTATGCCCATGCGAGAATCTGTTCCATCCTCAGAAAAGCAGGCGATTTTAGAGAAGATCCTTCTCTATGCCTATCCCTTGAATCCCAAGAGGAAAAAAGACTCGCTCTCGCCATTGACTCCTTCCCCGAACATGTCCTGAAGGCATCGGAAGAATACGAGCCTTCCGTCGTCTCAAGATATCTGCTCGCTTTAGCCGGAGATTTTTCGACTTTCTATCATTCTCACAGAGTCCTCTCGAGCGACAATACCATCATGCAGGCACGCCTCAACCTTCTTAAAGCATGCAAGTCAACACTGTCTCAGGGCCTTTCGCTTCTCGGAATAAAACCTGTCGAGGTAATGTAGATGCTTTTTTTCTCCATCATATCAATTTTAATGTGGGGCCTCTGGGGATTTTTCGGAAAACTCGCGACTAAATACAACAGCCCTCTCGTTATTACCGCCATAAACAACCTAATAGCTCCCGTTTTCGGAATAGCCCTTTTCTTTTTCGTGAAAAACAGAATCGGCGATATCAGCTTAAAACATCCCGCTCTTTTATTGATATTTCTCGTCATGACAGCCGGAACATTCGGATCTCTTGCTTTTTACGCCGCTCTTTCCAAAGGCAGTCCTTCAATAGTTGTCACATTGACCGCGCTTTATCCCGCAGTGACTATCATTTTGTCCGTTATTTTTCTTAAAGAAACTTTTTCATTTTTCCAGATAATCGGTTTTGTTTTTGTAATTTTCGGCGCTCTGCTTCTCAACATAGGAAAATGATATGTCTCCTTTGGCTTTATCCACCAGGGAACTACAGCAGTGATTCTGACTTTTGACATAGGTTCGACCCTAACAAAAGCCATGCTCTATTCTCAGGAAGAAGGTGAAATTTCAAAGACAATCGTTCCATCCGACCCTCACGGCGATATTGAACTTTCCGCTAAATCCGCGTGTTACCATCTTGAAAAAAAATCAGGGGTCAGACTAATTGACGCATCCGGAAATTTTCTCATACCGACAGCCGCCTGTTCTTCCATAGGCGGCGGACTCAATGCCGTGGCTGTTTCATCTGTCGGATCCATCAGCGGTAAAATCGCCTATCTCGTCCTTTCTCATTCCGGCTCAAACGTGATAGGTTCGGTCTCCAACGATGACGGACTCAACTTTCAGGAACATGTCCAAAAAATAGTCGCATTAAACCCCGACATAATACTTATAGCCGGGGGCACCGAGAGCGAAGGCGTCGCTCCCGTTATAGAGGCGGTCAAATCGGTGGCATACGCTGCCCGTCTTTTAAGCCCGAGAGGAAACCTTACTGTAGTATTCGGAGGGAACAGCAAAGCCCAGAGAATAATCGAACAAATGCTCGGCGGATTATGCAGACTTGTATTCGTCCCAAACATTATGCCCGAAGAAGACATGTATGACATCTATCCTGCTATTGATGAAATCCGCGGCATCGGAAATGAAATACAATGTTCGAAAAACTGGGGCTGGAAAAACTTTTTCGACAGGCTCACGGAACCTCTTCTCCCGACTTCCATCTGCCTTCTCAAGGCGGCTTCTTTCGCAGGACATCACAGGCATCTCGCGGTAGTCTCCTGCGGAAGTTCTACGACTGAATTGATAACAGCCGAGTTGAAAAATGGAAATCAATCCTCCGTTATGGAAAGATACTCTTCTCCCTACGGCGTGGGCATAAAAGCTTACGAAGCATATCAGAGGTTTTTTTCCGAGAATACTTCTCTTTGGCTTCAGCAACTCATAGAAACCGATGCGGTCGAAAACATAGTCAGAAAACGCGCCGCTTTCCCGTCTATTTCTCCCGGTGTATTTGAAGCAGACCTTCTCCACACTCTTGCCGCGGAAATCATCTCTCCGCTTGCGGAATTTTCTTTTAGGGTAAAATCATGCTTTTTCGACAATATTCTGGCTGCTTCATACATTTTTACGGCTTCAAAACCTGAAAAAGTTTATGAAACTTTGTTAAACTGCATTCAACCCGTGGGATTCGCGGTTCTGCACATAGACGAAGGTTATCTTGCCAATTACGGTTTAATAAAAACCATTGACGAAACTTTTGCATATCCTTCCGTGTTAAAAAATTCCTGCCCCAGCTTTTCACTTAAATTCAATTTCAAAAATCCCGGAACAGAGATAGCTCAGATGATTTTCTCGTCAAATAAAGAAACATTAACCGTTTCCTTAAAAGCCGGCGAATTGAAATTCATAGACTCCGGGTTTTCCGAAGCTGAAATCACGGTTTTGCCGGGCAAATCTGTTGACGCAGGTGAAGGGCCAGGAATACCTTGTAAAAGCTTTGTCCGGCTATCTGAAAACGGCATACTCGTTGACTCCAGAGGAAGACCTTTCTCACCCGGCTTATACGGCTCAGACTGGTTTCCTTCTCTTCAATCGTGGAAAAAAAATTTAGGGCTGAGGTCTGTCCTTTGAAAAATCTCATATATAACGCAAGAAAAATATACAGCCTGTCGGCTCCTTTTCCGGCAAAACCAAAATTTTCTGCAGGAGATGAAGTTTTTTTCGGAGATACTGCTTTTGAATATTCCCCTAATGAAGAAGAACTGTTCGTCGACTTCCGTTCAATGCTCGCAGGAGCAGAATTTTCTTCAATAGAAAAGAGCGCTCTTTTTTCATGCAAAGAGGAATTTCCGTTATATAAAAAAATATTCGAAAAAAAATTTCTGCCTCCAAACTCGCAGGTTTTATCGCCTTTTCACGGATGGGTAGATTACTTTATCCTGCCCCTTGGAAATTCCCTCTGCACGGCTGTCAACAGAAAAGACCTCTCCGTAAATCTGAGCGACCCTCTCGAAATTCCTCCTCAAAAACTCCTCAAGTTCATGAAAGTAGCCAAAAATTCCAAAGTTCTCAAAGGAACTGTTCTCGCTGAAAGGCGACTGCAGGATAACCTGACTGTCCTGCGCGCAGTTTCTCCAATCGAAGGGACAGTAGAAGACATAGACATCTCTTCGGGAGATATACTCATTAGAAGATTTGAATTTGAAAAAAGCACAGTAATACCTATTCCCGGCAGGGTAACGGGAACCATGGAAGCCGGTTTTTGCGCATCCATGACAGTTGAATCCCGCGGTTTTTTCGTCAAACTCCCTTCTTTTCACGGGAAACCCGCCTCCGGAGAAATCTTTTTATTGCCTTCTGAAATCCCACCGCAGGAGGATGCTCTCCTGATAATCGACAGAAAAAACATTATAGCGGTTCTCGACAAAACGCTTTCCATGGAAACAGTTCAATGGGCAAGAGAAAAAGGCATAAAAACCTTGGTCTGTCCGTCTATTGACGATGACGCTAAGAAGGCGGCAAATGAGGACTCTTTTGACCTCTCAGTCGCCGTTTTGTTTTTCAAAGGCATCAAGAAAATCCCCTCAAGCATGCTCGCGTTTTTCAGGGATCATAGAACTAAGCAGGCGTCTGTTTCGAAAATCGCTACCGAAGATTTTTATACACTTTTCATTCCGGAAAAAGAAGAAATCCGCGAAAAATACTCTGTTCCTTTTCCCGGGGTACCGGATGAAGTTTTAATAGGAACGGGAAGGCACGCGAATAAATCAGGGAAGGTAGTCAACGTCCAAACACACCGTTTCAACGCCCCTTCGGACATTCCGACGGTAGAAATAGAATTGGAAGAAAATAAAGAAACGGTATATGTCCACCTAAATGATTTGATTTTTTAACATGGTTAGTGAAAGATTTTTCGAAACCGAAGGAATTCTCCTTCGGGCTGTGAAAACTGGCGAAAGGTCGAGGTCCCTGTGCTTTTTAACCCAAAATTCCGGTTTGCTTTGGGTTCTTGCCAGACCGGATTCACGAAAAACTCAAAGCGCAGATTTTTCCTGCATCCCTTCAAAATACCATCTTTATTTATACAGAACAACCGGAAACCGCATATATATAAGGGAATCATCCGAAAAAAACCCCTATAGAAATATCCACCGCGATTATTCCAAGCTCAAAACTTCTTTGCATATACTGTCGCCGCTTGTCAAAATAGTTCAGCCAGGTGCTTCCGATGAGTTTCTTTTCAAGCTTTCAGACAGGGCTTTTTCCGCCATTGATTCGTCTGATTCTGAAATAGCCGCCCTTCTTCTCGTCCCCCCTTATTTAGCAATTCTCGCGAAGCATTTCGGATTCGGGTTCCCTCTGGATTCATGTAAAAAATGCGGCTCTTCCGATGTCCGGAGCATTTCTTCATCGGAGGGCGGCTTTCTTTGCGCGGCATGTTCAGATAAAATATTTGACTCAAAATCCGCCGACGCCAAGCTCCTGCAAATGACTATGACCTCGGAAGAGAGAAAAAGGATCCTCTCTTTTACAGGAAAAAAAACACTTGTTGCCCTTATAAAAAGTCTTGAGTTATACTTATTTGATCAATTTTCAAAAAACACACCAGACATCTATTTATGAATTGGAGGGTATATGGACGTTTTAATCGAAACAAACTTAAAATCCACCCAGCTTCTGTCGAGAGGAAAAGTCAGGGACATTTACGAAGGCGGCAAAGACAAGCTTCTGATTTTGACGACCGATCGCATCAGTTCTTACGACCATATTATGAAAGAAGGGATACCCGGAAAAGGAAAAGTTTTAAATTCACTCAGCCTTTTTTGGAAAAACATGTTTCATGAGGATATTCCGAACGACATAGTGGAAACCGACTCTTCGAAAATAGATTTTCTCTCTCCCGAAGAGCAGGAGATATGCAATGGAAGATGTGTTCTTGTCAGAAAACTCGACGTTTTCAAATTTGAATTCATAGTTCGCGGCTATCTCTGCGGATCAGCATGGCAGATGTATAGGGACAAGGGGAAAATCATCGACGTTGTCCCCCCACTCGGGTTGAGGCTCGCTTCAAAATTTCCTCTACCAATTTTCACTCCGACGACCAAAGAAACTGCGGGTCACGACAAACCGGTCTCATGGGATCAACTCTCAGAGACTCTCGGCGAATACGTTTCTATGCAGATAAAAGAGATATCGGTCAAGATATACGAAAAAGCCTTAAGATACGCGACAGAGAGAGGAATTGTCATAGCAGACACGAAATTCGAATTTGCCTGCGGAAAATCCGGCGAACTATACCTCGTAGACGAAGTCCTCACTCCCGATTCTTCGAGACTCTGGCCCGTTGACTCGGTCGTCTTAGGCGAAAACCCGTCTTCTCTCGACAAACAGATTCTCCGGGACTGGCTCGATGAACAGGGCTGGGACAGGAATTCTACTCCTCCTAATCTCACGGAAGGTCTCATAGAAAAAATGTCGCAAATTTATCAGGACATCCATTCAAGGCTCATCAATTGACCGCGCCGCGGGAAAAATTTATCGATATTATTACCCGCACAGGAGATTATCTTCTCGAAAATATGAGAAACACAGGAAAGATTTCTCTTAAAAAAAATGCCGATTATGTGACCGAAAAAGACCTCGAGTCTGAAAATTTTCTCAGGAATGAACTGTTGAAAATACTCCCCGGAGCCGGTTTTTCCGGCGAAGAAAAAGGCCACGAAGGCAGCACGGCGATGAAATGGATAGTCGATCCCCTTGACGGAACGACAAATTACATTCATTCATTTCCATTTTTCTGCGTTTCAGCGGCTCTTGAAAAAGATGGAGAAATAACTCAAGGAGCCGTTTACAGTCCCTGGCTAAGGGAATTATTCTACGCCTCAAAAGGCAAAGGCGCTTACATAAACGGCGACAAAATATCCGTATCCGGCATCAATAAAATGCAGGGAGGTCTTTTCGCCACGGGATTTCCTTTCAGGGATCACGCAAAACTCGATAGATATCTGGCGAGCTTTAAAAATGTTTTTTTGAAATCAGACGGCATAAGACGATGCGGAAGCGCGGCACTCGACATGTGTTTTGTCGCCTGCGGAAGATTCGACGGATTCTGGGAAGACAATCTTTCACCGTGGGACATAGCCGCAGGAATGCTCATTGTCAGGGAAGCAGGGGGATTCGTCACGGATTTTGTGGGAAAAGAAAATCCGCACGAGACAGGAAATGTGATATGTTCAAACAAAAAAATATTCGCGGAATTTTTCGATACCGCCGCAAAGACATATATAAATTTCAGAGAGGGGAGTTGAAATGAAACCCGTCAGAATATTCAAAGTGATTCCTTCCTTGCCGGAGGAGCTTTCAAGCCTTAGGACAATAGCCTTCAACCTCTGGTGGGGTTGGAACGAAGAAGCCGTGAAACTTTTTCACAGAATTTCTCCTGAACTCTGGGAACAAGCCAACCACAATCCGGTGGCCTTGCTGTCCATGGTCCCTCAGGAAAACTGGTTTACTCTCATAAAGGACGAAAGCTTCATAGCCCATATGAACAGGGTAAAAGAAGACCTCAACAATTACATTAAAAGGACAAGATGGTTCGAAAAAGAGCACCCTGAATCTCAAAATGCCGCCATTGCCTATTTTTCAATGGAATTCGGCCTTAATGACTGTCTCCCTCTTTATTCCGGAGGCCTCGGAGTTCTATCAGGTGACCACTTAAAATCCTCGAGCGAACTCGGCATACCTTTAGTCGGCGTGGGGCTTCTTTACGGACAGGGATATCTTACTCAATATCTTTCAAATGACGGTTGGCAGCATGAAGTCTATGCCGAGAACGACTTCAGCAACATGCCGGTCCGCATAGTCAACGGACAGGACGATAACCCTTTGAAAATATCGGTTAAAATGGCGGAAAAAGAAGTCATGGCTGAAATATGGGAAACTGACGTCGGTAACATAAGGCTTTTTCTGCTGAACACAAACATCGAGGAAAACGATTCTTTCGGCAAATATATAACAGAAAAACTATACGGCGGCGATAATGACATGCGCATTAAGCAGGAAATACTTCTCGGAATAGGAGGCTTAAAAGCCCTCAGAGCTATGGACATAAACCCCACTGTTGTCCATATGAACGAAGGACACAGCGCTTTCATTGTTCTGGAAAGAATCCGCGGGCTTATGAAGGAAAACGGACTCTCTTACAGCCAGGCAAAGCTTCTTTCAGCTTCTTCCTGCGTTTTCACCACGCACACACCGGTGCCCGCAGGTAACGAGGTGTTTCACCCTGACATGATCGAACATTACATCGGATATATTCGCGAAGAAATAGGCGTGACAAAAGAGGAGCTTTTTTCTCTCGGCAAACAAAACCCGAAAAATTCATCTGAAAATTTTGGCATGACCGTTTTCGCCCTGAAAAATTCTCATTACTGCAACGGCGTCAGCAAACTTCACGCTTCAGTCTCAAGATCAATGTGGTCAGCTTTATGGCAGGGCATTGACGCCGATGAAGTCCCAATTACGCACATCACTAACGGCATCAACCCAAACAGCTGGACTTCCGGAGAAATGCAGCAGTTGTTTTTAAGATACATAGGACCGAAAATGCTCGAAGAGCCTGAAAACCAGAAAATCTGGGAAAGAGTCCTCGGCATACCCGACAATGAACTCTGGCGGACTCACGAGAGGAGAAGAGAAAGACTCGTTGCCTTCATAAGAAGAAGGCTGAAAAAACAGCTCACGGAAAGAGGCGCTTCGGCTAAAGAGATAGAGGAAGCCGATGAGGTCCTGAACCCGGACACTCTGACAATAGGTTTTGCCAGAAGATTTGCTACATATAAAAGAGCTTCTCTCATCCTTAGCGATCTAAACAGAATATCAAAAATACTGACGGACAAAGAAAGACCGGTTCAGCTCATATTCGCCGGCAAGGCTCATCCGAGAGATGACGCCGGCAAAGAAATCATAAAGCACCTTTATCAGGTTTCTAAGATGCCGAATCTTAAAAACCACATCGTCTTTATAGAAAACTACGACATGAACGTCGCCAGATACATGGTTCAGGGCTGTGATATATGGCTGAACACGCCGAGAAAGCCTCTCGAAGCGAGCGGGACAAGCGGAATGAAAGTCTGCTTCAACGGCGGATTGAATTTAAGCGTTCTCGACGGATGGTGGAACGAAGCTTATAACGGTAAAAACGGATGGTCTATCGGGAGAGGCGAAGTTTATATGGACTACAAAGCCGAAGACGAAGTTGAATCCTCATCCCTATACGACACCCTCGAAAACGACGTCATATTAAAATTCTACAACATAGGAAGAGACGGCTTGCCCAGGGAATGGATTAAAATGATGAAAGAATCGATGAGGACTCTTTGCCCTGTTTTCAACACAAACAGAATGATTTACGAATACACTGAAAAATCCTACATTCCTGCTCATAATTCCTGGAAAACATTGAGCGAAGACAACTTCCGCGGAGTTCGCGAATTCTCCGAGCGATTCGACCTCATTTCAAAAGAATGGGGCAGTGTAAAGATAACTGAATTGACGGCAGACACATCGAAACCGGCTCAGATGGGGACTCAAATTGAGGTCACCGCGACAGTTTACATGGACGGCCTCAATCCCGACGACATCACAGTGGAAGTCTGCCATGGAAAACTCAACTACAAAGGTGAAATCGAAAACTCAACATGCTTTGCGATGTCTTCAGTCCAGAATACAGGCAAAGGGATATACGTTTTCAGAGGAAGAATACCCTGTCTCGAGAGCGGTAAAAACGGATTCTCTTTGAGAATTCTGCCGAGAAATACCTACCTCACGAGAAAACTCGTCCCGGGTTTTGTAAAATGGTTTGAAAACGGAGTTCAGTAGAATCAGCGCGGAAAATACGACAGCGAAAATCTGTGGGAAGAACCAAGCTGTTGGTGGCTCATAAATCCGTAATCCACTGAAAAAGAGCTGAAAGCTATTCCGCCTCCCGCTGTTAGATGACCTGAGTTCGCTCCCGCTCTGAGGAAAAACTTTTCTTTAACTGAAATCTCCCCGCCGTAATGGATATCGGCGCTTAGGGAGGAAAGATCCCACTGAGAAGCGAGTTTCCTGTTCTCAAAATAAATATCAGTCTCTATGCCGAAAGAGATATTGACGTCTCTCCAGGAAAGAGGCGCTTTTGCCATCACGCCGGTCTTTAGAAAAGGATATGCAAATTCCTTCGTTCCGGTGCTCCAGGAAATAATCGTAGTCGTGGCATTTCTGAGGACAGCAGAAAAATCTATATTTTTTGTCCTGAAAAAACAGCCTAAATCGGTTCCGACTCCGTATGCGGAATAGCTTCCTATCTTCCTGTAGACTGCTTTGACGGAGGCTCCCATTGAAAAATTATCTCCCGCTCTGTGCCCGTATGAAAGATAGAGAGTGTAGTCGTCATCGCTGAAATAGGAAACTCTGTCGTAATCGAGCCATTCTCCTGGGTCGAGTATTCCGTTGTTCTCTCCCGGGTCGTTCGTTCCGGGTATACCGTCTTCACCGTAATCTCTAAGGGCGTCAAGTGTGTAGGGAATTCCCGAGATCCCGAGATGAACCAATCCGAATCCGACGGCTCTTTTTGTCTCTGGAAAGACAAGAGAAAGTCCATTGTAGGAAAGGTTTCCTGAAAAAACATAGGCATGAGTCGCGCTGTAGGTTTTAGATGAAAAACACATAGCCGCCGGGTTGCCGTAAAAAGAGTGCTCTCCTGTAAGGACTCCCTCGAGTTGTCCCATTGAAAGCGATCTTGCGCCAAAGCCGAGCGCAAGAAATTCACCCGCGTATTTTGATGCAAAGACGCAGGCGGTCGATAAAAATAATAAAGAGAAAAATATTCTGGATTTCAAATTACCTGCGCTCAGTTGAAAACATAGCCTTTATCCGTCCCCAAGTTGACGGATTGATTACAGAGTGAGGCAGTTCCCTGTTGGGATTACCGGGAGTTGGATAACACACAGTGTAGTTGTCAGGAGCCGGTTCTGGATTCGATTCCGGATAAAGGCCCAGAGAGTATCCCGGAGAGACCCCCTGAGAAGTCCCTGTTCCTCCCCATGCAACTGAAGACACCTCTGCGCCGGTAGAGTTGATCAAAGTCAGTGATCCGACGTTTCTGCAGACGTTTATTGCTCCGCCGTATTGAATTATCACTGTTGTGGACGAAAGGACAGAATCCCAATGAGCTACAAATCTCGAACTGTCTGCGACAAAAAGTATTCTCTGGCCGGGCTCGATAGTCACGGAGAAGGTGAATACTTCTCCCGCCGATGTCTTTAGCTTCCAGGAATTAAGAGAAGCGCCCGAGGATGAAAAATTAAAAATCTCTATCCATTGATCCTGACTGTTCCAGCCCGAATATTCCGGTATGCTGTAAAAAACTTCGTTAATATTGACTCCGGAATATATAAAGCATGGTATAAGAAACACTATTAGATTTATGTATCTTTTCATATTCTAAATATAGACTGTTTTTCCATATTTTGTCAACTGAAGATTTAGAGATTTACGCTTGATTTTATCAAGATCATGTGCTTTTTTTTATTGTGGATAAAAACAATGATCTCGTAATATTAGGAGGCGGACCTGCGGGTTACAGCGCCGCTCTATACGCTGCGAGAGCGGATATTGACACCCTCGTTTTGGAGGGCAATCTGCCGGGAGGAAGAATCAGCCTGACCGACATAGTCGAAAACTATTCCGGCGTAACGGGCGGCATATCTGGATTTGACCTCTCACAGATAATGCGCGACCAGGCTTCTTCTGCAGGCGCCAAACTCGCCATGGAAAACGCCGATAAGCTGACTATCCAAAACGATGGGTTAGGTTTCAGCATACTCACCGATGCCGGAAATGAAATAAAATCGCAGTCTGTCATAATCGCAACGGGAACAACAGACAAAAAAATTGAAGTCCCGGGCGAAATTGAATTTACCGGCAGAGGAGTCTCATACTGTGCAACTTGCGACGGGCCTCTTTTTCGAGGCAGGAGTGTCGCCGTCGTCGGAGGCGGCGACTCAGCGGTAAAAGAAGCGCTCTTCCTTTCGAAGATCTGCTCAAAAGTAACAATAATCCACAGACGCGACGCACTCCGCGCGGAAAAGGTAATTCAGAAAAAAGCGTTCGAAAGAGAAAATATTTCTTTTGAATGGGATACTGTAGTTACGGAGATAAAAGGCGATAAAAAAGTCCAACATCTCGCTCTTAAAAATGTGAAAACTCTCATTGAAAAAGAAATCCCAATTGACGGGGTTTTTGTTCTTGTCGGTTCCGTTCCGAATACTTCTCTTTTTAAGGAGTTAGGTATCCTCGACAATAGAGGATATCTCCTGACAGACGACGAAATGAAAACTTCCGTTTCCGGGCTTTTCGGCGCCGGAGACGTCAGAAAAAAGACAGTTCGCCAAGTTGCCACTGCCGTAGGGGATGGAGCCATAGCCGCAATATCAGCGCAGGAATTTCTGGAAAACAGCGTTTAGCTTTTCTGGGATTTCAGGCGCGATGATTTGATTGTTCTGCTTATTATCTCCTCTATTTTTCCGAGGACATTTATCATGTTGAATGGGTTGTATATATTCGTCGGTAGATAATTGAATGTGTATCCGATGTCCTTGGAAAGTATGGACGACGTATATATATTCTGCGCCGCTTTGTATCCCAGGGCATAGCGCACCATTCTTTCATCCTTGCCTATGAATTCGCTTCTGTAAAAGTTCACCATTTCGACATCCGTAAAATAACTCTCTAAAATTTCTTTGCCGAGAAGCATCAGCTCATTCACTCCCTTGATGTTTTTTTCTGTCGGTTTTTCCAGATACTCCTGAGCTTTTTCTATGGATTCGATTATTATTTTTTCTCTCTCGAGTTTTTTCTTTTCCATCGCCTTTCCGCCGAGCTCCTCGATTATCTCTCTCAGGTTGTCATCAAGCATTATCACGTTAAAATCGACTATTTCGTCTATGTATATAGCTACTTCGCCGAAATCTATTATAGGTTCCTTCTTTTCCTTTTCGTATTTATCCGTATCCGGATTCGTTATGATTTCCCTGACCAAATCGAGCGCTTTCTCGTAGATGTAGAATTTGAACTCGGAAATGGAGATTTTATCGGTGGCGGCGAGAATCTCTTTGTCTGAACTTCCGAGAACTTTGAGTATGTTGAAAATTTCCTTGATTATCTCAATTTTCGCCTGTATCGGATAAATTGCCGATCCTCTTTCGGTGTCTGATTCCGCGGTGAACATCTCTTTTTTATCGTCGTCTTGTTTAGTGTAAATTTCGTTGGACATTTTTTCCAGAGAGCTCATTTCCATATTAGTAAGTTTCGAGAGCGATTCTTTCTGATATCTCATCTTTTTTATAGTGTATTCAATTTTATCATCTATCGAATAGAGCATTTTTTTCGACTTTGGTATGTATCTGTTTATTTCCTCTATCAGCCTGTTGGAGCGGATTTCGCAGTTTGAAAGGTCGTTCTCTATGAGATCAGCCCTGTCTTCCTTTTTCGCTATGCTTTCGAGATATTTCAGGAAATTTTCCCTGTCGGCTTTTCCGTAGCCGAGTTTTATGAGGTATGTCTGAAATATTGTCCAGAAACCGGCTATCAAGGCGTAGGCGCTTTTCAACTTGGATTCGTTCTGCTCTAAAATACTGACGTTTTCGTCGAAGAGAAGGCCGAGCATATAAGGGACTATGCTGTCTAAATGCAATTTATCAGTGCCTATGCGGTCAAAACTTATTTCAAGGTCTTTTTGAATTCTTTCGAGCAGAGCGGTGTTTTTTTCTATCTGGTCGTCGAACAGAATGACGTTTATCTTTCCGGAAGAAACCGCGGCGTTAAGGCACACGTCAATGGTGTCTTTTACAATCCTCTTCATTCGCGGAGAGTTGTTTTTGATAATATTTGTCGTCAGTTTCTGCAGACTCAGAATATACGCGACGCCCATTCCCCTTTCAATCGCGGGATCTATGTTTATTATATCTTTCGGGTCAATCTTGGAAAGTTCGGACATTTTTTTCAACTTTCCCTTCTGAACATCACTTTTGGGTTTTTCCATTGGCGCCTCTTTGTTTTTTTATTTTATTATAATGACTAAATCAGCTTTTGAAAAGCATGCTTTAAGCATACTTTTGAAAAGCGAGAGTCAACACTTCTCGCTTTTAACTAAAATATATTTTATCATACCGGCGATGACTGTAAACATCATAGGAAATAAAACAATAAAATTTTTAACCGAAGCTTATTATCTCGCCGTAAGGACAACAGACTCTTCTTTTTTCTTCGACGCGCTGTATCTGGTTTTGAATGACCCTTTCAAAACACAAAACTCTTCCTACGAAAATGAAAAGATTCAAAAAGTAATCGAGGCTGTCGGCAGAAATAATTTTTCAAACACTCTCGACATAGGATGCGGCAACGGCTTATTTTCATCTTCGCTTCTGTCGGTATCAAAAAGCGTGGTCGGCATAGATATTTCCTCTAAAGCTGTGAAAGAGGCGAAAAATAAATATGCCGGCGACAAACGCCTCGAATTCCAAAGGGCAGATATATGCATTTTTGAAACAGACAGGAAATTTGACCTGTTTTTCTGCTCCGAAATTCTCTATTATCTTCGACCCTGCGAAATAGATAAAACCTGCGAGAGGATCAAACATCTTTCGGAAAACGAATCCGAAACAGTTTTTGTAGGAAGAGCCGACGACGAATATGTCAATTCACGATTGCTCTCTCATTTTACCCTGAAAAAAAAAGTAATTGTCGAATCTTCATTTCCTCTGTATTTTATGCAAAAAGCGAAAATTTTCAGGCCATTCGGGATATTTATTTACAAATACAAAAAAACGGAGAGATGACTCTATGATAGATAAAAACGTCTTTCAATGCCCAAACTGCGGAGGGCCTCTCGATCCCGATAAAGCAAAGGGAAAATACAGTTGCCCTTACTGCAGGACTTTACTCGACATCAAAAGCAGTAACCATTATGACGAACCCAGGATTTCAATAAATTCAAAAGCCATCAAAGAATCTGTCTATTCATTTTCCACAGTCAATACTGAACCTGTCAAAAACACGGCGGCTATATTCGCTGTCATCGGTTTTGTTTTAGTGGGGATTTTAGCGGGAGGTGTTTTTCTTCTCATAAACACAGTCAAGACGACGTTGCCCATAATCGGCAACAATGAAATTCAAAAGGTCTTTGAACTCGGGTCGAAAGGCACTGGGCCGGGATATTTCGACGATGTGAGATATGTTGAGACAACTAATAATGGGTTAATACTTACATGCGAATATGAAAACGGAAGGATACAGGTTTTTGACTCCTCCGGCAATTATATCAGGCAATGGACAATCAGACGTAAAAGCTATGTTCAGTCTATCGCTGCCGACAGCCGAGGAAGACTCTACGCGGTCTGTCAGGGAGGCGTTTACATATTCGATGTCCGGGACGGTTCATTTGTCGATTCCATACCGAAAAGCTTAGTATCAGCTTTCTGTTATGAAGAAATTGCCATATCTCCCTCAGACGGCAGTATTTACCTTTTATACGACCACGATAATCTCGCAAAACTCGACAAGGATTTCAGCGTAATTTGGACTATTGAAGAAGTCATTTCATCGAACTCCGACGACTCGGAGCTACAGTGCAATATAGCCCTCGACGGCGCCGGCTATGTTTATATCCTCGGGGTGTTCAATAAATCCGTGTTCAAGTTTTCACCTGAAGGAAAGTTTCTGACGCGGATCGGTTCAGAAGGAGACGGCCCGGGATCGCTGGGTCTCGGGGCTTCAGATGTAGCGGCGGACAATCAATCCAATATCTATATTTCCGATTTTGACGGAATTGAAGTCTTTAACAGCAACGGCAAATTTTTAACTCAGCTCTCCGTTGAAAGACCTACATACGGATTGTTTATCGACAAAGATAATATGCTATATACTGCAAACTACAACAAAATATCCAAATACGCCCTTTTCCCCGAAAACTACGCTAAATAAGGAGTCCATCCCTTGATCTTTACCCTTGCTTTTATTCTGTCTTTTTATCTGCCCTCGTCTCTCAGTCCTAACTTAATCCAAATACTCGATAAATTTATACCCAGCCGCGTTTGTATTGTATTCGTAGGCGACATAATGATCCATGATGAACAGTTGAAAGGAGCTTTCGACAGGACTACCGGAGTTTATGATTTTTCTGTATGTTTTAATGACGTCAGTAAAATTCTTTCAGGAGCCCATTTCACCGTCGGCAATCTCGAGACAACGCTTTCGGGCGAAGACAAAATTTTCTCGGGATACCCTCTTTTCAACTCACCCGACGAACTCGCCTTCGCGCTTAAAGAGACGGGATTTGACCTTCTCACAAGGGCTAACAACCACTGTCTCGACAGAGGAGAGGAAGGGCTGTTGAGGACCTCATCTCTCCTCGATTCGCTCGGGATTATACACACCGGAGTTTTTTCGGACTCTTTTGAAAAAAGATACGCTCTTGTAGATGTAAACGGAATCCAAATCGCCTTTCTCTCTTACACTTACGGAACAAACGGGCTCTCTCTCCCGCAAAATAGTTCCTGCATAATCAATTACATTTCGACAGAAGATATCTCTAATAATATAGAAAACGCAAGAGCCGACGGAGCGCTTTTTGTCTGCGTAATCATCCATTACGGCACAGAATACGCCGTAAACCCTTCACGAACTCAAAAAGCTTTTTTCGACACGCTAGCTTTCTCCGGTGCCGACGCTGTTATCGGCATGCACCCGCACGTAGTCCAGCCCATGGCATTTTCAAATTGTTTGTCCGGTTTAGACGGGAGGCGGAAATCTTTTTTTGCCTACTCTCTCGGAAATTTCATATCCTCTCAGAGGACAGTGCCGAGGGATGCCGGCGTAATTCTGGGGCTTGATTTGCTTTGCTATCCCTGGGGAAAGACGGTCATATCAAAAATATCTTTTCTTCCCACTTATGTCAGGTTCAGACCTTCTTCAGGAAAATACGACATCAGTGTCCTCGATGCCGTAAAAGCCTATGATCTTATAAGAAGCGGCAGTTCATCTGATTTTTCCCCCTACGACAAGAGAAGAATAATCTCGATAACCGAAGGACTGCCCGAACACATAACGGGCATGTCTAGTTCTTATTATTGCTTTTTCGATACGGCTCTCGGTATGTTTGTATTCTCAGACTCTCTTTGACCTTTTATCTCTCTCTATGACGGCATAAGCAGAATGGTTGTGAATGCTCTCCATGCTCTCGCATTCGACCCTGAACCACAGAATTTTCCTGTCTTCGAGCAGCTCCATCGCCACGCCCCTTACGACATCTTCCACAAAACGAGGTCTGTCGAAAGCCTTTTCAGTTACAAATTTTTCATCTTCCCTTTTAAGCAGTGAAAAAACGGGTCCGCTTGAGTTTTTTTCTGCCAGTTCAATAAGCTCTTCTATCCAGACGAATTCACAGTATCTGGTCCTTATCTTAACCGAAGCCCTCTGGTTGTGGGCTCCTCTTTCCGAAATCTCTTTCGAGCAGGGGCAAAGAGTCATCACCGGGACATTGACCTCGAGAACGAAGTCGTCTTCTTTGCCGGAGGTTCCGTAAAAAACGCAGTCATAATCCATGGAACTCTCTGTTTTGCTCACCGGAGCCTTCTTTCTCACAAAATATTTGAAAGCGACTTCCATGACTGCTTTTTCGGCTTCGAGCTCCTCCCTGACATGGCTTAAAATCTCGTTCATGTTGAGCATCGAGAACTCTTTCTGGTATGAATGAAGGACGCTGACAAACCTGCTCATGTGAGTTCCCCTGTAATGCCGGGGAAGCTCGACGAACATTGAAATTTTCGCTACAGTCTGCTGTTTTTTATTAGCTCTGTCTTCGACTGAAATCGGATAAAAAACATCCTTTATCCCCACAGAATCCACGTCTATGCCGTGTTCGGGTTCGTCGTTCTGGACGTCTTTCATATCAGGGTCCGCGGTATGAACACCTGGAATTTTCACTCTCCCAGACTGTTATCTCAAAAAGATCAGGGAGCAGTGATTTTAAGTTTTCCCATAACCATATCACGAGATTTTCGCTCGTCCCCGCTTCTAAACCTTCTATTTCATTCAGCAGTTTATGATCTACCTTTTTCACTATTGGGTCGACTATTTCCTTGATATCGCCGAAATCCATGAGCCATCCCTTTTCAGG
>JAFGIG010000086.1 GCA_016929715.1 Caldifarciminota bacterium
TAAACACAATAATATCCTAATCATAGTAAACGACCAGGACAGAACTACTCCTACTTCAAGCATCCTTGAGGTGATAAAATCGTTCGGAGGGATCGAGAAAAAGTCTTCTGTGATAATCGCTTCAGGAACCCACAAGATACCTTCCCCAGAACAGCTGAAAAAAATTATAGGAAACTTCGAACCCAAAGAAATATTGTTCCACGATTCGAGAGATCCCGCTTCCTGTGTTTACTTCGGGAAATCAGATTTCGGCAATGAACTTTTTTTCAATACTTCGCTGACCAAATTCGAAACTGTTCTCGCCATTAATTCAGTAGAGCCTCATTATTTCGCAGGTTTTACAGGCGGTAGAAAATCATTTCTCCCCGGCTTGGCTTCATTCAGGACGATAGAGAAAAACCATTCTCTCGCCCTCGAGCCAGGTGCTATGCCTCTCAAGCTCGAAGGGAATCCAGTCCACACTGAGATGAATCAAGCCCTGGATTTTTTTTACTTTCCAATATATTCAATCCAGATAGTAGGAACAGAGAGCGAGATTTTTAATGTATTTACAGGAGACATAAGAAAATCTTTTGCCGAAGCGGCCGTTTTTTCAGAGTCAATTTTTTCAGTGGAAATTGACAGGCTTGCCGATGCTGTCTTCGTCGAAGTAGGAGAGCCTTATAGCCGGACTCTTTATCAGGCGCAAAAAGCGATAATTCATGCTTCATGCGCTCTTAAAAAAAACGGAATTCTCTGTTTTTCCTCTCACTGCAGAGAGGGAATAGGGGACAGGGGATTTTTCGACCTGCTTTCATCTTTTTCAGATCCGCGTGATGTTTTAAGTTATCTGAAAAACGAATACAAATTCGGTTATCACAAATCTTTCCACATGGCTAAAATTGTTATGAACCACAGAGTTTTGGGTCTGACCCAAATCGACGAAAAAACACTTGAAAAAGTTTTCGTCGAAAAAATAAAGGGAAAAGAGATTTTTAACGAAATAGTTGAGCGCGAAAAGCTCTTTGTGTATCATATCGAAAAAGGCGAGATGACAGTTCCCCGTTATTTTAATCTGGAGGTTGTTTAATGCGGATTTCGGATATTTCAAAACACGAAGGCGATAAAGTCAGTATATTCTGCTGGCTTATCGGTAAGAGGAGCTCGGGGCAGATACATTTTCTTCAGGTCAGAGACGGTTCAGGTTACTGCCAGTTGACTGTCGTCAAAGGCGAAGTCGATGACGTTCTCTTTGAAAAATGCGGACATTTGGCTATAGAAACCGCATTCAGAGCCCAAGGATTGGCTGTCAGACAGGAAAAAGCAAAATTCGGATATGAGATATTGCTTAAAAATATCGAAATTATTTCAGAACCGGATAAGGAATATCCCATACCGAGAAAACCGAGCGGCCCCGATTTTTTGCTGTCGATGCGCCATTTGTGGCTACGCTCGCCGAAACAATCCGCTGTGATGAGGATAAGATCGAAGATAATAGAATCAATAAGGGAATTTTTTAAGAAAGAAGGGTTTTACTGCGTCGATACGCCGATTTTCACTCCTTCCGCGTGCGAAGGAACGACTACTCTTTTTAAGGTGGATTATTTCGACGAAAATGTCTTTCTCTCGCAGAGCGGACAACTATACAATGAAGCAAACGCTTTGGCTCTTGAAAAAGTTTATTGTTTTGGACCTGTTTTCAGAGCAGAAAAATCCAAGACGAGAAGACATCTGACTGAGTTCTGGCAGGTCGAACCTGAGTGGATTTTTGCCGACATCGATTCTATTATGGAGACTTCTCAAAACCTTATTATGCATGTATTGAGCGCTGTCCTCGAGGAAAACAGAAACGACCTTGACATTCTTGAAAGAGATATTAAGCCTCTCGAGGCTGTAAAAACACCTTTTCCGCGCATGAGTTATAATAAAAGCGTTGAACTGCTGAAAGAAAAAGGATTTGAAATTGAATGGGGAAGCGACTATGGATCTCCCGAGGAAACGGAGATTTCAAAAAATTCAGATTCTCCCATATGCATCCACAGGTTTCCAGCCCATATTAAGGCTTTTTATATGAAATCAGACCCTGTGGATCCTAAACTTTCCCTCGGAGTGGACGTCATTGCTCCTGAAGGATACGGAGAAATTGTCGGAGGGGGCGTCAGGGAAGAGGGAATAGAAATTTTAGAGCAGAGAATAAAAGAGCACAATCTTCCAAAAGAAGATTTTCAATGGTATCTCGACCTCAGGAGATACGGATCTGTCCCTCACGGAGGATTCGGCCTCGGGCTCGAAAGGACGGTCGCATGGATATGCGGCTTACAGCACGTCCGTGAATCAGCGGCTTTTCCGAGGATGATGGACAGGATAAAACCCTAAAATAAGGTCTTTGGGAAAACGCCTTAAAGAGTGTTTTATGTGTGTTTATAAGCGGAAAGCCGGAGAGCGAATACTCTCCGGCTTTTTGCGATTTTACAGCGCCTGAGCTTCTTTAAGTTCGTCGTAATACTGGTTTGAGACAAACGCCATCATGCCGAGCGCGGCAATTCCTCCGACTATGGGAATTATGCCGAACAGACTGCATATGAAAAGAGACACGAGTATTTCCAAAGATTTCGGGAAATTAGACTTTATAAATCCGATGGAGCCTTTGATGGCTTCTGAGAAACTTTTGTCCTCGTAGAGAATCAGCAGATAGCCGAGCACTAAAAAGACCTGTCCGACAATAAGAGCCGCGAGGAATACTGTAATAAAAACAGGATGTATAATGCAGACGCAGACGCCTAGTTTAATTGCAGTGAGGACAAAAATGAAGATGCCGTATATTATCATGACCAGAAAATACGCGGCTCCGGCGACAAGAGAGAGAAGAAAAGACGGCAGAAATTTCGACATCATAGAGAAAGCGTCGCCTATCTGGACTTTTTCGTCTTTTTCCTGTTTTCTTGCGGCTTTTAAGACTCCGAGCATGATGGGACCGGCAAGAATTCCGAGAGTAATTGACGAGACGAGACCACCGACTAAAACAGTCAGCCCATACATCATGATGTCTTTCTGGAACCAGGACCAGCCCGTTTTAACTTTATCCATCGCGTTTTGAAAATTCATTTTTTTCTCCATAAAATCCTCCTGAAAAGTTACAAAATTAAAACTCAATTTAATACAAGCGGCGGACAGTGTCAAGCCTATAGAAATAGATTTATTTTTTCTTTAATTTTGTGTATATTAAACCTATGAACTGTTTTTTTCACGAAGACATTATAGCATGCGATCAGTGCAGTGCGTGCGGAAAAAAAATCTGCCATCTTTGCAGGGAAGAGGTCGATTCGAAAGTTTTCTGCAAGGAATGTTTTGAAAAGAAATTTCCGCTGATTCAAGAGAAAGACGATAATGTTCCTGAAAAAAACATAGAATCCAGCCAAACAAAACAACAAAACCAATTTTCATCTCAAAAAAAATACAACGACCTTGCCATTGTAAGTTTTTCGCTTTCTGTCGCTTCTATTTTTTTTCATGTGATCGGCGCCATTCCCGCAATAGTAACCGGCGTAATAGCGAGAAATCAGATAAAAAAATCAGATCCTCCTCAAAAAGGCGATGAGTTCGCCCTTGCAGGAATTATTATCGGCTCAATTTTTCTCGCAATGTGGTCAACAGTTATCTGCATATATGTTTCTATGTATGGATCATTTGTCCTGACAATGTGCACTGCTTTTTTAGCAGGCGTCGGCGATTAAAAACCAATAATTACATAATGTTTATTATCGGCGCTTTTTTATAAGCTTTTTATATATTTTCCTCAAGTGATGTAATAACGCTATTTTTACCAATAGATTTGGCTTTAAGCAGATATTTATCTGTCTTCTCAATGAGCTCTTCTATCCAGGTTGAGTCTTTGGGATATTCCGCTACTCCGCAACTTACAGTCAATGTCATTATATCGCCGAGAATTTTTGATTTTTCTACAGCTTCTCTGACTTTTTCTGCTACAATTTTCCCGCTGTAGATATCCGTGTTCGGCAGAGCAATTAAAAATTCTTCTCCTCCGTATCTGCCAATTATATCGGATGTCCTTATTTTTTTTGTCATGATTTGCGCTAATTTAGAAAGCACATGATCGCCCCTTGAATGTCCCAGCATGTCATTTACTCTCTTGAAGTCGTCGATATCTATCATTATAAGCGTCAGTTTCTGAACCCTGTCTTTTTCTCCATGGATCATATCTCTCAATTTGTTCAAAAATACACTTCTAAGATAGAGTTTTGTCAATCCGTCCCTCATAAACAGCTTTTCGGCGTTTAGATAATTCCAATACTGAGAAATCGTAAACGACAGTAAATTGAGATATTCTTTATCCAAAACAGTGACGAGGTCGTTTTTTTTATCAAGGTAAATTATACCGTTTAAGAACTCTTTTTCATAATGCGTGGACCTGCTCATGGAAGTCCTTCGCTTTTTTGACTTCTTGAAATGATGCATGTATCTTTTGTAATAAAGTTCGTTTACAATTGGAATTGATACCATGGATTTAACGGATGCGTTAGGCTTGAGAATCTCCTGACATAAAACCTCTCCGGCTCTGTCATTTGGTATCTGATCTGTAAAATACATCTCGTCCTGGGAATAATAAAACCTTTTTCTATGGACAACTATTTCAGGATGTGAACTGTGAAGCGAAGAGAAAAAAGCTCCCCTGTCGTAATTTAGAGCATTAAGTAAAGAAGTAATTATTTTTTTCAATAAATATTTACCTTCTGAATAATAGTTTATGTGGAGCTGATTTCTCAATTCAGACATGTCGGGTTTGCCGAAATATATTTTATCTTTTCTGATAAAAAGGTTTTTGTATTCCGAAGGGAATTCTTTTTTAAAAATCTGAAGAATTTTGTAGGTGTCTGTTTTTTTGAGAAGATTCTTGTTTTTATATTGTAAAAGTTCGCGAGAAAGCTCTGAAGCGGCGTAAGATAAGAGGTTTTTACTTTCGGGATCCCCTTCTTTTTTGTATGAGGACGCGAGCAGGAATATCAACCTGTATGTCAGATATGATGCACTTGATATTCCTTCAACGTATCTTTCTATGTATCTGATTACCTTGCAGGGTTCTATTTTTGATGATCTGAGCCTGTTAAAGACTCTCAGGGAATTTATCTCTTCCGCAGTTGTTTTTCCTGAAAATGAATTTATCAGCTTTTTTGATATAAAATATATCTCTTTGTCGTCAATGTGATGAAATAAATCGTTTATATATATGTAAATAATCAAATCATAGTCATTTATATTTCTAAATTCATTAATTAGGTCATATAATAACTTATAATATTCCTTTTTATAACCATTTATATTGATTTCATAAATAGTAGTAACAATTCTCTTAAACACATAGGCGTCAGGCATGTTTTCTTTTTGGATTCTTGTCTTTTTCAGGTGAGAGTAGTATGCGAGAAGTTCATCTTGTTTATCAAGGCAGAGAAGAATGTTGATGATGCTGTAATAGATGTTCAAACAAAACTTTACAGAGATCTCATGTTCAGTATAGCATTTTTTTATCAGTGAAACGTTTTGTTCGAGAAAACTGTATTTTTCTTCCGGAGTAATGTTCAGAGTCAGAATATTTGAAAGGACGAGATAAATATATACATTCTCACCGAGAAGTTTTGAGTATTTCAATGCGTCTTTGAGATATTCAAGCATTATCGCAGAGTTGTTCTCTATAGCCGCTAAATTATTGCATGCCAAAATAAGGTCGCTGTAATCGGAGTCTTTCCTTGCAAGTTCAAGCGCTTTTTGAAAATGCCTTTTTGCGAGCTGTCTGTCTCCGTAGTTGAAATTATAAAAAGCGAAGTTGGTGTTCGAAGAAAACAGGTAGCTCGTTTCTTTGGTCTTTTTTGAAATTTCTTCAGCTTTATTCATGTAAATCTTGAGAGTGTTTGCGTATTTTTTCAGCTCTCCGCTTTTGTGATAGCATTCCGACAGAGCCTCGAGCGCGGTCATTTTCAGATAAGATAATTTTCTATTAGGATCATTTTTTATATTTTTGAAAAAACTTCTCAGAAGAACAATCGATTCATCGCATTTCGCCTGAAGCGTCAGGTATTTCGCTTTTGAGATTATAAAAGCCAGATCCTGGTATTTGTCGAATTTATCTCTTTTTGTTTCAAGATAAGCGCAAGAGGTTTTGGAATTCTGAATATCTCCGGCGTTGAGATATCTGTGAAGGAAATCGAAATGAATATATATTTGGGTCTTTTCGGACAGATTTTTTTTCGACAAATATTCGTTCAGGCGGCGGTTCCTCTCGGAGGCGTCTACTCTGTTTGAGAGCTTTATGGCTGAGTATTCGAGGACTTCTTTCAGAAAATCATCTTCTGTTCTAAAATCTCTGAAAATAGAAGGAAATTTGAACTCAGAAAAAAAATCGCCCGCTATTTTTGACATGTCCGAAGTAGTCCGAAAAGGTTCAACAAATTCAGAAAAAACAAATTGTGAAAAATGAAGCAGATCGTCAGACATAACATAGAGTTTAAGTAAAAGTTTTTCCTCGTCAAAACAAAGCGATTGTATTTGGGATTCAAAATATTTTTTTACTCTTTCGACAGCTGTTTTATTAATTTGAGACCCAAAAATTATTGACTTGATTTTGCTTTCCGTGGTCACGTCAAAATAGTTCAACGAGCCTCTTCCCTCTTTCACTATCAATCCAGATAAGAGGAGCTTTCCGGTCCTTTCATCGAAAGCGTTTTCGTCTTTTACAGACATGAAATATTTCAACAAGGATATCTCTACGGGTTTGACGAGAAGATCGAAATAAGAGAAAAATTCTTCGGCAAATTTGTCTATAACATCGAATTTACTCTTAAAATCGGCGGATATTATTTTTCTGGTCTTCGGGGACAGCAGAAGCTTTTTACAGCTTTTGTCGAGCCCTCCGCCCGCCGATAAGACTTTTTCCAGTATTCCGCAAATGTCGTAATCCCCGTTTTTTCTCATGAAATCGACGATAGTTGAGGAATCCAAAGGACTGAAAACATTCTCGACTTTCCGGCATATTTCATCTGCAAATAGGTCTTTTTCCGGTGATACAGTCAAATCATGAGAATTGGGAGAATTGAATTCGCCGGAATGAATTTCGCTGAGAATCAGCAGATTTTCTCCTCTGAAATCGTCCATTATCTTTTCGAGGCAATCCGAAACTTTTAGAGCAAATTCTTTTCCTCTGACACAGAGAGCTACTCCGCCGTAATACGAAAGATTTTCCAGTGAAGAAACTATTTGGTTTATCGCCTTGGTCTCTCCGTCTATCATCGTCTCGTCTTTAGTAATTTCACTCGATTTAATGCCTCTAATATCGAGAGATCTTATCAATTGTTCCCTGAAATCGCTGAAATAAGCCAAAGGATCTTTGGAAATATCCAAATCGATGAAAAAAAACTCGTTTATCTGTGCAAAAGACTTGAAATATTCGCTGACAATGTCGAAATACATTTTTTTGAAATTCACTGCATTTATCCTGAATGCCTTGCTTTTAGCCTTTTTGGAGCGGTTCAAGGCGTAATCAATGTTTTTTCGCCAGTATTTCAAAGTGCCCATGTTAATTTCATAGTTTTTTTTGAGATTTTCCAGAAAGCTTTTTGTGTTTATGTTTTTATAAAGGCGTTTTTGACTTTCTGGCCGGATCCCCGTAATCTCTTCAATGAAATCGAGGGCTTCATCTTTATCAATTTCCATGTCTTTAGGCTGAATGAAATCGAGAAACACTATCTGAGAAAAATCATCGAGCAGGACATTTTCCGGATGAAGGTCGCCGTGTCCAAAGCCGTTTTTGTTGAGCCAATCGAGCGCGAGGGAGAGCTTTTCCGAAAGATCCTTTTTTTCCTTTCTCGAAGAAAATCTAAGAGAGGAAAGATTTTCCCCTTTGATGTATTTCATGGTGTAAAAATAGTAGTTTCCGTAAAAAGAAAAACCGTCAATGTTATAAATTTTTTCGAAATCAAAGGCTTTTACCGCACAAGGTATGTCTATGCTCTTTGTGTAGAAAAATTCGTTCTTGAATTCTTCCAGGTTTACGTTTCCCGGTTTATCCGTGTTGAAGATTTTAAGAATTTTCGGATTGTCCTGACCTGCTTGCAAGTCAGTCACTTTGTATATGACGCCGTAAGACCCCTTGCCTACTTCTCCGTCGACCCTATACCTGCGGTTTATGAGCTTCATTCAATTTTCGGTTTTCCAGGTCCAGTATTTCCTCAGATCTTTTTCGACCATGTAAAGGCAAATTCCTATAAGAGCCGCATCGTCTATTTGGCCGATAATAGGAAGCGGATCGGCGAAAAGGTCGACAGGATTCAGTATATATAAAATCGTGAAAGCCACCGAGGAAATCGCCCAGTAGGGAATCTTTTTGTATTTTCCGGAGACATAGTCTTTTATCATGGATATGGATATTTTTATGTCTTCTGAAAAACGCGATAAAATACTGCTCTTTTGGACCTTTTTTTCTATTTCGTCTGCTTTTTGGACTATTTTTTCGAGATCTTCTTCTTTAATTTTTCCCGAATTTTTCTTTATAAAATCTTCCGTAATCTGGAATTTTGGATTTTCCATGAACACCCCCGTTTTTTTGATTTTCTGTCATAACAAAAACATTGTCAAGCATATAAACTTGACAGGAAGAAATGTATGACATAACTTGATGCTTTCAGCGACAAAAGGAGAAAATATGAGAATACTTGTAACGGGCGGAGCCGGATTTATAGGTTCGCATTCGGGCGAAAAACTCATTTCGGAAGGACACGATGTAACTATAATTGACGACCTTTCGTCGGGCAAAAAGGAAAACATACCTGAAAGAGCAAACTTCATTGAAGGGGACATAACCGAATTCGATTTCGAGAATTTCTTAAAAAAAGAAAAATTCGACAGAATAATCCATTTCGCCGCCCAGATCGACGTCAGAAAATCCGTAGCGGACCCGCTCTTTGACCTCAGGATCAATGTAGAAGGGCTTATTAGATTACTCCAATCGGCTTCGAAAAACGGCGTAGGAAAAATTGTCTTCATTTCATCTGCCGGAGTGATGTATGGCGACACAGATAAACCGGCAGACGAATCTGTTGCGCCCGTTCCGGTCTCTCCTTACGGAGTCAGCAAACTTGCCGGAGAACACTATCTGACGGCTTACAAAAACAATTTCGGCCTCGACTTCACTATACTGAGGTTCACCAATGTATATGGACCAAGGCAGGATCCTCACGGAGAGGCAGGCGTAGTGGCAATATTCGCACAGCAAATGATTTCAAAAAAACAGTCTGCCCTCTACGGCCACGGAAAACTCCAAAGAGACTACGTTTTCGTCAAAGACGTTGTGAAAGCTGTTGTCAAATCGCTCGATTCAGGATCCGGTGAGAAATACAATATTTCTACATCAGTTGCGACATCGGTTTTTGAGCTCTATGAACTCATGAAAAAGCACTTCGAAGACTTGCCCGATCCTCTTTTTCTCGACACGAGACCCGGTGAGCTCAAAAGAAGCGTCGCCAGTTTTGAAAAAGCGAGAAAAGAGCTTTCTTGGTCACCAGAGACATCTCTCGAAGACGGAATCGCAGAGACAATCAGTTTTTTCAAAGGAAAGAGGCGGTAATATGGCGGATAAGTATTACGCTCACGAAACAGCTGTGGTTGACGAAGGCGCCGTTATCGGCGAAAACACAAAAATCTGGCATTTCAGCCATGTCAGGGCAGGAGCGATTATAGGTAAAAATTGTTCCGTGAGTCAAAACTGCTATATCGACGACAAAGCGGTTCTCGGTGACGGTGTCAAACTCCAGAACAATGTATCGGTTTACGCCCTTGTCACTTTGGAAGACGGTGTTTTTGCAGGACCGTCAATGGTTTTCACAAACGATATAAACCCGAGAGCGCCTTATCCCAAAGGAGGCAAATGGATTCCAACTCTTGTCAAAAAAGGAGCGACTCTCGGAGCAAACTCGACAATTATCTGCGGCAACAATATTGGCAAATGGGCGATGGTCGCCGCCGGAGCAGTCGTTACAAAAGACGTTCCGGATCACGCAGTCGTGATGGGGGTCCCTGCTAAAATCAGATCATGGATTTGCGAATGCGGCGAGAATCTGCCGCTTTCGGTTTCGCAGAATAAGACCGAAAAATGCGAGTGTCAAAACTGCGGCAGGAAATACGAAAAAACGGGAACTCTTGTCCGCGAAAATAAATAAAGGAGGCTTTAGTGCCGAAAGCATGCCGTCTTCTCTTGATCTTGTCTTTCCTGCCGTCTCTTGCCTTCGCGTTAGATCTTAGAATCAGAGATATTCAGTCCGATTCCACGGGTCAATACGTCGGTATGGTCGTGACTACTACGGGTATAGTCACTGTCGAAAACGGCACATTCCAAAATGATCCCATATACATACAGGATTCAGCAGGTCCCTACAGCGGAATCCTCATCTATACAACATATTACAATGTTAAAACCGGTGATTCTATAAAAGTCACAGGCACAGTTACAGAATACTACGGCAAAACCGAAATCGGCTATATCAGTTCTCTCTCAGTTCTCGCTTCCAACTGCGAACTTCCACCTCCAACAATGGTAAGGACAGGAGATCTCGCTACGAGCAATCCGGACACGGCTGAAATGTATGAAGGCGTCCTGGTCGGCATTCTGAATCCGGTCGTCACCGACATCAACCTCGGTTACGGCGAATGGGCTATCGACGACGGCTCTGGCCCCTGCAGAGTAAACGATGAAGCTTCTTATACAATGCCTTTCCTCCACGACACATTAGCCGCCATAGTCGGGATAGTGAATTACTCCTTCGATAATTACAAACTCGAACCGAGAGGCGATTTCGACATATACAGAAGTTTTTCAGGCTCTGGAAGAGTTTCTCTTGACCCCGAACAGCTGACCGAAGGAGTTTCAGAGAATCTAACCCTTACATTTACTGTGAATTTCGGAGAAATACAGAGGATTATGCTGATACTTCCGCAGAGCTTCGATTATGACGGAAACTACGCCTTATCAGGTTCCGGTTTTCTAAATGCTTCAGTTTCGGTTTCGGAAGATACAGTGAAAATAATAAACGCGGGTATCAACTCTCTCTCAAGAGGGCATATAACCCTAATGGATATACTGCCGACAGAATCCGGAGTTGAAACTCTCACCGTCTATACAGGATCTGAATACGACACTTTTCTCTCCCCCATTTCTGATTTTCCTCAAATCCTTGTAAGCAGACTGGACGGCACCATTCCAATACTTCTTTTAAGACAAAATAATTCTCAGGGAGTTCCGCTTCTCCTCGGAGAAACCGTAAGAATAACCGGCGTGATGACCTCGGCAGGCGAATTTGGGGGTCAGTATTTTCTTGAGGACAACACTGCCGGAGTTTGCGTCTACAATCCCGGAGGCAGCCTTGCTATCGGAGACAGTGCTGTTTTTCAGGGAGTCATGACCCACTGGAACGGTCTGACCGAACTCTCGCCGTCGTCTGTTTTGTCCGGACCTTATCCCGGAACCCCTCAGACTCCTGTAATTGCAACTTGTTCGACTCTTTCAAGGGAAGGCACGGGAGGAGTTGAAAATTTCGAAGGAAAACTCGTGAGAATAGACAATCTTCTCAGAAATGCGCCGGTCTTTCCCCAGATGGGCCAGAACATGACGATACAGGATCCCACGGGCACCTTCGAAATCAGAATTGAAGTTTCTGAGATAGCCGGAAAGCCGATTCCACCCGACGGTTTTTCCCTGACAGGAATAATCTCGCAATACTGCCCTTCATCGCCTTACACCACCGGTTATCAACTCATGCCGAGAGGGCTTTTCGATATACGGAAAGGAGGAGACGGCAGCGGATTTGCCGAACCCTATCTCTCTTCGGTAAACATATCCGGCGCTGGAGACATAACTGTTGACCTGACTTCGGAACTGGATACTTTACAAAAAACCTCATTTGAATTTACTGACACATCATGGCATTGGAGCGGAGCGTTATCCGACATTGAAATCCCCTCTCAAGCGGTTGTGGATTCTATAACAGGAGACGGAATCACGAAAATATTCACGGTCTATATCGGCAACCTCAATCTGAGCCCGGACAGCACATGCCGGATAATTCTCAAAAACGTATCGGCTCCGGACTCTGTCGGTTATTTCATACTCAGGACCAAAACATCTACCGGAAACAACTCTACCCTTCAGGAGATATATGATTCTCCGAAAATATGGGCTGTTTTTCCTATTTCGGCTGTCCAGATGCCGGACTCCATGGGTTATTCTTCTTCAATGGAAGGCAGTTTTGTCGCGGTTTCAGGAGTCGTGACCGGACCTTCTGCGATTTTCAACGGTTCAACGACAAAGACATCTTTCTGGATACAAGACGAATCCGGCGGGGTCAATATATTCTCTTCGCAGGACAAAGGCAATACTCTTTTCATTCTCGGAACTGAAGTCATTGTGAGAGGAGTTGTCACTGAATACAACGGCGTCACAGAAATAGTCTATTCAAATACCGATTCTGCCACAATCGTCGGCTCCGGCAGACCTCTTCCCGATACAATGATTTTAAAGGAAAACGAAGGCCTTCACGAGATGATTGAAGGCAGGCTTGTCAAGATTCCGAATTCGGTTGTGACGACATTTCCTCAGCAAAGCGGATCCGGAAGTGATTTCACAGCGAGAAACGGCAGAACTCTTTTCACGGTCAGAGTCAACGACGGAGCTCTGCTCAATCTTTCAGAGATTAAACCTGGAAAAATATTCGACTTTTACGGAATAGTCGGACAATATACGTATGACACGCCGCCCGCTTCAGGTTACCAGCTTCTTCCGAGGTTTCAATCGGATATGAATTCTGTCAATTTCGGACCGGTTTCAGAATCACCAGAGATTACCGTATATCCCAACCCTGTTTCTTTCGCCATTGGCGAAGTCCTAAATGTTTTTCTGAATTCTCCCCTCACGGGTAGAGTTTCTCTGAGAATTTACGACATCGAAGGAAGGCTTGTGAAAGCTCTGCTTGAAAGTGCGCAGGGAGGTCCTCAACTTATCTTGTGGGACGGTGTAACTGATTACGGCACATCGGCGAAAATAGGAGTTTATATAATTCATTTCAGCCACATTTCAGCTGACGGTTCCGAAACTTCAATCAACCGGCCTCTCGTGGTCGGAACGCCTCTGGAGTGAAAAATGAAGAAAATACTAAAAATTATATTCATCGCGATTCTTCTCCCGTCAATTTCACATTCGGCTTTCGAAGACGTCGAATCGTCTCCCAGAGCCGAAGGCATGGCAGAAGCCGTGACGGCATGCCCCCGGGATCCTTCAGAGGCTGTATACAACCCCGCGGGCATAGCCCTCTTAAAAGGCATGCGCGTGAATGCTTTTTATAAAAAACCCTTCGGGTTCATAAATTCAGCCGGAGCTTCTATTTCCTTTGAAAACACACTCGGGCGCACGGCTATAAACGCCAGATGGCTTTCAGTAAAAGGCGATTACAGGGCTTCCGACAGCGCTCTAATAAGCCGGGACGCCGAACTTCACAGAGAAATGTTTTTCTCCGTCACACACGCACTCACATTCAATGAATCTTTCTCTTCAGGAGTTTCTCTGAGCGCTTATTCATTAAAACAGGAGAGATTCGGCTCAGCTTACGCGTTCGGATTGGATTTCGGAGTTCTCGGTTCGTTATACAGAGTCTGGAAAATCGGCGTATCCATGAGAAATATAAATTCTCCTTCGGTGGGCAGGGAATCTCCTGAATATCTGCCGAGAGTTATTAGAGCCGGATTGTCGTTCAGCCCGTCGGACAACATAAACACTTGCGTGGATTTCAGACAGGAAATCGGTTATCCCCTGAGGATATCATTCGGACAGGAATACGGAGTATCAGAATATCTCATAGTAAGAGCCGGCGTTCAGACCGAGCCCGTAAGGTTTTCGGCAGGATTCTCCCTCCATTACTCGCAATTCAATTTTGACTATTCAGTGATACAGCATTCGGTTTTGCCTCTCACTCACGTCTTGTCGATGGGATACACGCTGTTATGATATATTTAGTCATTTTAATCTTTACCGCGTCTTCACAGATAGTTCAAAAACCCGACTTGAACAGGGTTTCAATCGAAGACCTTTATTCTCTTTCAATCGACAGCGCACTCGCCGAAAACATAATCTCTTACCGCATTGAGCACGGTGGGTTCAGGACTTTTTCCGATCTAATGTTAGTCCAAAAAATGGACGACACGGCTTTTGAACTTTTACTGAGAGAATACTCCCTGACTGCGGCCAAATCACTGGATTGGCGAAACCTCAGAATAGACGAATTGAAAGACAGGCTCGCCTCGGAAGACAATCCGGGAGTTTCCGCCATAGATTACTGGGAAAACCTTCTTTTGTTTCCTCTTGACCTTAACAAAGCTACAGTTCAACAGCTGAATTCACTCTACGGAGTGTCAATGATAGATGCCTCAGCTGTCGTCAGGCACAGATCCAGATGGGGAGATTACAGGTATATAGGAGAGCTTAGAAATGTAGAAAATCTCTCCTCATTCGGATACAGAAATATCCGTTACTATGTTTTTGAACCTTCCGATTCTCTTTCAGGAAGATTCTGGGGAATCGCAAGGTTCAAAGCAGAGATTGAAAACCTCAGATATGAAGAAGGAAGCCTTGACGGCTACAGGGGGGAATTGTCTCAGAGAATACTTGTTCTCGATGATGATAATTCTTCGATTTATCAGGACCTTTTACTTTCCGGATGGACGTCACAAGAGATTGATTCTCTTAGAAACTCACTGTCCTCCGACCTTGAAACACTGCGAAAGACAGAAAAGGATTTTTTAGGATCGTTCATGATAAAAGGCGGATACGGCGATAAATACAGAGGCGGTATCTGTCTTACTTCTTCTTCCTCCCAAAGTTCCCCAAGAGGTTTTTTTCTCGTAGAACATTTCGGACCAATAGAAAAATTTATTGCCGGCGACTACAGGCTGACCTTTGCCGAAGGACTGCTTCTCGACAACTCGCCTGAATTCAGGGCTCGTCAGACTCAGAGAATAAGGGGAATATATCCTGACCTCAACCAAAATGAGCAATACGGTTTCAGAGGCGCAGCTGCTGAATTTAACCTGAAAGACATATTTTACCCCTCGGTTTTTGCGAGCTATTCTCCCCGAAGCGCCGTTATTTCAGTCGGAGACACCGCTGTGATTCTGTTTTCCCTGCCCTGGGAACTTGAAAGATTTTCAGATCAAGTTCAGGAAAAATTCATAGGCGCCGGATTCTCACTCCGTCTTGACAAATACTCACCCGGAACAGCGCTTGAAAGTTATATCTACAGGATAGAATACGATAAACACTTCAATCCTGACACTTCATTTTTGGATATACCCGGAGACAGGGACAACCTCGAAGATGCAAATTTACTGCTATCTTTCAGTGGCAAGGAAAGGACGGCCTATTCTCTGGCTGGAAGGACTGTTTTTGCAGGATTTTGCTATCTTTCGTTCGAAGCCGCTTTCCAGGACAACGGCAAGAAGGCTTATATAGCCTCGTCGAGATTTCAGAAAGAATTTATTTACCTTGATATAATATACAGACGTTACGATCCCGGTTTCGACAACCCTTATTCGAGGGGTTTTGCTGAACAGCGCAGGTTTGAAGACACGGAATTCGAAAAACCATATAGGCTCCTGAATCCCTTGTATTCATACCTCCAGTGGGATCCCGTCCCTAAAGCCGAAGAAGGATTTTACGCTGAGACAAGATTTCAGATCACCAGAAATCTGACCCTGACAAAAGCATATATAGACGTCTGGAGAAATTTAGCCACGGGTCTTGACAATTTTCGATCCCAGGGGACAATAGAATACAGATTTTCTTATCCCATGAGTTTGAGCTTGAGACAGAAATGGCAGAACAAAAAAATGCAGAAAGTGTCCTTTTACAGCGCTTCAGTGACCAATGAAACTGAGCTGAGAATCAGATTTTTTCTCGAAAACGGGGATTATCTTTCTTTTTCAGCCACTAGAAGCCAGGTTCTCCTGTCAAGAAGGGAAGGAAAGGGTAATTCTGAAATCATTTCAGGTTATTACCTTTCCGGCAGATACGAGCATGAGTTTTCAGAAGGCTTCTCTGTTCTCGGTGGAATGGATATCTGGAACGGTGAAGAAATGAGTATGTGGGAATTTGAAGACATGGGTATTGACTTTTTATACGGGCACGGAATCAAGTCATACATTGTAGCCAGGCAGAGAATAAACGAAAATCTTTTCCTGAGGATAAAAGCCAGACATGACCTTTCATACAGCCCATACTATGGTTCCGAAGGCCTATACATCCATGAAAACACCCCGCTTGCCAAAACCGGTTTCGAAGATGTTTCTTCGAATCTCTATCTTTTTTTGTTGGCGGATTACAGATTTTAGCAAAGGACAAGGAGATTTAGATGAAATTTATCCCTTTCGTTTTGAGTATTTTGGTTTTACCCGCGTATCTCGGAGCCGGATATATCGAATATGTGAACTTCGGCAAGCATATTTATCCATGCCTCTCCCAAACCGTCGCTTCGGGAGGCGGCGGCATCACTTGCGATCCCCTTGTCAATCCCGCCTGCAGAAATTGGGGCAAGTATTCTTTTGCAGCCGGCGCGGGAATAAAGTATTTTACAGAATCCGAAGTCACTTCTGTTTTCGACAGTTACAACAACAGAATCGGAAGAATAACCCTGTCTCAAAACAGCCGCGCGTATCTATCGCCTTATTATTTGTTTTTTTCGGCGAATTTTCAAAATTTGGGCACGGGAATCTATCTCGCTCAATCCGCCGATGTTGATTATGAATACAAATACACAGAGAGAAACTCTTTCTATCAGGTTGTCAGCGAACTTTCAAAGAAATCTTTCGGTTCATGCATCTCATACGGCTTGATTCTAAATTATTCTTTTAACCGTTTTTCAGCAGGCGCGGATTTGTCATATCATTCACTCGATAGAACAAAAGTTTACGAACGAAAATTTTTCGAACCCGGAAGAGTGGACACTCTTTTGGAAGAAAAAACTTTTTCAGGCGCTTTTATCTTCAAAACCGGCATTAAATATGTATTGGGCAGATATACAGCAGCCTTCGTGTTATCGACAAACGACAGCGAATCCAACATTCCGATTAGAGCCGGTATAGGAATTTCAGTCAAAAATCCCTCTTTTATTCCGACAAAGATAAGTTTCGACTACAAGAGAAGCTTTTATGGACACCTGAACGATTCGCTTAAAGACGCTGGCTCATACCATTTCGGCCTTGAAAATAAATTTTTCAATAAAACAGTTTTCTCAATCGGCGGCGGATATGAAGAAAATCCTTTCGCCAAGGAAGCCGGCCTCTTCTTTTTCACTACCGGCTTTATATACGATGTTGAACCTTTTTCTTTTTCTCTTTCATTCAAATACGACCAAAGGGAATATCCAAAACCCGGAGAGGAGAAAAATTCGGTCAGAGACAGTTCTATAGGTATTCTTTTCGGCGTCAATTATCTACTCTGAGGAGATATTATGAAATACGGGATTATCTTCTATCTTTTCTTTTTATCATCTCTGCTGAATTCTTACGGCGCAGATGAAGTCGTGATGATGGCAAACAGGGATTACTATCCTATACTGCACGAGATTATTGCCGCAGCTGAAAGCGAAATTCTCATAATAATGTATCAGGCAAGGACTTATCCTGCTCATCCTGAGGGAGTGAACGAACTTCTCTACCAGGACCTCTTCGACGCCGTTCAGAGGGGTGTCAGCGTCGAGGTAATACTTGACGCCTCATCCTGGAATCTCGGGAGCACTTTTCAGAATCTCACTCTAGCCAAACTGCTCAGAGAAGGAGGAGTCAGGGTTCTTTGGGACCCGCCGGACGTCACAAGCCACAATAAAATGGTATTGATAGACAGCGATATAGTCATAGTAGGTTCGACAAACTGGTCTTATTACGCGCTTGCGAGAAACAATGAGATATCCGTCATGATAAAATCACCGGAGTTATATGCTGATGTGAGATCTTACTACGATAAAATAAGAGCACATTGCACTGAAGAGCTCATATTGGACTCACAAGAAGGTGTTTCCGATGAAAATCCTTAGGCTTTCAACTGTCTTTTTTTTCGCCGCTTCGTTTTTCGCGCGCGCTGAAAACATAAGAATATGCTTCACGTCAGACGTTCAGGGCTGTTACATGCCTTCAGAAGCGACTTGGCTGAGCCGAACATTTCCCCCTCCTCTCGGCGGCGCAGCATCACTCGCGACATTGTGTTCTGCAGAAAAGCCTGATTTGCTGTTTGACGCAGGAAATTTCTGGGGTCTTTCTCCGGCAGGTAAAATAGACAATGATGCCGGTATTTTCATCATTAAAAAAATAGGATACGACGCGATGTCTGTCGGCATTGACGATCTTTTCAACGGCGTTGAGTTTCTTCTGGAATTGTCCCGAAAATCCGGCGTGAATTTCATTTCTTCTTCTATATCGGATACTTTAGGTTCATTCCCTTTTGAACCATGCAGAGTTTTCGAAATAAATAAAACGCGCATAGGCGTCTTTGGAATAATTTCAAGTCACGCAAATTGGTTTATTCCGCAGAGTGCATTAAACGGCTACATAATATCTAAAGAATTATATGCCGCAGAAAAGCAGGTAAGGTATTTAAATGACCAAGACTGCAATGTCATAATAGCCCTCAGTCATTCAGGATTCAGGCACGACACCCTACTTGCGAATTCAGTCGAAGGAATTGACATTATAATAGGCGGTTTTGACGGTTTTGCCGGAATTTGGGAAAGTTCGGTAAACCACACTCTGTCTTTCAGAATTCACGGCAATCTCTCATCAGTCGGAATGATAGACATTGATATAAGCCCCGCTAAAAACATAACGCGTTGGAATTTCAGGGAAATAAATCTTTTCACAGAAGCCTACAATCCCGATGAGGAGATTTTAGATTCCTTGAGGTTTTTTTGGAAATTCAGATAGTCGGCAGAAAAGGATCCGGCAAATCCACTCTTCTTGAGTTCTTGACGGGATCTAAAATTTCAAAAGGTGTTCTTGAACTCCAGGACGAAAGAGTCGATGTCCTTTCCGTGATGAGCGCTTCTAAGAAAAAATCCTACGCCAAAGCCGATCTCGTTGACACCCCGGTTTCGAAGACCGGCGCTGACGATGAAGCTTTTTTTGAGAAACAAGTAGTTCCTTCGTCAAAAGGAAAAGACGCCATTTTATACTGCCTGAAGAATTTTTCAGCTCCAGGAGAATCTTTCCCGGACCCTCTCGCCGAATTGGATCTTCTTGAAACTTATTTGATATTATCCGACCTTCACACTGTCGAAGGAAGGCTTTTCAGGCTGAACGACAATAAGTTCAAAAGGACAAATATTGAAGATCTTGAAAAGAAAATGCTCTCTGAAAAAATTTTGCCGGTTCTCGAAACCAATAAGCCGCTCAGAAGTTCTATTGACCCTGAAGACTTTATCTGGGCTGAAAAAATCGGCTTGGTCTCTCACTTAAACGCTTTTGCTGTCCTGAACACCGACGAAAGGGCTGAGAAGGCTTACGAAATCGCCGTAGAAGTATCAGAAAGAGGTATTACGTGTTCGGTAGTGTGCTCTAAATTTGAGCTGGAACTGAAAGATCTTGAACCGGAAGAAGCCCAAAGCTTCAGAAAAGATTTTGGCATACGAAAAGAGGGTAAAACTCTTCTTTTGAAAAACCTGATCGAAGGCATGAACCTTTTGTCTTTTCTGACTACAGGTCCTAAAGAGAGCAGAGCGTGGCTTGCTAAAAGAGGCTCAAAAGCGCCTCAAGCAGCCGGAAAAATTCATTCCGACATGGAAAGGGGTTTTATCCGGGCGCAGATCGTCAGTTTCGAGGAATTGAAAAAAGCCGGGAGCTACCAAAAAGCAAAAAGCCTTAATTTAGTAAGATCGGAGGGGAAAGAATATGTCATGAAGGACGGAGACGTTGTGGAATTTTTCTTCAGCGTTTAGTTTTTTATGAAAATATTTATATTAATCTTCTTTATGAGTTATCTTTTCTTTTTCTTCTTCGAATTTTTTTGAGCTCTCAAGAAGTTTCGGCTCGTTTTTCATCTTGCAGGTCCCGAGAAATCTGCCTCCCTCTTCTATATCTATCTTTCCGACAGATACGTCGCCGAGAATAGTGGCTGTCTTTTTAATGAATAAAGTTCCCGCTATGTCGGCCTGTCCTTCGAGAGTGCCGGCAATTATAAGGTTTTCTCCTTTGACGATTCCTTTAATATACCCGGATTCTCCGACAATAATATCCTGATGCCCGTTTATGGTTCCTTCAATTTTCCCGTCAATCCTCATGGAGTTTTCTGATGTAACCGTCCCTTCGAGAAAAGTAGTCTGGCCTATAATGCTCTCTATCTTGCCTTCGCCTTTGGAATTTTTTCCCATCATTTATCTCTCCTGATCTTTAATGTAATTTTTAGGATCCACCGGATTGTCATAAATCCTGACTTCATAATGAAGATGAGGATCAGTGCTTCTTCCGGTCGAACCCATATAGCCTATCACTTGTCTTCTCGAAACTCTATCGCCGACACGGACCGTAAAACTGTCGAGATGAGCATATATGGTTTCAAGCGAGCAATTGTGCTGAATTCTGACAATGTTTCCGTATCCGCTCATTGTTCCCGCATAATTTACGACTCCGTCTGCTGAGGCCCAGATGAGAGTCCCCGGGGAGTTCGGGATGTCCACTCCGTTGTGAAAACGTATTGTGGGTAAAAACGGGTCTTTTCTGTATCCGAATCCCGAAGTCACTTCACCGAAAGTGGGGTTTATCGAAGGAATGTGAGCCAATGAAAATTCAAGGCTCTCGGCTTCCGATATCGCTTCCCGAGCCAGGTCAAAAGCCGCGGGAAGCTCTGATTTAATAAAACTGAGCTCATCGCAGACCTGTCTTAGGTCAGGACTCTGAAGTGAATTGGAATTTCCTCCCAACGCCGGAAGAAGGTCGAGAAGATTCACATCCATCTCGCTGTCGGCATACAGTTTGCTTCTTAGTTTTGCCTTGAGTTGCTCGAGTATCAGAAGGTCTTTTTTCATGTCTTCGACCTGATCGAGTATTCTGTAGAGAGTGTCGCGCTCGCTCAAAAGCGTTCTTTTTTCCCTGTCAAGTCTTGCTTTCTGAGCAGCATAATATTTTGTCAGCGACAGAGAAACTGCGGCTACTATAATTGTGAGGACGAGAAGCGACAAAAAGAACTTAATCGCAAAATACGATATCTTAAGAGTAAGCGGATTTTTCTCGCTGTGCGGAATAAAAAGAATTGTCAGATGTTTGTTTTCATGTCTCTTCATTAAATCTATTATAGAACTGTTTTTGAGGCAGGTCAAACAATGTTGGAACTTTAGTTGCTTTTCTCTTTAAAAGTATATAGAAGAATAAAAAGCTATATTTCCCGGAATATCTCCGTATTCGTCCTTTTCGTCCTCAAATGTTTTACCCGCGATTAAAAGCGATCCTAAATATAAGTTTTCTCTCAAATTGATTTCAATGTTCACAAAGTAAAAAACTGAATTGTCGTTTAAATTCACGGACCCTCTGTGAACCAAAGAGACGAGTGGGAAAATTTGTTTGGAAAAGCCCCATGAAATATAATCTTTAGCCCCGAGATACGCGAATCCTTTAATATACCCGGGTTTTAACGCATTTTTGATGTAATCCTCTTTTGATCTTTCACCGAAACCGTTGAAAAAGTATTCTAAAAACAAATAAAGCCCGTTGGAGGTGAAATAGTCAAAACCTGCAGAATAATTCACGCAAAAGTGGGAGTTGTTTTCGGATCTGTTTGGAAGGAAGAAAGCGCTTTCAGTCCACAAGAGCGCGCCTTTGAAAGGCAAGGAGAAAGAAAGCGCCGCCACGGGAGTTTTTTTCGCAAGAGCTAATAATATTTCAGTATCGACTGCTTTGAATGAAGTTCTCAGTTTTGTGAAATAGCATGAACTGTCGCCATTAAAACCTCTGCCCGAGACAAGACCGGCGGTTATCTCCCCTGTTTTTCTAATCGGCATTCTGACGATTAAAGCGTCCACTCCTCTCCCCTCTTCTCTGTCAGGTTCGAAAAAGGAAGTTTTGTTTATCAAATCGCTCGGCGAGATAAATCTCGACATTCCCCATGACAGAGCCTGCCTTCCCGCGAAAATATCCAATTTTTTCGTCTTGAGGGAAAGATACAATCTGTCCAAGTCATGGTTAAGAAAAAACGCTCTATTATCTTCGCTGAAATACAAACAGGGGTTAAAATCCGCGGTTCTGAAAGAAGTATTCTGAAACCTAAATCTGTTTTCGAAAAACGGATCCGCTGCCGAGAGCGACAATTTGTATGCTGAATTTAACCCGAAACTTTCTGATAGGGGAAAATTTGCTTTTATTCTCAGGGAATTTATCATCATACCCCTTGCCGGATATCGAGATTCTATCCCGGTCAAACTGAAAAGATTTTTATAAAGACCTGAGACAGAGAAATTTTCTGCAGAAAGGCAGTAAAAGTAGGTCAAAAAAAGAATTGCATAAAAGAATTTGAACCTTCTGAAAAACATCATTTTTTTTCGTCTGAATAAATTTTTCCGTCTTTTAGGGTGAGAACTCTTTTCGCTTTTTCAACTATCAGGGAGTCATGGGTCGAAAAAATGAAAGTGCTTCCGTGTTTTTGGTTCATTTCAAGCATCAAATTGACGAGGTTGATGCTGTTTTCGGAATCGAGATTCGCCGTAGGCTCGTCGGCAAGGATTATCTTGGGATTGGCAGCTATTGCCCTTGCCACGGCTACTCTCTGCTGCTGCCCTCCGGATAGACGGCTCACCAGTCTGTCTGAAAAATTTTCCAATCCGACTTCAGTCAGAACTTCTGTGATTCTGTTTCGTCTCTTTTTTTTATCAACCCCCTGAAGAAGAAGGATGAATTCAACATTTTCACTGACGGTGAGAACAGGTATCAGATTGTATGACTGAAACACGAAACCTATATTGTCTCTTCTGAAATCGGCAAGAGCAGCGCCTTTCATCCCGCTTATTAGTTGCCCGTCGAGAAAAACAGAACCTTCGGTGGGAGAGTCGAGCCCAGCCATCAAATTCATAAGTGTTGTCTTTCCCGACCCTGAAGGTCCCACTATGGCTGTAAACTCTCCGCGCTCAAACTCGAGGGATATTCCGCGGACAGCTTCGACAGGAATTCCCCCGTCCTTGTATGTTTTCTTGAGGTTTTGTAACAATATAACCTGCCGCCTGTCTTCCACTTATCGCTCCTTTATAATGTTTTTTTGAATGCTTTTGTCAGGGATATTCCAGAAGCGTAAAAAGCCGGATAAAAAGAAATCAGGACTGAAAAAAACAGAAGGAAAACCGGATAAAATATGAACTGATGCATTTTTATAGAAGGATAAATAGCCCTGAGCAAGACATTTTGGTATTCTATGCCTTTGTAGTCTATTCCGGTTATTGAAAAGATGTAGGTGACTAAAAAGCCGATAATGCTCCCGAAAAAAACGCTCCAAAGACAAATGAATAACGCTTCAGCCGCTATCAGCATGAAAATGAATGATCTTTTAGCCCCAATAGCTCTCAATATTCCAAACTCGAAAATTCTGTCGTAAATTGACATGAACATAGTATTTATGATGCCGAGGCTGATGATAAAAAAAATTATAAATCCCACTATTGCAATGGATATTTTCGAAAGGTTGAAAATCGCGGTCATTTCGGGGTAGAGTTCTTTCCATCCGAGGGCTTTATTTCCCGGGACTGAAAAATCCCTGAAAAAAGGATTGTCCGGATTTTCCGCGTATAAAGGGTTTTTGAACCTTACCGCGATTTCGTGCGCGCTCCCTTCAATTCCGAGCATTTCCGAAGCTTTTTCTATATTGACAAGTGCAACGGATTTATTAAGGTCTGCCATATCCGTTTCAAAAACGCCCGATACTCTGAACATTTCCTGGTATATTTGTCCTGTGAAAGGCTGAGCCACTGTAATTACGATTTTTGAGCCTGAATCAACACCTAAATTTTCCGCAAGGTTTTTTCCTATCAAAATCCCTAATGAGTTTTCGGAACTGAGATAAACTCCTTCGGTCATGTAGTTGTCGAAAACGCTAAGTTCTTTTTCCTTTTCCGGATCCACTCCTAAAAGCATGATGTATTTGACGTCGGAAGCCGACGAAACCGTCGCTGAAGAAATGACCCTTGGAGAATAATGCGCTATTCCGGGATATTCTTCAAGTTTTTCAATGATTTCTTTGTAGCCTGTCAAAGTATCTTCGGCCTGCATGGTTTCTAAAAATTTTTCCCCGTGTATCTGAGCTTCACCCGATATTATTGTTGTAGCGGAATTTCTCATGTAGTTTTCAAATCCGGCCGTCATAGCGTCGGTAAAAATAATTACCGCAAGACCGAGTCCGACGGATAAAGACGTTATAAAGCTTCTTTTTTTGTTTCTCAGAATGTTTCTTCTTGCGAGTTTGAAAATCAGGAGAAATATCTTCATCCGAAGTCTCTCATTGCGGCGCTCGGGTCTGTTTTCAAGGCTTTCAACGCAGGGATTAATGTAACCGCGGCAACGGAAAGTAGCAAAAACAGAAAAGGCTCGAGAAAGGATTTAATGGTAAATTCCGCTTTCATTTCTTTGAAAATCATCCCTCCGTAGCTGATTCCCTGACCGAGCGTTACCCCTTTTACGGAAAGATAAGCTATGACCGGAGAAGCCACGATTATTCCGGCAAGAGCGCTTATGAGCGCCAGAAAAATAAATTCGGTGTAAATCAAGCCGAACAAAACCGACGGTTTCATTCCCAATGCCTTTAACAGTCCGTATTCTCTTGTCCTTTCGAGGACAGACATCAAAACAGAATTAAAAACTCCGACAGATATCACTAGCATTATTATCATTCTGAAAATCATGTCTCCCATCCTGTCTGCCTGCATCGCCCTGTAGAATTCTGATGCGAAAGTTTTCCAAGTTTTTGATTCTAGATTTTCCGGAATGATTTTTGAAATCTCCTCGTTTATCCGGTCCACTTCGTTTATTGATTTTGCCAGAACCGCTATCTCATGGCATTTTCCCTGCATCGCAAAAAGTTCCCAGGCGTTTTCAATGCTCATATAGCATCTTATTCTGTCTTCTGCGGGGTTGCCAAAAGAAACAATGCCTGTAATTTCATATTGGTCATTGGCTATGGAACCGTCTGTCGCTTGTGAAAGTAAAACCAGAGTGTCGCCAATACCTGCTGAAATAGTTTTGGCAAGATCTTTTCCTATCAGAACCGTTTTTTCATTTTCGTCGCCGAAATAATTTCCTTCGACGATTTTATTTCTGAAATTTGAAGTCAGGTCTTCTTTCCCGGGATCTATTCCTATAATTTCTACAGCGGCTGTTTTTTCCCGGACCATACCAAGACCTCCGGCAAATATTCTCGGAGTCCAGCTTTCCACGCCTCTGATCCCTGTCAAAAGTCCGCCTGTCGAATAGGCATCGTCAATTGTCTTGTAAATCGATGGTGTGGAAAAATACTCTCTGGAGTGGATCTGAATATGCCCAAGCCGGTTGCGGGTGAAAGTTTCGATTATACCCTTGTAAGAGCCGTCCGCCCAGGCTATGGCAATAGAAAAAAGCGCAAATCCGCCCGCCATTGTCAATCCCGTGAACGCGGTTCTTTTTTTCTGCCTTAAAAGATTTCTTAGGGCAAATTTAATCAAAAGCATCAGTTTCTCTGCAAATTCCTCAGCGAAAAAATGTCTTCATCTATCGGGATGTCAAATTCCATATCGATAAATCTCATGACAGTCTTGTTTTGCGGTTTGTCAGAAGGTATGAGTTCCATCGTCGAAGGAATTTCTCTCGAACCGAATTTTTTTATATCCGAAAACCTTATCAACCTTTTTAGAGATCCGTCCTCGTCGTAGAATTTCTGCCAGAGAGGCAGAAAATCGCTTTCTCGGACGGCCGTAATAATTTTACCCCAAACGACTGCTGAATTTTCATTCGGCAGAAGTTCAATATATATTTCTCCTTCAGCTGAATCTTGAATTTCCACAATAGAGCATGAATAATCTTCAATGAGCGAAGACTCTCTGACGAGGTCGTCATTTGTGAAATCCGACCCCATCCAGGATGAAAGCATCATTGAAGGCGGAATTTTCATAACTCTGTTTGTGGGAGGCAGATAATTCCACATTTCGTTTCCGATTCTGAGGGTCGCATAATTTTTTTCTCTTTCTGGAGACAATATCCTTATAAATGTCTTGTCCATTCCGAGAGTCCACAAATCGAACACGAGAGTTCTCTGCCATTCAGGCGTCACTATCTTCATCTCAATTCTTCCGATGCTCGATTCGCTCCTGTAAAGTTCGTCGAAATTTTGGATAATTTCGTCTGCTGTATAAGTTTTAATTGAGCCGGCGAAAGCTAAAATAACAGAAATCGCAGTAATAAATAATTTCATACCCGAATCCTTTTTTAGTTTATTATATATCAAAAAACCACTCCAAAATCTTTCAAAATATTTGTTGATTTCAGAGTTGCGAGTTGTATAATCACGTAAATTTTCCAAAATCTCAAAAAATAAAAGACAGGTAAATAATATGATAGAACACATGACAAAATTCTCTTTTCAGCTTTCGCTGATACTATTTGCTTCAATAGGGGCGGGAATCCTTTTCAGAAAAATCAAACTGCCCTCTGTTCTGGGAGAACTCATGGCAGGAGTCCTCATAGGACCTTTTTTGCTCGGAAAGATCCCTGTGCCGGGTTTTCCCGAAGGACTCTTTCCTTATAATCATTCAATGCAGTTTCCGGTGAGTCCCGAACTGTATTCTTTTGCCACTGTCGCATCTATAATCCTTCTGTTCTTTTCCGGTCTCGAGACGGATCTCAAGCTTTTCCTTCACTATTCCCTGCCCGCTATAGCTATTGGTGTTTCAGGAGCCTTGTTCTCTTTCCTTTTAGGCGCTTATTGTTCTGTGTTATTTCTTGGAAAACCATTTCTGTCTTCAGTGTCCCTTTTATTCGGCTGTATAAGTATGGCCACTTCCGTCGGGATTACGGTCAGAATACTTTCTGAACGGAAAAAAATAGACACCCCCGAAGGTATATCCATTATTTCAGCGGCTGTCATAGACGATGTCCTGGGCGTAGTCGCCCTTTCTGTAATTCTCGCTTTTACCGCCAGCAAGACATCAGAAACTTCTACAGGAATTAATGTCTATAAAATCCTTTTCTTTGCTCTCAAAATTGTAGGTATCTGGCTATTTTTCACTCTATTGACTATTTTGACGGCAAAAAAAATTGGCAAAGCGCTAAAGGTTTTCAGAAATAAGATGACTTTTTCACTTCTATCGTTTTCACTCGCTCTTTTCATGGGCGGTATTTTCGAAAAATCCGGCATAGCTATGATAGTCGGCGCCTATGTCATGGGTCTGGCTCTTTCAAGGACTGATATAAGCTACGTTATAAAAGATTCTCTGAGCCCTCTCGGGACTTTTTTTATTCCTATATTTTTTACTGTTATGGGAATGCTCCTGAATCCGATGATCTTTTTGAATAAAGAGATTGTCTTGTTTGGAATAATATTCGCCGCGGCGGCGATCCTTTCCAAAGTTGTAGGTTGCGGTGCCACTGCTTATCTCATTAAATTCAACCTAAGAGGCGCATTGAGAATAGGACTCGGAATGGTTCCCAGATGCGAAGTAGCTCTTATAATAGCCGGTTTCGCCCTCATGTATTCCGTGTTCGACGAAAAAACCTTCGGGGCTTCGGTTATGATGGCGATGATTAGCACTCTGGTCGCTCCTCCCTTTATTGACATGTCTTTTAAGTCGCAAAAAAAGGGAGTTAAAAGGGAACCTAAAAGCTCAGAAGAAGTCGAAATCCTTTTTGATATCCCGGAACCCGAATTGTCCTCTCTTATCATATCGAATGTTTTGAACAATTTCAGCAAGGAGGGATTTTTCATAACAAGTATAAAATCCGGCGACACGATACATTACATAAGAAGGGACAACATATTTCTTAAGATGACTGCATCGCGCGACAAAATTACCGTCAAGGCAAAAAAAGAAGACATCGGCTTTATAAACACCATCGCCTATGAATCATTTCTCAAGCTTTTCGAAACTTCCAGGCACCTCAAATCACTCGCCAAGCCCGTGGAAATGAAAAAAGAAATCCTATCAAACGGCTCTTCCAGGTTTGAAATTGACCTGTCGAAATACTTAGACCCGGAATGCGTTTTGATACCTCTGGAATCTTCACGTAAAGAACAGGTCATAGAGGAATTAGTGGATGTCCTTTTATCCAAGGGGAAAATTAAAGATAAGGATGTAGTGTTAAAAGAGGTTCTAGAGAGAGAAAAGACAATGAGCACAGGTCTTCAGAACGGGCTAGCCGTTCCCCACGTCAGAACTATAAACGTCGATGAAGTTCATATCGCCGTGGGAATTTCTAAAAGAGGAATAAATTTCGAGTCATTGGACAATCTCCCGTCAAAAGTCTTTTTTCTCATTCTTTCTCCGGAAGAAAAATCTCCCCACCTTGAAATTCTTGCTTCTATTGGGAATTTCTTCAGGGAAAAGGATTTCTCAGAAAAAGTAGCCGAATCAAAAAACGCGTGCGAACTGATTAGTTATTTTAGGAAAAACGGTTCAGGTAAAAAGATAATTTAACCCTTTTTATTCTGTCTTGATAATTTTTCCTGTCAAAAATCTTTGATTGGCGTTATCGGGAAACTTGACCTCATAAAAATATGCTCCCGGAGGCTGATCTTCGCCGAAAATAATTTTTTCGCCGTCGCCTGTATAACAAAACCTGACCCTGCCAATAACATCTCTGACAGTCAGTTCGTAAATACCCTGAAAATCGGATATAAAAACACAGGTCTCCCTGAATAAGAAACAAGCCGGAGCGACCGTATTGGCTTGAAAAGGTGCGTCAATTATTTTTTCTATCCCGGACTGAGAAGGAATAACGGTTATTGAAAAAGCCGTGTCCTGTGAGAGTTGATAGTTTTTTCTACAGAATCTGAAAGTCTGAGAAAAAGTCTGAGGAGAAGACACCGCAGGAGCGATACCATACGAATTCCTTTGACAATACTGTTTGGGTAGAGCATCAAATCCATAGGTTCGGGCGTTTAACGAATCTGTCCAGAATTCGTTGTGGAAAAAGGGGCTCGCTGAATCCAAGCTCATGCAGACAAGAGAATCAAAAGGAGCTTTTCCCTGATTGTAGAGATAAAAAACAAAGGCGAAAGTGTCTCCAGAAACAACTGTGTCGGGAATAGCGAACGAATCGACAGAAAGCCCGAAGACATTCGAATCTTCCGGACAGTTTATAACAACGGAATAGTTGACATAATGTATCCACCCCTGCTGATTGCTGTCAGCAAGTGAAATTCTAGCCCAATTCCCGGAATAGGAATCCGGGACAAAACACTGTCCCGTTGAGACAAGAGTGAGAACTGAAGAGTCTGTCGTCGGACCCGACCTGACGTTGAGCAGAGAAGCGGTAATTTGAAGAAGGTCTCCTCCGTTTGCTCCCTGAAGGTTACCTGTCGAATGTCCATCCCCCCCGTCCGCCCATGCGTGGGCGAAACCGCTACCTGAAGGGAAGTATATTTTATACCAATTGTCTTCTTGGTCGAAAACACTGAATTTCTGACCCTGAATAATTTGAGATATGACCGGGTATGAAACAGAAGGTCCGCTTCGCACATTGAGATTCGGCGCAGAAACCAAAGCAGAGTAATGTTCAAAAGGCGCATCCACCCGGAATACATGTCTCAAAACATTCCACAAATCGTCTTCTCCGGAGTCGTAACCGAGAGCCCAGCAGCCTGCTCCCTGAAGGAGACTGTCTCTTGCCAATTCGAGTTTAAGCATTATACTGACGGAATCATCATACCAGCATTGATGCCATGAACCGGAATTGTATCTATACCATGGAGTCGCTGAATTCGAGTCCCATATCCTGCCGTGAGCTGAAGCGTTAGCTTTCGCGTTTTTGAAAGTCACCGCACTGCCGCTGCCGGTCGTCGAAGATCCGGCATTCTGAGAAGTCGTGGGCCAGTCAATTCCGTAATAAGGCATTCCGAGAACGACTTTTTCCCTCGCAGTCCCGTATGAATTAATAATATCGCCTATAGAGGTATTGACGGCGTAGTAACCCCAAAAAGAGCTGTTATACGTTGGAGCGACGGGTCCTGCGACTGAAGAACCGCTGTAATGATAATCGTAAGCCATGATGAACAAACCATCCGATGCGTCGGCGAGAGCCGAAAAATTATATCCCGGATACCACGACGGAACACACGGCATGGCAATGTAAAGCTCTTTTCTCCCCTGCGGGCTGTTCTGAAGGGATTGGGCAAGTCCTTGGATGAACAGAGTGAATGAATCTCTTACCGAAGAAGTGACGAATTCAAAGTCAATGTTTACGCCTTCAATTGAGCTGGAAGTCACAAGATTAGTTATATTTGTTATAGCGGTCTGCCTTGCAGAGGAGCTGTTAAGAAAAGCTGCGACAGATGAACTGCCGAAAAGAGTCACGGTCATGTGAACTCTCACGCCTCTCGGATGGCAAAGAGATACTATTTCATTGAATCTCGATTGGTTGGGTATAGAGCCGAGTCCTCCGGACGTGTTCAGTTCAACAGAGAAATAAGCCAGATGAGTCAGAAGCCGGAAGTCAAATTCCTGATATGTGGTGTTTGAAACCCATGAAGGAAGGTATCCGTAAAAATCATTCCGCAACCCCTCCGCCGGCGCTTGTTCCAGAGGAACATAAACTCTCCCGATTTCAGTGTAATCGAGCGAATCTCTGTAAAGCAGGAATTGAGAATAATGTATTGAGTTGCCGGCGACGAACAATGCGAAAATAATATTTAATAACATATCACCGCCTTGATATTTGTTTGTCCATTTGATATTATGATAATTCTTGGGTTGTGATTATGCAAGATGAGCCGTCATTAATAAATAATATTTCCTCAAGGGATATTGACTATATTGTCGCAGAATCTGGAGCGAAGCTGTCCGCTGTTCTCAACCTCATTGACCTGTTTGACGCATCCATGACGGTTCCTTTTATTTCAAGATACAGAAAGGAAATGATCCACAGCGCAGATGAGACAGTAGTCCAGAAAGTCAAGGAACTCTGTGATTATATTGCCGAGCTGAATTCCAGAAAAAAAACCATTGTCGCTACAATATCCGAACAGGGTTCTCTGACAGAAGAACTGAAGACAAATATAGAAAATACTTATATCAAAAGTGAACTTGAAGACATCTATCTTCCTTACAGACCAAAAAGAAAAACCAAAGCTTCGGTCGCTAAAGCCAAAGGTCTGCTCGGACTTGCTGAAGAAATAATCGATTTTGAAA
>JAFGIG010000087.1 GCA_016929715.1 Caldifarciminota bacterium
AGAAGGGGCTGAGATTCGCCATAAGAGAAGGCGGAAAGACCGTAGGCGCAGGCGTTGTAACGGAAATATTGGAATAGAAGGACTTATAAAATGCCCAGAGAGATAATTGTTTTAGCTTGCGCTGAATGCAAGCGTAGAAACTACACTACGAAGAAAAACAAAAAGAAGCACACAGGAAGACTGGAATTCGTGAAATACTGCTCTTTCTGCAATAAGAGAGTGAGTCACAAGGAAACAAAATAATAGGCCTGTAGCTCTAATTGGTAGAGCGTCGGACTCCAAATCCGGTGGATGCAGGTTCGAATCCTGCCAGGCCTGAAATAACTAATTGTCGGAAGGAAACCGTATGAAAGCTGTTTTGCAAATGTTCAAAAAGTTAAAAGATTTTCTTTTTGAATCCAAACAGGAATTGGGAAGGGTGTCATGGCCCTCAAAACAGGAATTATGGGATTCGACGATGGTCGTAATTTTCGTGTCGGCTTTGCTCGCAGTATTCGTAGGCATTTTCGACAGAATTTTTACCACTCTTGTAAGCTTGATAGTAAGGTAACCAAATGGGATATGAGGAAATAGAAGAAAATTTGGTCCAAAAAGACGAATCTGAAGAGAATCACGAGCCGTCAGAAGAAACAGCTGTAGAAGACCCTGAGGTTAAATGGTTCACTATACATGTATATTCGGGTTCCGAAAAAAAAGTGGAAATGATGATATCCGATATGATAAGGGAAAACGCGGAAATGGGAAAAAATATTTACGAAGTCTACACTCCCATTAAAAAGAGTTCTAAAGTCGTCAGAAGCAGGAAATCTGTTGTAAAAAGAGACGGAAAATCTGTCGTAAAAGGCGACAGCAAATCCGTGATGAAAAGAGTTGTAAAACCCAAAAATCTTTATCCCGGATATATATTCATAAGGATGAAACCGGAAAAAGAAGTGATTAGCAGAATTTCGGATTTACCGAATGTCATCAGCTTTCTCGGAGGCAAAAACCCCATACCTCTGAAAGGTATAGAAGAAGGCGAGCTCAAGCAGCTGAGGGAGGAAGGGGATAAAATCGGAAAACTAAACGTCCCTTTTGCCGTCAACGAAAGCGTGAAAATTGTGAGCGGTCCTTTTTCAGATTTCATAGGAGTCGTCGAAAACGTAAACGAAGAAAAACAAAGGTTAAAAGTAATAGTCACAATATTCGGAAGATCTACACCGGTTGAGGTTGATTTCATAGATGCTCAGCCAGTTTAAAAAAGGGGACTTTGATGGCAAAGACTAAGAAAAAGCAAATACAAGCTGTAATAAAATTACAGATTCCGGCAGGTCAGGCGACGCCTGCCCCCCCTTTGGGACCTGCTCTCGGTCAGGCGGGTGTCAATATACCGGAATTCATAAAAACATTCAACGCGAGAACCGGCGGTCAAGATCCTCTGCCTCTGCCCACGGTAATAACAGTCTATAAAGATAAAACCTTCTCTTTTGAAGTTAAAGCGCCTCCCGTCGCTGTGCTTTTGAAGAAAAGTGTAAAAATTGCCAAGGGTTCCGGGGAACCTAACAAGAACAAGGTCGCAACGGTTTCCCTTGAAGATGTCAAAGCAATTGCGGAAAAGAAATATCAGGACATGACGGCGGGTTCGATAGATAAAGCGATGAGCATGGTCAAAGGAACCGCAAGAAGCATGGGAATATTAGTGGAAGAAGGTTGATATGAAACACGGAAAAAGATACGAAAATCTGAAAAAAGATCATTTTACAAAAGAAGAATTATCTCTCAAAGAAGGCGTAGAGAAGGCAAAAAACATGGCCAACGCCAAATTCGACGAAACTCTCGAAGTTTCAGTCAAGCTAGGCATTGACCCGAGAAAATCGGATCAGCTTGTAAGGGGCAGTGTCGTGCTTCCTCACGGTACCGGCAGAAAAGTCACGGTTCTCGTATTTGCTTCGGGTGAGAAAGCTCAGGAAGCTTCAGCAGCCGGAGCAGATTACGTCGGAACAGACGAATATATTGAAAAAATCCAGAAAGAAGGATGGCTAGATTTCAATGCTGTTGTCGCCGTTCCGCAGATCATGGGAAAAGTCGGCATGCTTGGTAAAATTTTGGGGCCACGTGGATTGATGCCGAATCCAAAACTCGGAACAGTGACTATGAATGTTAAGGAAGTTGTCGAAGAGATAAAAAAGGGAAGAATTGAATTCAAAAACGATAAATCCGGAAACATCAATGTTCCCGTAGGTAAAACATCTTTTTCGTCTGAAAATCTATTAAATAATGTCAACGAGTTTCTCAAGGAATTGATAAAAAGCAAACCTGCTGCGGTAAAGGGGACATACATCAAGTCGGTTTATATCAGTCCGACGATGGGACCCAGCGTTAAAATAAATGCTGCCGAGCTGGTTCAGTCTTCGCACTGATATCCAAACGGCAAGGAGAGTCAAATGGCCACACAGGAAAAAATTGAGCTGGTTGAAAACTTGACTAAGAGTATAAAGGAAGCTAAAGCTGTATATATCAGCGACTATAAAGGCATGACTGTCGCCCAAATGACTTCTTTCAGGAAAAAAGCGAGAGATGCCGGGATGAGCTTCAAAGTGGTAAAGAACACAATGACCCAATTAGCTCTGATCCAAAGCGGATATACCGGAATGGAAAGCTTTTTGACAGGCCCGACGGCCGTGGCTTTCGGTTATCAGGATCCGGTTTTGCCTGCGAGAATAATCAAAGAGAGTTTTAGGGAAATAGGTTTTCCTGTTGTCAAGGGCGGTTTTCTTGAAGGAAAATTAATCTCGAGGGATGAAATAAATGCTATAGCGGATCTTCCGCCAAAAGAAATTCTGCTCGGCTATTTAGCCGGCACTTTTGCAGCGCCCATAACAGGTTTTATGTCAGTGGGTAACAATTTGCTATCCGGCTTTTTGAGAATTTTGAGTTCTATTAAAGACAGCAAAGAAGAATAATAAACAAAATAGGGAGGTAAGAGATGTCAGAGGCAACCAAACAAATATTGGAACTTGTTAAAGGCTTAACGGTCATGGAACTTTCCGAACTGATTAAAGAGATGGAGACGGTTTTCGGAGTTTCAGCCGCTGCCCCGGTTGTCCAGATGGCTGCGGGTTCCGTTTCGGCTCAGGCGGCTGAAGAACAAGAGGAAAAGACTGAATTCGACGTGATACTTAAAGAATATGGAGACAAAAAGATACCTGTTATCAAAGAAGTAAGAGCGATAACGGGCTTGGGATTAAAAGAAGCAAAAGACCTTGTCGAATCTATTCCCGCGAAGATAAAGGAACAGGTTTCCAAAAAAGAAGCCGATGAAATGAAAAAACAGCTCGAAAGCGCGGGAGCCGTAGTAGAGATAAAATAACCGAGTCATACACCTGTATTCTGAATGGCTTGATGTTGTTTTTTTTGATATCGGAATAAATCTCAGGGGCGAAAAACCCCTGAGATGTTCCTTTCTTTATTATCTGTCTTTCTTTATTTTTCATGGAGGTAAAATTGACAAAAGGTGAAAGAATTAATTACGGAAAGCTTACTTCACCTTTGCCTATACCTGACCTTCTCGATGTTCAAAGGGAGTCTTTCGCTAAATTCTTACAGAAAAACGTGCCGCTCAAAAAAAGAAAAAAAATTGGTCTTCAGGCGGTATTGGAAGAATTTTTCCCAATCGAGGATCAGCAAGGCAGATGCGAGTTGAGATTCGTGAGCTATGAAATCGATTCTCCAAAATACAATCCCGAGGAGTGCATTAGAAAGGGTAAAACATATTCCGCTCCTATGAAACTAAAACTGCAGATTGCGATTAAAGACAAAAAAAACGAATCAATTGAAGAAATTAGAGAACAAGACGTCTTTTTATGCGATCTGCCTATGATAACCCAAAAAGCGAGCTTCATCATAAACGGAGTAGAAAGAGTTATAGTTTCTCAGCTTCACAGAAGTCCGGGTGTTTTTTTCAACGTAGAATATCATCACACCGGGAAAATGCTCATTGTCGCTCAGATTATACCTCAAAAAGGAACTTGGATAGATATCAACCTCGACCACAATGAAATCTTAAACATAAGCCTCGACAGAAGAAGGCATTTTCCTCTTACTATTTGGCTCCAGGCTATCGGCCTCGGCGATCCGGGACAGATACTCGTTAAATTTTTCGGATCTGAAAAAGTCAAAATATCTGGTTTCAGCGGCAAGCAAGCTGAAAAACTCATAGGCAGAATATCGGCCGAGGATATTCAAGATCCAAACTCAGGAGAAATAGTTCTTTATTCCGGATCGGAGCTGACATCCGGTTCTCTCGACATGCTCAGTCTTTTCGGCAAAAAAGAGATAGAACTTGTTAAAAGCGAAAACACAGCTGCTCTCGACGTGCTGAAAAAAACATTTGCAAAAGTGAAGAAAAGACTCACGAAAGAGGAAGCCGCGGAATATATCTTCAAGTTCCAGAGAGGAACGGATCCGGTGAATCCGGAAGCCGCGATTGAATACATGGAAAGCATGTATTTCTCATCGAAAAGATACAATCTCGGCGCTGTAGGCAGAAAGATGATGTTTGACAAACTCGGAAAAACTCCCGTAGAAGAAACTCTATCGCTTTGTCCTGAAGATTTCATCCACATTATGGAATATCTTTTCGGACTATTGGAAAAAGACAAAAATCTCGACGTAGACGATATAGATCACCTCGGAAACAGGCAGGTCAGAAGAGTGGGTGAACTTCTTGCTGATCAGTTCAATACAGCGATGCTAAGGGTTGTTAAAGGAGTTAAAGACAGGTTCATGCTCGAAAGTGACCCAAAGAAAATTGTTCCTCAGATGCTCATTAATTCAAGATACGTGACAAACACTCTCATGTCTTTTTTCGGACTTAGCCAGCTCTCGCAATTCATGGAACAGACAAATCCCCTCGCAGAAATGACCCATAAAAGAAGATTAAGCGCTCTCGGCCCTGACGGACTGACAAGAGACACAGCGGGATTCGAGGTCAGAGACGTGCACCATTCTCATTACGGAAGGCTGTGCCCAATTGAAACGCCCGAAGGTCCAAACATCGGTTTGATAACTTCGCTTGCCATATATTCGAAAATCAACGAATACGGTTTCATAGAGACTCCATACAGAAAAGTGGAAAAAGGAAAACTGACGGATATAATTGAGTATATGTCTCCCCACACCGAAGACAAGAAGATTATAGCTCAGGCAAACGAACCGTTCGATCAGCATGGAAAATTAGTGAACCAAGAACAGGTAACGCGATACATGGATGACTACCCTATTGTCACAAAGGACCAGGTGGACTTCATTGACGCTCACCCCACGCAGCTTTTGAGTATTTCGGCCGCCCTGATTCCATTTATGGAACACGATGAAGCCAACAGAGCTTTAATGGGTTCCAACATGCAAAGGCAGGCCGTGCCTCTGGTTAGACCGGAAGCGCCGCTTGTGGGAACTGGACTTGAGAAGACAGTCGCACGTGACTCTCAGACTGTGTTGACAGCAAAGAGAAAAGGAGAAGTGGTTTTCGTCAATTCAGAAGAGATTAGAATTCAGCCGGACAAAGGTTCTCTACTCGTATTCGGAGAAAAGGACCTTGATGTCTACAAACTTCAAAAATACAAAATGACGAACCAGAACACATCGGTTAACCAAAGGCCTATAGTGAGTGTCGGTGATAAAGTAAAGGATGGACAGGTGATAGCGGACAGTTCATCTTCCGACGGAGGAGAGCTCGCCCTTGGGAAAAATGTCCTGGTGGCACTGATGTCCTGGAGAGGATACAACTATGAGGACGCAATTATAATCAGCGAAAGGCTGATTAAGGACGATGTTTTCTCATCCGTCACGATAAATAAATTCAATATAGAGGTGAGGGAGACAAAACTCGGTCCTGAAGAGATAACGAGAGAAGTTCCTAACGTAGGAGAAGATTCCACGAGGAACCTCGATGAAAATGGAATAATAAGGGTAGGGGCAGAAGTTGGCCCTGATGACATACTTGTCGGAAAAGTTACTCCTAAAGGCGAAACCGAACTGACTCCGCAGGAAAAACTGCTCAAAGCTATATTCGGGGAAAAAGCGGCTGATGTCAGGGACACTTCTCTGAGAGTTCCGCCGGGTGTTCAGGGAGTAGTAATTGACGTTCATGTTCTGAGCAGGAAATCCCAGTCTGCAAATGAAAAAAAGGTGAATGAGAAAAAAATAAAGGAGATAGAAGACAGATTCAGTACAAAAATAGAAGAACACAAAAAACAGAGATTTGAGAAACTGAGTCAGCTTTTCGAAGGGACTATAATGCCGGACAACGTCTTCGATGACGGAGGTTCAATTTTGATCCCTAAAGATAAAAAAATTACTCTAAAAATGATAAGGGATATCGACTGGGATGAAATAACTCTTCCCGACAATGCGAAAGGCGATCTTTTAACGCTTTCAAAGATACTCGCGGAATCTTCTAAGATAATAAAAGAATACGAAAGGTTGAGAAACAACGAAGTTGAAGTTCTCAGACAAGGAGATGATCTTCCTCACGGCCTTCTCAAAAGAATTGATGTTTTCATCGCTGAAAAGAGAAAGCTTTCCGTCGGCGATAAAATGTCAGGGAGGCATGGCAATAAAGGAGTAGTCTCAATAATAGTCCCGGAAGAAGACATGCCTTACATGGAAGACGGAACGCCTATTGACGTAATACTGAATCCGCTCGGCGTCCCTTCAAGAATGAATATAGGCCAGGTTCTGGAGACGCATTTGGGATGGGCGGCAAAAAAACTTAATATAAAGATCGCGACGCCTGTATTCGACGGTATTTCCGTCAAAGAAATAGAGAAACTTCTCGAAAAAGCTGATTTGCCGAAATCCGGAAAAGTGCATCTTTTCGACGGAATAACAGGTCTGTCAATTGACGGGGAGATAACAGTAGGTTACATGTATATGCTTAAGCTCGGACACATGGTTGACGATAAAATTCACGCAAGAAGCATAGGCCCTTATTCAATGATAACCCAGCAGCCTCTCGGAGGAAAAGCCCATTTTGGAGGACAGAGATTTGGTGAAATGGAGGTATGGGCGCTTGAAGCATACGGCGCTGCATACACGCTTCAGGAAATGCTTACTGTTAAATCAGACGACATAAGCGGAAGAACAAAAATGTATGAAAGTATTATAAAGGGAGAAAATCCGCCCGAACCTGGACTGCCGGCTTCTTTCAATGTTCTCGTCAAAGAACTGAACGGCCTTTGTTTGAATGTTGAAATTGAAAAAGGCAGATCTAGATCCAAACAGGAAAAAAAGTAGTTTTATCTCTCGAGGAGGTAAATTGAAATATAACTATTTTTCAAGATCGCAAAAAGACCAGAACGCAGACCTCAGCATAGATTTATTGAAACTGAGTATAGCTTCCCCGACTGTCATCCGTGACTGGTCCAACGGTGAAGTGATAAATTCCGAGACGATAAATTACAGAACTCAGAAACCGGAACCCGGGGGGCTTTTCTGCGAAAAAATTTTCGGACCGGTTAAAGATTTCGAATGCAACTGCGGTAAATATAAGCACGTAAGATACAGGGGAGTGGTTTGCGAAAGATGCGGTGTTGAAGTCACGAGTTCTAAAAGCCGAAGAGAAAGAATGGGTCACATTGAGCTCGCGGTCCCAGTTGCGCATATTTGGTTCTACAAGGTCACTCCAAGCAGAATAGCCTTGCTTTTGAACATGACGCAGGACATGCTTCAGAGAATATTGTTTTATGAAGCATATATTGTTCTCGACCTCGGGAATCTCAGCGAAGAAAACCCTCACGGACTTAAAAAAGGAGCTTTTCTCTCGGAAGATCAGAAAACTGAAATCGAAGAAAAAATTGATCCCACTCTTTTTAAGTCCTTGAAACTCGGCATAGGCGGTGAAGGCGTAAGAGAGTCTCTGCAGAATCTCGATCTTGAGAAGCTCACGGCGGATTTAAGGTCTAGAATAAAAATTGAGAAATCTGAAGACGCAAAGAGCAAAATGCTCAAAAGACTTAAAGTCGTTGAAGCTTTCAGGAATTCAAACAATCATCCGGAAGACATGATTTTGACTGTCATTCCCGTTATACCTCCGGAGCTGAGACCGCTAGTCGCCCTCGACGGCGGAAGATTCGCATCCAGCGATCTGAATGATTTGTATCGGAGGGTGATTTCAAGAAACAACAGACTCAAAAGTCTCATCAACATAAAAGCTCCGGATATAATAATTAGAAACGAAATGAGAATGCTTCAGGATGCCGTAGACGCGCTTTTTGACAATTCAAGAAGGGCAAAAAACGTCAGAGGAAAAGGCAACAAGCCGTTGAGATCGCTCGCGGATGTGCTCAAGGGCAAACAGGGGCGTTTTCGATCCAATCTTCTCGGAAAAAGAGTTGACTATTCCGGCAGGTCAGTGATTGTCGTCGGACCAAAATTAAAAATCCATCAGTGCGGTCTGCCCAAGGAAATAGCGCTTGAACTCTATAAGCCTTTCATAATTAGAAAACTCGAAGAGAGAGGTCACGCTCAATCCATAAAAGGAGCTGAGAAGCTACTTGAAAAAGGCTCTCCCGAAGTGTGGAGCATACTTGAAGAAATAGTGAAGGATCACCCTGTAATGTTAAACAGAGCTCCTACTCTTCACAGGCTCGGAATTCAGGCTTTTCAGCCTGTTTTAATAGACGAAAAAGCGATTCAGATTCACCCTCTCGTATGCACTGCTTTTAACGCTGATTTCGACGGAGACCAGATGGCTGTTCATCTCCCCCTTTCTTACGAAGCTCAGGCGGAAGCATATCTCTTGATGATGTCATCAAACAATCTTCTTTCTCCGTCAAACGGAACTCCTCTCGTAGCGCCGACAAAAGACTTGGTTCTGGGCATATATTATTTGACAAAGGAAAGAGAAGGAGATTACGGAGAAGGAAAGCATTTTTCAAGCATAGAAGAGATTGAGATGGCAAGGGAATTCAGCGATCTCGGTCTGCATTCTCTGATAAAGTTCTCTGTCGCCGGCAGAATAATCGGAGTAGATTCAAAAGGGAGAGATGAAGACAGAGTCATCACGAAAGAGATAATAACGACAACTCCCGGAAGAATAATTTTCAATCAGATTCTTCCCCAGGGTATGCCCTTCTACAACAGAGTGATAGAAAAGAAGATACTTGCAGGCATCATAGCGAACGTCAATTATATGTTCGGCAATGAACGGACTGCAACTTTTCTCGACGACCTAAAGGACCTCGGATTCAAATTTGCCACTTTTTCCGGAGTGACTTTCGCGATGGATGACCTCGTGGAAACACGTGAAAAAACGGCAGTGATAAAGAAAACCCAAGCCGAAGTCGACAAAATAAGAGAGAATTTCAAAAAAGGCGAGATAACCGAAAATGAAAAGTATCAAAGAACGATAGAAGCTTGGACAAAAGCGACAAATGAAGTTGAAGAAAGAATGATTGAATCTTTTCAGAATGACAGAAAAGGATTCAATCCGATATATATGATGGTTCATTCCGGCGCGAGAGGAAGCAGGGAACAGGTGAGACAGCTCGCAGGGATCAGGGGACTCATGACCCGGCCTCAAAAGAAGATAACTGGGCAGAGAGGAGAAATCATTGAATCTCCTGTTCTTTCTAATTTCAAAGAAGGATTGAAAGTCCTCGAATACTTCATTTCTTCTCACGGTGCCAGAAAGGGCTTGACTGACACTGCGCTGAAAACTTCGGAAGCCGGTTACCTCACGAGAAGACTGATAGACGTCGCGCAGGATGTGATAATAACAGAAGAGGACTGTGGAACGATAAAAGGACTCGAAATGCAGGCTCTGACGGAAGGAGGGGAGATTATCGAACCTCTGTCCGACAGAATCGAAGGGCGGTTTGCTCTAGACGACATAGAAGATCCTCAGACTCACGAAACTATAGTAAATGAAGGTGAAGTAATAACAAAAGAACTCGCCCTCAAAATAGAATACAAGAATGTAAGCAAAGTGAAAATAAGATCTGTCCTGACCTGCGAGGCTGAAAAAGGATTATGCCAGAAATGCTATGGAAAAGATTTATCAACCGGAAAGACCGTCTCGATTGGTGAGGCTGTTGGCATTATAGCCGCCCAGTCTATAGGCGAACCCGGAACTCAGCTGACCCTGAGAACATTTCACATTGGCGGAACCGCGACGAGGATAGCACAGCAGTCTGTCGTGAAATCAATAATTCCGGGTGCTGTGAAATTTAGTAAGGTCAAAACCATAAAGCGTGAAATTGACGATAAAAGAATAGTTATTTCCAGAAACGGTGAGATACTTGTAAAAAGCCGCGATAGAGAAGTTTCACATAAAATACCCCATGGTTCTGTTCTGCTGACGTCTGAAGGGGCTTATGTGGATACTGAGACACCTCTATATGAATGGGATCCGTTTTCAGATCCCATTTTGGCTGAGACCAGCGGGATAGTGAGATACAAAGACCTCATTGACAATTTAACTATGAGATATGAAACGCACCCTCAGACTGGAGAAAAGCAGGTCCTCGTTGTTGAGCACAAAGAGAGAGGACTGATTCCTGCTCTCGAGGTCGAACCCAGTGATTCTGGAAGAAAAAAACAAGTGGCACTTGTTCCTATAGGGACATACATTATTGTGGAAAACGGAAAGAGAGTTACTCCCGGCGATATAATAGGAAAAATTCCGAGAGAGAGCAGCAGGAGCAGGGACATAACTGCCGGTTTGCCGAGAGTCGAGGAATTGTTTGAAATGAGAAGACCCAAGAGCGCGGCGATTATTTCCGAAATCAAGGGCGAAGTTAAATTTCTCGACACCACAAAGGGTGCAAAAGCTATAAAAATAGTCAGCGAAGTCGGAGATGACAAAGAATACATAGTGCCTTACGGCAAACACATATTGGTGCACGAAGGGCAATTCGTCGAAGGAGGAGAAAAACTGACGGACGGACAGGTCTATCCACCGGATATACTTCAGGCAAAAGGTCCTTTGGCTGTTCAGGAATTCTTACTCAACGAAGTTCAGGAGGTTTACCGCCTTCAGGGAGTCAAGATCGCTGATCGTCACATTGCGCTGATAATCAGGCAGCTTCTCAGAAGAGTGAGAATAGAGGATTCAGGCGACACAAACCTCATTGAGGGTGAAATAGTTGACAGCAAAACCGTAAACGTAGAGAACAATAGAATATTGAAAGCCGGAGGCAAGCCCGCAACTTACAGATACATTCTTCTCGGAGTCACAAAGACCGCTCTGACAGCCGAGAGTTTTATCTCCGCGGCGAGCTTTCAGGAGACAACAAAAGTATTGACATCGGCTGCAATTGAAGGTAAGAGAGACACTTTAGAAGGAATCAAAGAAAACGTCATCGTCGGAAATCTGATCCCCGCAGGAACCGGCTTGAGAAATTACAGAGCCATGAGAGTCGAAGGCGAAGAAGACGTAGAAGAAAAGAAAGAGGATTCGGTCGTCATACTGAGTTCTGAAGAGCGAAGTCAACAGACAGTCTGAATTTTGGAGGAAATAATGCCTACGATAAATCAACTCGTGAGAAAAGGAAGAAAGAAAATAGTAAAAAAGACAAAAGCTCCGGCTCTGACTAAATGTCCTCAAAAAAGAGGAGTATGCGTTAGGGTCTACACGACCAGCCCGAAAAAACCCAATTCGGCTCTCAGAAAAGTCGCCCGTGTTAGGCTGAGCAACGGATACGAAGTTACTGCTTATATCCCCGGAGAGGGACATAACCTTCAGGAGCACTCGACAGTTTTAATAAGGGGCGGCAGAGTTAAGGATCTTCCCGGAGTCAGATATCACATAGTCAGAGGAGTTCTCGATTCCGCGGGTGTCGAAGGCAGAAAGCAGAGTAGATCCTTATACGGAACGAAAAAGGCAAAGAAATAAACGGAGGAACCGATGTCAAGAAAGAGAAAGACATACAAAAGAACAATACCGCCGGATCCTAATTTCAACAGCGAACTCGTAAGCAAATTCGTCAACGTAGTCATGAAAAAAGGCAAAAAAGGGACTGCAGAAACCATAGTATATGGCGCGCTGGATTTAGTGGCGCAGAAGCTGAAAATTGCCGATCCGATAGAGATTTTTGAAAAAGCCATGAACAATGTCAAGCCCACAATTGAAGTCAAGCCCAGGAGAATCGGAGGAGCGACTTATCAGATACCGGTCGATGTCCCCTCCAATAGGCGAATAGCTTTGGCTATTAGATGGCTTTTAGGCTCCGCAAGAGCGAGAAGCGAGAAAACCATGAAGGAGAAACTTGCCGCAGAACTTATTGCCGCGAGCAATAAAGAGGGAGCAGCGATCAAGAAAAAAGAAGACACACATAAAATGGCTGAAGCGAACAAGGCTTTTGCCAGTTATATGTGGTAAATCTCTGCTCTTAATAAAATTATCTACTGCGGCAGCATGAAGAGTAAATTTCTTAACGTGCTGCCGAGTTTTTTTAAACTACAGAATAAAAATGAGAAGCATAAGAAACATAGGAATAATTGCCCACATCGATGCCGGCAAGACAACTACAACAGAGAGGATGCTTTTTTACTCCGGAAAAACCCACAGAATGGGAGAGGTCGATGACGGAAGCGCTACGACCGATTATCTGGATCAGGAAAAAGAAAGAGGCATCACGATTACTTCGGCTGTCGTTTCTCTTATATGGAAGAAAGCAAATATAAATATAATCGACACACCGGGACATGTTGATTTTACTGGTGAAGTAGAACGCTCTCTTAGAGTTCTTGACGGGGCAGCAGTGATTTTCAGCGCCGTTGAAGGAGTCGAATCTCAGTCCGAAACGGTTTGGCATCAGGCCGACAAATACAAGATTCCTAGAATAGTTTTTATCAACAAGCTGGACCGGTTGGGAGCGGATTTCAAATCGGTGGTTGATGAAATAAAAGAGAAATTCTCTCAGCATCCCCTCGTTGTGAACATTCCTTTCGGCTACGAAGATACTTTCACCGGAGTAGCCGATGTCATTGAACGAAAAGTTTATGTCTGGAACCGTTCGACTGACGGATTGAATTTCGAGATAAGTTCACCCCAGGGAAAGATTGCCGAAGAAATTGAAGAACAAAGAAACCGCCTAATAGACTATCTTTCCGATTTCAGCGAAAAAATTGCAGAGCAATTTATAAGCGATGGTGACGCCGAAAACAGCCTGATCAGGTCGGAAATAAGAAAACTCGTCATACAAGGCAATGCAGTGCCCGTTCTTTGCGGAGCTTCAAGGCGCAATATAGGAGTCCAACCTCTTCTTGACGCGATAGTGGACTATCTACCGTCCCCTCTGGACGCCAAAGAAATTGAAGTTCTAACATTAAAATACTCGAGACCGAAAAAAATAACGCTCGAACCGAATGCCCCTTTTCTCGGTCTTGTTTTCAAAATGATTCTCGATGAACACGTCGGAAAAGTTCATTTTATAAGAGTTTACGAAGGAACGGTGAAAACTAAACAGCCCCTGAAGAATCTGACAAACGGAAAAAATGAAGTAATTCAGAAAATATTCAGGATTTACGCAGACAAACGAGTCGAGAGAGATTCGGCGACAATGGGGGATATTGTCGGAGTGACCGGCTTGAAAAGTTCTTATACTGGAAATACAATCAGCGAGGACAAAAGGGATTTTCTTTTAGAGGAGCCCTCGTTTCCCGAACCGATAGTTTCTGTCGCTGTTGAACCGAAAACCTCTGCTAATTTAGATAAACTTTGTGAAACCTTAGGACTCTTCGCGCAGGAGGATCCTACGTTTAGATTTGCCGAAGACAAGGAAACCGGACAATTGATTATTTCAGGCATGGGAGAACTATACATAGACATTCTCGCGGAAAGGCTGAAAAGAGATTTTAAGATACCGGTTAAACTTGGAAACCCGAGAGTTGCATACAGAGAAAGCGTAGGCAGACCTAATAAGACAGTCTCTGAAGTCGTTAAAACACTTGGCGGAAAAAAATTTTTGGTAAGAATATCGCTGGAAGTTAAACCAAGTGAAGATCATAAAAACATCTTTGTTGTTCCGAAAGATTGGAAGTTCAACGACAACGCAGTTGTCAGAAAAGCTGTCGAAGAATATGCCGAAGAATTCAAGAGTTATTATTTTCCCGGCCCAATTGCGGGTTTTCCTCTGATGGGCGTCGAATGCAGACTTTACGGAGTAGAGGCGGAAGACAGCATAAATGAAACGGTAGTTCTCTCATCCCTCGAAGAAGTTTTTGAAAAAGCATGCGTAGCCGCCGAACCTTTGATTTTGGAACCTTTAATGAGTCTTGAGATATTCATTCCGGACGATTATTTCGGAGAAGTAATTAAAAGCCTTCATTCTCTTTCTGCTGATATATCGCATATCGAAGAAAAAAAGAAAAGCAAGCTTATTCACGCTCAGGTTCCTTTGGCAAAAACATTTGGTTACGCTTCGTCAATAAGAAGCCTTACAAAAGGAAAAGCAAGTTACACCATGCAATTTTTGAAATACGAAAAGCTTTCAGAATACGACAGAAATCAGCTTTTGAAGAAAATATGCGGATATTGATGCTATGTTGTGTTTTATGGTTATAAAATATGCTTGACATGTTTTTAAAAATATGTCAAATTCATAGTCTTTTGAATACATCCGCAAGGATTTTATTTATCTAGGTTAAGTTATAGTTTTTTATATAATTTAATCGGGTTATCTATTTCTGAATCTGTTGTAGATTAAAGGATTAAACTCAACTTTATATTCAACAAAGGAGAGGGATATGGCGAAGGAGAAGTTTGAGAGGAGCAAGCCTCATTTGAATATAGGCACGATAGGGCACGTGGATC
>JAFGIG010000088.1 GCA_016929715.1 Caldifarciminota bacterium
GCGCGTGATTATTTAAGAGAAAACGGAATGATTATAGTCACAGCGGCCGAAGGATGGGCAGACAAGAGGTCAAAATTCGAAAAATACTATAATTTCACTGAGAAAGTTAAATCTATTCCTTCCCACAGATATCTTGCTATAACGCGAGGAGAAAGAGAAAAAGTTCTTAAGTCGGCAATCACTGCTGTCAAAGATTCCTATTCATCTCTTGTTTCAGAACTGCTCTTCAGCGCCGCTCATCCGCGAGTTGATTTTCTGGAACTAATCCTCGAAGATTCTCTCAAAAGGCTTATTATACCTTCAATAGAACTCGATATAAGGCTTGAACTCAAGAAAAAATCAGATCTCGAAGCGGTCGAGATATTTTCAAAAAATCTTGAAAATCTTCTCCTTTCCCCTCCAGCCGGACAGATGAAAGTAATGGCAGTCGATCCCGGATACAGAACCGGCTGTAAAACTGTAGTTCTCGACGAAACGGGAAACTTAATGGAAGATTTTGTTTTTTTCGCTGTCGGCTCGGAAAAAACCTTATCCGATTCATCTAAAAGGCTGGCAAAAACAGCTAAAATACATGGTGTCCGTTCTGTGGTCATAGGCAATGGAACAGCATCGCGGGAAACCGAAGACATTGTCAAAAAAGCTATGGAAGACGGCGGTATTCCCGTGATCGTGATCAGCGAGGCTGGAGCCTCGGTCTATTCCGCTTCAAAAACAGGAAGAGAGGAATTCCCGGACAAAGACATCACTGTCCGCGGAGCTGTGTCAATAGGCAGACGTTTTCAGGACCCCCTTTCCGAACTTGTGAAAATTGACCCGAAAGCCATAGGCGTCGGACAATATCAGCACGATGTCTCTCAGACGCTTCTAAAGAACAAACTCGATTCAGTTGTCATATCCGTGGTCAACAGAGTCGGAGTTGATCTGAATACGGCTTCATATCATCTTTTAAAATATGTTTCGGGCATAGGAGAAACTCTGGCAAAAAACATAGTCAACCATAGAAAAGACAAAGGAGCATTTAATACCAGGGAACAGCTTTTAGATGTCCGTATGTATGGAGAAAAAGCCTTTCAGCAGAGCGCCGGTTTTTTGCGCATAAAGAACGGGCAGGAGCCTCTCGATGCAACGGGTATTCACCCGGAATCGTATTTTGTAGTCAAAAATATCGCCAAAGACTTAAGTAAAACCGTCACCGAATTAATATCCGATGAAAAAGCGGTTGAGTCGGTCAAACCTGAAAAATTCATAACAAATGCATTCGGGCTCCCTACAATTCTCGACATTATTGCTGAACTTAAAAATCCCGGAAGAGATCCACGGAAAGATTTTCAAATGTTTCTTTTCAACGAAGAAGTAACCGACATCTCCGACGTTAAACCCCAGATGATCCTCCAGGGAGTCGTCACAAATGTCACTAATTTCGGGGTTTTCGTGGATATCGGGGTTCACATAGACGGACTTGTCCACATATCCGAACTTTCGTCGTCGTTTGTTCTAAAGCCCGAAGAATTCGTATCAGTTGGGGCAAAAGTAAAAGTCAAAGTTCTGACTGTCGATCAGGAACTCAAACGCATAAATTTGAGTATGAAAGCCCTGGAAAAGAAAAACACAAAAAAGAGAAAAAAGAAAAAGAAATCCCTCGAGGAGTCAGTCGAACAGCTCAAGAAAAAATGGGGTTCGCGCTGAAAACAAAACTATCTTTAAAACCGGACTTACTGTTCTTTGTCTATTCTGCTGTTTTTGACCTGATAGGCGACATTCAGCAATTCCCTGTATAGAAAGGCTTCATTTTTCAGCGACATATTAGTAATGTTGAAAGCTGAAAAATCCAGGGCTGTCTTACCCATTTCAAAGATCTGATCTACAATGGAATCAGGAAAAGAAGTCGTGTCATACATGATTGTCAAAGCGGCATTCTCTCCCGCGTCGAGCAAAGCGAGCATGGCCAGTCCGGAATCTTCGATGAAAAATTCATTAAGTTTTGGGAATATAATTGACACTGAATTTACGGGATCCACCATATCCGTAAAACTCAATGTGGCGACCAAGTGGACTATTTTAGGGGAGTTTACTTCCCCGCTGAATACCCTCTGCCATTTCTCAGCCGCGGCTTGGTATTGAAGCTGAAGGGCAAATGCATATCCCTCCAGTGTCGTTATCAAACCTCTGTAAAGAGTGTCCTGCGCAGATGTCTTGGAAAGCTTTTCCATGGACTGTCCTATGCTCATAAGAACTTCCTGTGTGTTTTCTCCGTAGTTCAGGGCTTCGTATGAGTTCATTGCCTGGTGAATCTGATCCTGAGTTTTAAGCGATGCGCCTTTCCTGCCGAAGAGATTCGCCAGCAGGACAATAAATGAAATCACGGCGATGACTCCAATTGCTGTATGATAGGGGTATTTTTTTATAAGAAGAACGATTTTTTTTACGTTTTTTATAAAAGCATCATCGTGACCTATTTCCTGATGAGGAAGATTTTTAGTCATTTTCTCTCCTTTAAGATATACTTATCGCCCCCGACAAGATTCGAACTTGTGACCCCCGGTTTAGGAAACCGATGCTCTATCCACTGAGCTACGAGGGCGTTTTAAAAATCATCACGCTGTTAAATGAGCGCAAGCCTAATTCAAGAACGAATTTTCCGATATAATCCCTATAAAATCAAGTCAAAATAGAAAAAACCGCTTCTGTGTGGCTAATCTATTTTAACGGCGTAGAAATAATTGTCATAGCTTCCGAAAAAAACAATCCCTTCAGAGACAGCCGGGCTTGAAGTTATCTTACCTCCTGTTTTAATGTCCCAAATCACCTCTCCGCTCTCTCCGTCAAGAGCGTAAAGCAGGTGGTCATGACTGCCGAAGATAATGAGATTTCCCGCGGCAAAAGGGCGGGTCTCTACAGAGCTTCCGGTTTTATATTTCCATGATTCAGCTCCCGAAAAAATATCAAGAGCATATAAGCAGTCGTCATGACTGCCGAAAAATACTTTGCCCATGGCTGTTACGGGTGTCGATTCGATGGATCGACCTGTTTTGAATCTCCATTTTTCAGCACCGGTGCGGATGTCTATTGCGTAAAGATAACCGTCTGAGCTTCCTTGAAAAACAATTTCTTCAGAAATCGCCGGAGCGCAATAAATATCGCCCCCGGTCTTGAATTTCCACTTCAATTTTCCTGTTGCTTCATCCAAAGCGTAAAGACAGCTGTCCCAGCTCCCAATAAAAACATTCCCGCCATGGCAAGCAGGCGCCGATTCTATCCAACTGCCGGTTTCAAACCTCCATATTTCAATTCCGGTTTTTATATCCAATGCTCGAAGATAGCTGTCGTAATTTCCGAAAAATACTTTTTGGCCCGATACAACAGGACTCGACTCAATTGATCCTCCCGAATTAAATCTCCATTTTTCCCTGCCGGTGGCGGCATCTAAGGCATAGATAAAATGATCCATGCTTCCGAAAATGACAGTCCCTTCAAACACTGCCGGTTCGGTTGTAATCCATCCCCCTGCTTTGAATTTCCATATTTCCC
>JAFGIG010000089.1 GCA_016929715.1 Caldifarciminota bacterium
ACTCCCACCGGCTCGAAATATTCTTCTGGGTCTGAACTTTTCTTTAAAAATGACAACTCTCTCTTTATAATCCCTATGAGGTCTGAAGGTTCGAAAGGTTTAATGACAAAATCTTTAGCTCCTTTTTTCATAGCGCTGACCGCTACAGGGACATCACTGTATGCGCTCATCATCACCGCAATGACGCTTTTGCCTTCGGCGGCCATATCGTCCAAAAAGTCCAATCCGCTCCCATCAGGAAGTCTTACATCTATCACCGCTATGTCGGGAAATATTTTAGTAAGTGAAATTCTCGCTTCAGATAAATCCTGAGCCTCAAAAACAGAAAAACCGGCTTCAGAGAGAAATGCTTTTAACGCGACCCGAAGGTTTTTTTTGTCTTCGACGATGAGAACTCTATTCATCGCAGCTCCACGTCATTGTCACCTTCAGCCCTTTTTCGAAATTCTTTATCTCAAGTGAGCCGCCGTGCATTTGAATTATCTTTTCAACTATGGAAAGTCCAAGGCCGACTCCCTCTTTTTTCAAAGTATAAAACGGAGCTTTTATCTTTTCAATGTGCTCCTCTTTGATTCCTCCAGCCTTATCAGTTATCTCTATCCTCTGCCAACTATCCATTTTATCGGCAGTAATGAGTATGTCCGCCGGAGAGTATTGGGATGCTTCAACTGAATTCTGCAAAACATTTATGAGCGCTCTTCTGATCAGGTCCTTGTCGCCTTTGAAAACATTCTGCCTCAGGTCTGTTTTGAAATTCCATCTGTAAAATTTCTTAATCTCTTCTGTCATTTCCCTTAGGTCAAATTCTACGAATGATTTGTCTTTCCTCAGTGCGAGGCGGGAAAAATTTTCCACTATCCCTACAAGAGACTTGGTCTCATCCAGAAGAAGTTCGGCGTTTTCATCCCCATGCTTCTGGTGAATGGCCGTGGCGAGGGCGAGCAGAACTCCCGCTGAATTCCTGAACTCGTGTGACACTCCGGCTGAAATCTCAGTCAGAGACAGCATCTTCTCTCTGGTCAAAAACATTCTCTCCAGGAGAACTGTTTCCGTCATGTCGTAAAACACTGACACAGCTCCGACTATCTGACTTGATTCCATTACAGGCGAAACAATTTGCTCTATTATCTTTCCGCTTAAGTCAATTCTGATCCTCTTGGGAGTCTTTTCCCGCAGGCAATCATATACAGCTGTCACTGTTTCTTCGGGAAGAACAGACTCATCGAGATTTCCTGTCAGATTTTCCGCCGATTCTCCCAAAATTTTTACAAGTTCAAAATTGGTCTGAACGATTTTCCCTTCCGCGTTGACGTCGATTATTCCCGCTTTGAGGCTTTGCAGGACCGCCCCGCTTCTCAAATCAGTTCTTCTGGCTCTTTGTTTCTCAAGGGAATAGAGATTTTCGAGTTCTATCTTTTTTTCTTCAAGATCGACTATTATGCTCTTCATGCTCTTGATGAGGTTTTCCGGTTCCGGATTTGTCTTGGTGAGCTCACCCATTATTTTAAGAGGTTTTTGAACATTCTCTCTGGTGAACATTACAATGGCTATAAGCGAAAGCAGGACTGTAAGCGCGAGCGCAACAGCTATGACATTTCTATAGATACCAAGAGATTCGATATATTCAGTGTTTCTTCCGACAAATATTTTATTTCCATCGGGCAGGACAAAATAAGCTATAGAGGCTTTATTGAAATCAGATAAAGAACTGTCGGCGGATACAAAATCGAAATAAGGCCTGAAAACGGAATAATCATTAGTGTTTGTTTTCTCAAGGTATTTCTCGAGTATTTCAGTCTCTATGTCGAGTGAAAGGGTTTGTGATTCCCTCGCGTGGGAAATAGACCGATCGACAAGTATAAGCGAGGCAAGGCTCGTCAGAGCCAGACCGGATATTATTATTGTGAAAAATAATCTTATACCCGAAGCATATTTCACGATTAGACTGTCTTTTTCAATTCATCGGCTAAGTCGGTCAGTTCCCACGGGAACCCTTCGTTTTCCCTTCCGAAATGTCCATAGACAGCTGTTTTCCTGTATATTGGATTTTTTAGGCTGAACCTATTGATTATTCCCCTTGGGGACATATCCACAAGCTTTCTAAGGGTTTCAGATATTTTATTTTCATCTGTTTTTCCTGTTCCGAAAGTTTCAACTAACAGCGATACAGGATCGGAAACGCCTATAGCGTAGGCTATCTGTATTTCGCACTTGTCGGCTATTCCTGACGCGACAACGTTTTTTGCCAGATACCTCGCCAGGTAAGCGCCGCTTCTGTCAACTTTGGTCGGGTCTTTTCCGGAAAAAGCTCCCCCTCCGTGCCTTGCGTAACCTCCGTAAGTATCCACCATGAGTTTTCTCCCCGTCAGACCCGAATCCGCCGATGGTCCTCCGCTGACAAATCTTCCCGTTGGATTTATCAAAATCTTTGTGTCGCTGTCTATCAACTCCCTTGGCAGGATTTTTAGGATTATTTCGTTTTTAATTACATCGTTAAGTTCTTGGGATTTCATTTCAGGACAGTGCTGTGAACTCACGAGGACTACGTCAATCCTCTTGGGCATGCCGTCATCATATTCAACAGTCACCTGTGATTTGCCGTCAGGTCTGAGGATGCATTCGTTCGTCGTCTTTCTGAACTCGGCGAGCCTCATAGTCAGTTTGTGCGCTAACATAATCGGCAGAGGCATCAGCTCGGAAGTCTCCCTGCATGCGAAACCGAACATCATTCCCTGGTCTCCGGCACCGCCTGTGTCAACGCCCATGGCAATATCACGGGTCTGATCGTGCAATGAAGATATTACAGCGCAAGATTCGTAGTCGAAACCGAAATTCGGATCGTCATATCCGACATCTCTAACAACATCCCTCGCGATGTTCTGAATTTCGACGTAAGCCTGTGTTGTCATTTCTCCGACGACCATTATCAATCCCGTCGTAGTTAAAGTTTCGCAGGCGACCCTGCTTTCAGGATCCTGTGATAGAGCCGAATCTACAATAGCATCGGAAATCTGATCACAAAGTTTGTCAGGGTGCCCTTCGGTCACAGATTCAGAAGTGAAATAATTCTTCTTCATAACGATCTCCTGTATTAGAGTATTAGTTCTGAATAACTGCAGATGCC
>JAFGIG010000090.1 GCA_016929715.1 Caldifarciminota bacterium
AGGAGCTCTTGTCTCATCCGGAACATATTTCTACAGGATAGTCGCCGGTTCTTTCACTGACGCCAATAAGATAGTCGTAGTGAGATAGTAGGAAATGATAAAGGGGGCTTTATGCCCCCTTTAGGTTTAATAAACAGAAATAAAAATTCTTCAAAAAGGAGAATAAGCTAAAGCAATAACATGTGTTTAATATTGGCCCATATTAAAGGAGGCACAGTGAAATTTGTCCTGCATTTAGTCACGCTATTGGTTTTCTCAGGTATAATCAGCGCTCAATCCGACAGAAGCGATGTGATGAATATCGAAATAGCAAGGGAAGGGATTACAGAAATTGACCTGACTTTTAATCTCGGATTTTTTGAAATCAATGATTTTTCGGTAAACGGAAAAAACTATCATGAAATTTCCGCTTCGGGAATTATGTTACCCGGAGAGCCGGGCAAACCGTCTCTGCCGTCTTATTCAAGAGTTATTGCGGTGCCCAAGGGAGCAGAAATATTCCTGAATATTAAAAATTATAAAACCGTTGTAATAAATGATATTCTGCCCGTTCCTTCTTTTGAGATACCAGCGGAAAACGACGATTCTCCTCTCAGATATCTGCCTGAAGATTCAGTTTACAACGGAAAAGAACCTTTTCCTTCCCAAAATGTTTTCATTTCACAGAAATGGAGCTTCCGAGGCGTTGATCTCGTTACTGTGACTGTAGTTCCATTTTCTTGGAACCCGCAGACGTATGTCCTGACCGTTTTTGAAAATATAGAATTCAGCGTCGTATTTGAAGGAGGAAACGGTAGAATCGGAGATGACAGGCTCAGGACTAAAAACAGCGATATTGTGTTGAAAAACATCGTAGTTAACTATCAATCAATTCCCGTCATAGATTATTCCTCGAGAATTTCAGAAGCACTTGCCGAATCGAAAGATAATGCGGAATTTATAATTATTATCCCCGACGATTCCGTTTTTATAAACTGGGCAGAAAGCATAAAAGATTTCAGGGTAGAAGAAGGCATAATTACACAGGTATTCACACTGACCGATATCGGTGGAAGCACTTGGAATGCCATAGACAATTTTATAAGCAACGCATACTACAGCTGGACAATCCCGCCTGAGGCTGTTTTGATTTTATCCGACTATCCAAACAGCGGCGATGGATACGGAATCACTTCTCCGATGTATAACAGCTATTGTGTCTCCGATAATATATACGCGGACGTTGACGGAGACAATCTTCCGGATCTTGCTATAGGAAGAATATGCGCTCAGAACGAAAATCAACTGAGGGACATGATAACAAAAAATTTGGATCTCGAGAGAAATCCAACAGTTGAAATGCCTTTTTACAAAAACCCAATTTCCGCATGCGGATGGCAGTATGAAAGATGGTTTCAGCTTTGCGCAGAAGTTATATGGGGTTTCTGGGCGAATTCCCTGTCCAAAGACCCTGTCAGGGTTTACGCAATATATCAGGCTCCCAATCCAACTCCGGGTATGGCTTGGTCAACGGCAGCCAACACTCAGACTGTGGTCAATTATTTCAACGCTCTCGGCTACATACCTTTGACGGTTCCGGCAGGGATAGACTGGTATGGGACAGGGGCACAGATTATCACCGCGATAAATAGCGGAGCATTTATGCTTCAGCACAGGGATCACGGCTACGAAACCGGATGGGGAGAACCTGATTTTTCTATAAACAGCATAAATCAGCTGCAGAATGAACAAAATAAATACCCGTTCGTGATGTCCACAAACTGCCTGACGGGAAAATACAACAGCGGGGCTCAGGTCTTTGCTGAAAGATTTCACAGAATCACCGGAAAAGGCGCTCTCGGAGTGAATGCAGCGAGCGAAGTCTCATATTCCTTCGTCAATGACGTTTACGCATGGGGTCTATACGATTATATGTGGCCCTGGTTCGATCCTTATTACGGAACAGGGACCCAAGCCGATGTCAGGCCGGGCTGGGCCATGATGTATGCTAAATACTACCTTTTTTATTCGTCTTGGTGCGGATCGACATCAAAACCTGTTACCTATCACCTTATGCACCATTTTGGAGATCCCTACATGAGGATGAATTATGAGGTCCCCCAGCATCTGTCTGTTGTTCACGCGAACGCGATTTTGTCAGGCACAGATTCTTTTGGAGTGCAGGCGCCATCCGGGAGTTTCGTCGCATTCTCCAGAAACGGAAATGTCCTTGGAAGAGGCGACGGCACGGGAAACATGAGTTATTACGGAATTGAACCGCAGAATCCGGGAGATACAGTAAGAATTGCTGTCATCTCTCAGAATTATTACAGATATGTTATGTTATTGCCTGTCGTTTCCGCTTCTTTGCCTTATGTTGTCTATTCGCACATTAGCGATACAACCGGAGGCAACGGCGACGGTCAGATTAATCCCGGACAATCTTATTCTATGACTGTTCAGGTCACAAATTGGGGAGGTGTCGCCGCCCAGGGAGTGAACGGATTCCTTTCAGGTTCAGATCCAAACGTCTCTTTTATGAGTGATACTGTTTTATACGGGACTATAAATTCAATGGACACGTCTCAAACCAATCAGACGCTCGGAATAACCCTAGCCAATTCAGTTAGCGACAGCACTTTTCTTGAATTTAATATTAACTGCGTGGATTCTAACGACTCCTTATGGACAAGTCAGATAAGAGTTATGGTCAATTCACCTTCAATTGAAGTATCTTCCCTCGACGGTCCTTCGGCGATTGAACCGGGTGATGATTTCCGTGTTTCAGCCAATATTTTTAACAAAGGATCCGGCACGGCGAGAAACATCGAATTTATCTGCAGAATATCGGATCCGTATATTTCTGTTATAGACTCGATAGCTTTCTCAGACAGCCTGTTAAGCCAGCAACAACTTGATTTCGACAGTGTTTTCAGAATTACAGTAGACCCTTCATGTCCTCAAGGGCATTTTGCTGATATGATTTTGGTTACGAAATCTCAGGGAGGGATGGTTTTTTCAGAAACATTCAGGATAGGCGTAGGTGTTTCTTTCATGGAAGATTTTGAAACAGGCGGCCCTAACTGGTCGTTCTCTGGCCCTTCATCATGGCATGTCACCGAACACAGGAGTCACAGCCCTGTGAAATCTATATATTGCGGAAATGAAGGGACCTGGCAGTATTCGAATTCGATTGTTAATTCGAGAGTTGTTAGCCCTGATTTGCACTACGTCAACAACAGCGTTCTTTCTTTCTGGCATTATTATGAAATGGCTAACAATTACGACAAAGTCCAGCTCCAATACAGTCTTGACGGTGGAACTACCTGGAATCTCATCAATCCCGAAGAAGGATACACAGGGGCATGGGCATACACTCCTTACGACTCCATTTATACAGGTTCACAGACAACCTGGCAGGAACAGCAAGTGAGATTTTACGGAGAAGGAACCTTGAAATTCTGCTGGCTGTTCTTTTCCAACCCGACAATATCAGCAGAAGGATATTATTTTGACGATGTCAGTCTTTCTCTGGGCTCGGGTTTTATAGGAGTGGAAGAAGAGGAAGAACCGGGAATAGAGGGAGTGTTCTCATTCTGTCTAAACGCAGCCTATCCTAATCCGATGACTAACCGGGGCATAATATCATTCAGCATCGGTCAAGAAGAGAACGTAAGTTTAATAATTTATGATATTTCAGGCAGAGGGGTAAAAACTCTTCAAAACGGGATAATGAGACCGGGCAGTTACAGAGTTGAATGGGATGGGAGAGACGAGTTAGGAAAACTTGTGGGAAGCGGAACTTATTTTTACAGAATGTCCGCCGGCGCATTCAGCGCGGGTGATAAACTTATATTAGTGAGATAGAAAAACAAGGAGAAAAATTTGAAAATATACCTAATCTCAGCCCTGCTCATTGTTTTTTTGTTTTCTTCGGTTCATGCAAGTGTTCTTGTGCATGATTTTTCAATCGGTGATAACGAATTTTCTTTTGAGGACATAGACGGCAGAAAAATCATTTCGCTTAAAAACGGGATATTGCCTCCGGATATCGGAAGCCCATCACTGCCGGCATTGAAAATGATATTCAGCATCCCTGCTGGCTCTGTGGTAAGAAAAGTTGAAACAGCAGACGAGACGTGGGAATACTTGGGAAACTACAAAATCTTTCCCAACCAGGGGCTCTTGAAATTTGGTGTTCCTTTCTTTATGGCTTCTGAAGACCTGGATGTCTATTCAAAAAACGGTTTTATTCCTGAAAACACAGTTGACCGCTTTTCGACGGGAGTCAAATCCGGTTTTTCTCTGTGCAATTTCGAACTGAACCCTTTCAGGTATAATCCTGCTACAGGCGATTTGTATTTCCTCAGAAACTGCAGGATTCAGATACATTATGACGAAGGACTCGGAGAAAGCGTTTTTTTGAGCGAAAATCAACTTCGTGTCTTTATGAAAGAGATCCTCGGAATGGTGGAAAATCCCGGGGATGTTTATTTATTCAAACCCTTTACGAGAGATTTAAGAGACTCCGCGAATGAATATATAATAGTAGCTCCGCAGTCTCTGTCCGGTGAATTCGACGAACTCATAGAGTGGAAATCAAGAAAAGGTCTCTCATCCTCTGTCGTCTCTGCTGAATGGATATACTCGAATTACACTGGTTACGACAACATGGAGAAAATCAGAAATTTCGTTCAGGACATGCATCAGAACAATGGCCTGATATATCTAGTTCTTGCCGGAGATTATGATAATTTTGGCGCGAGGATTATTCCAATAAGGAACTATTCGACCACAGAAACAACTCCCTCAGACCTTTATTTTTCGGATATTGTCCCCTATTCGTCGAACTGGGACGGAAACGGGAATCACATTTACGGCGAATACGGAATTGACGGATGCGACTGGTACAGCGATGTCTATGTGGGCAGATTTCCGCTAAACTCCGCCGTAGAAGTTCAACGATGGGTTTCGAAGGTTCTCGACTACGAAAGAACCCCTGCCTTCAGTTATCACGAGAGATCTTTGATGGCGGGAGCAGGTCTCTGGCCAAACATAAACTACTACGGCGACAGAGTCTGCAATTATATAACTCAAAACTGCCTTCCCGCTTATTGGGAGCATAATAAAATGTATCAGCTCGATACACTGTCTTTTCCTGTGGGCTTTGCTGACTCTTTCAACCAGGGTTACGCCTGGTGTCAGCTCTGCGGTCACGGCAATTACGACGGTGTATATTGGTATGAACCGGGAGGAGCCATGTTGAGCGGCGCCACGGCTTCGGGAACTACCAACGGAGCGAAACTCGGTGTAGTCCATTCAATTGCCTGCGAACCAGGATGGTTCGACAACCACGAGTGCATGGGCGAAAAGCTTTTCAATTCTCCCGGTGGTGGAGCCATTGCCGTCCAGTTCAACGCAAGATACGGGTGGGGATCACCGCCTTCGTTCGGCCCTTCCGAGTGGCTTTGTATATGGCTCGCGGAAGCTGTTTTTGTAGATGAAGTATGGAATATAGGAACGGCACACGGTTTGAGCAAAGACAGGATGGTTCCAGGACTTACACAGGGTCAGCACTGGTGCATAACCGAACTTAACCTTTTTGCTGATCCCGAGATTCCCATATATTCAAAGGAACCTTCACTTTTTAATATCTCTTACGATCCGATTGTAAACCAAGGATCTGTCGGGTATTATGTCACTGTCTCGGGGGCATCGGGACCCCTTGAAGGAGCTCTCTGTTGTCTTTCAGACATAGACGATCCATCTCTTAAATTTCGCGCTTTAACTGACGCGTCGGGCAACGCGGTAATAAACTGCAATTTCATATCCACGCCTTCGGCAGTATTTAGCGTGACTGCTCATGATTACGTTTCTTTTCTCGACACTTTGCCGGTTTCGACTTCAGCTTCATATATAGCCTTCACGCGCATAGATTCGCTCACAGGCGGTTATCTGAACGGGCAGATAAACTCAGGTTGTAGTTACTCAATTAGAATTGAAGTTTCTAATTTTGGATATAACCAGGCTCAAGGGGTGAAAGGCATTCTCTCCTGCGGCGATCCGGGGATAATATTTTCTCAGGATACTTTGATTTTCGGAAACATTGACCCCTCGGATTCTGTCGTTTCTTCCAATTCAGCCGGTTTTTCAGTTCAGAACAATGTCCCTGACAGCACAGAAGTCATCGTGACAGTCCAGTGCTTTGACCAGAACGACAGCACTTGGACAAGTTCATTTCAAATTTCTGTGAACTCGCCTGAAATCCGTTTTGTCTCGCTCAAAGGTCCTGGATCGGCATCCCCTGGAGATACTCTCTTGTTAACGCCGGTTATTGAGAACCTCGGCAGTGCGGGTGCAGTCAATCCGATTGTTAAGCTCAAATGTTCGAACCCCTTTGTGACAGTTATTGATTCTTCCGAGAATCCGCAGACAATAAATTTTGGAGAAACAGTTGAACTCTACAGACAGTTTTCACTTTCGATTTCAGAAAACTGCCCTGAACCTTCCTACTTGGACCTCGTTTTCGAACTTAAGACAGAAAGCCTTGACGTATTTTACGACACATTTACTCTTTTTGTCGGAGAAGCTTTCACCGAGGATTTCGAAGGGACTCTGACTAACTGGGAATTTTTTGGTTCAACAAGCTGGCATGTCACTCAGCATTCCTCCTATAGTCCTGTCAAATCAATGTATTGCGGAGTTGAAAATTCCTGGACTTATGCAAATTCAATAGTCAATTCAAGGGTTGCAACACATGACCTGACGATATCAAACGGCAGTGAATTGAGTTTTTGGCACAAATACGAAATTTATGATAATAAGGACAAAGTTCAGGTTCAGATTTCAACTGACGGAGGATCGACATGGTCGCTGATAAATCCTATTCAGGGATACACAGGCAAATGGGTTTACTCTCCTTATGATTCGATATACACGGGAAGCCAGCCTTCATGGCAGGAGCAGAATTTTATACTCGATTACGACGGGACAGTCAGGGTTTGCTGGCTTTTCTTTTCAAACCCCGCTGACAACGCCGAGGGTTATTATTTCGACGATGTTTCTATTTCTCTTTCGTCTGGACTCACTTCCGTGGAAGAACCCGAGCAACCTATTTTCGAAGGCGGGTTGAACTTGCTAAGAGCATACCCGAATCCCACAAGCGGCCGCATAATGATATCTTACGTTCTCGGCATGCCCTCAGTTGTCAAGGTTTCAGTTTACGATATCACAGGTAGAGAAATCGCGACGATTTTCGAAGGAGAGCAGACAATGGGCAGATATACTCACGAATGGGAGGGTAGAGATCAAAGAGGAGTTTTGGTTTCTTCGGGTACTTATTTTTACCGTGTCTGTGCCCAGGAACATTCTTCAGGAGACAAGTTCGTAATTGTCAGGTAAAAATATTTTTTACAGGGACGGCTGATGCCGTCCCTGTATTTTATCTTAATTTACAAAAGGAAAAGGAGTTTTTTTGAAGGAATATACTGATTACGCTGTAGAAATGATATTGGAATTGTGCAAAATACCAAGTCCATCAGGATTCACAGGAAAAATAGAGAAGGCAATATATAAAGAATTGGAATCTATAGGATACAGACCTTGTTATACTAACAAAAAATCCATATTGACCGATCTCGGCGGAGAAGGGGACCCTTTAATACTCGCGGCTCACGTCGACACATTAGGCGCAATGGTCCGCTCTCTGAAACCAAATGGAAGATTACGTTTGACTAAAATCGGCGGCTATCCGGAAAACAACATTGAAGGTGAAAATTGCACGATACACACACGCGAAGGGAAAAATTATTCCGGAACCGTCCAGATTCTTAAACCTTCCGTCCATGTCAGCAGAACTGTCGGTGAAGACAAAAGAGATGACGCGAGCATTGAGATAGTTGTCGACGAAAAAGTAAAAGAAAAGAAAGACCTGCAGGCTCTTGGTATCTGCGCGGGTGATTTTGTGTCTTTCGACCCGAGAACAGTCCTGACTCAAAGCGGATTTATAAAGAGCAGGCACCTCGACGACAAAGCAAGTTCGGGAATTCTTCTTTCTCTTGCCAAATTCATAAAGGAAAAAAATATTGTGCTGACCCGTAAAGTTTACATTCTCTTTACGACTTTCGAAGAAGTAGGTCATGGGGCTTGCTCGGGACTGCCGGATGATGCAGTTGAAATGATTTCCGTCGATATGGGAGCGGTTGGAGACGATCTCGAAACAGACGAATTCAAAGTGTCTGTCTGCGCTAAAGATTCGAACGGACCCTATGATTATGATATCACATCAAGACTTGTTGAAATTGCAAAAAGAGAAAAACTGAACTTCGCAGTCGATATATATCCGTTCTACGGTTCGGATGCTGATATGGCTCTTCACGCAGGATACGATTTTAAACACGGACTTTTAGGACCGGGAGTTTCAGCATCTCACGGGTATGAGAGAACTCACACAGAGGGAATTGAAAACACTTTGCTATTGCTCAAAGGATACGTCACTTTTCCCCGGAATTCTTAGATTTGCCTGCTTCCTTAAATGTTTTTTTTAAAAAGACGCTGACACTGCTTCCTGTAATCATCCCAAGTATATAAACAATTATTACTCCAAACGCGATAGGCATGCTTGTCTTCCATCCGAGAAATGACAGTGTTGCTGTTTCTCTGTTTTGAAATGCGAAAATAGCAATAAATGCAATAAACAATACGATTAAAATCATGTAAAAATAACGCATGTCGAGCCTCCTTTGATTGTAAATATTAATAATAACCTAAAATCTTCCTTTTTTGCAAACGCGAAAAACGCTTTTTGCAACTGTAAATCTCCATTTGCAATTGAGGAAATGGTAAAATTAAACAAACCTAAGATGAAGGGGAAAAACAATGGATTACGAGAAATTAGGACTTTTTTACATAGGCAGGGAAATATACCAGAATGACCTTGACGCGCTTGGCGATTATGTTCTTTATGATTCAAGGGATTTGCTGACTCATTCTGTCTGCCTTGGCATGACCGGCAGCGGCAAAACCGGTTTATGTGTTACACTCCTCGAAGAAGCCGCTATAGACGGTATTCCGGCTGTAGTGATAGATCCAAAAGGAGATATATCCAATCTTCTGCTGACATTTCCAGATTTGAAAAAAGAGGATTTCCTCCCGTGGATAGATCCTGACGAGGCGAGAAAAGAAGGTCTCAGTGAGACGGAATACGCCGAAAAACAGGCGAATCTGTGGAGAAATGGAATAGCTGAATGGCATCAAGACGCCGGCAGGATAAAACTATTGAAAAATTCAGCGGAATTCCGAATTTACACTCCGGGAAGCAGCGCTACGGAGCCTGTGTCTATTTTGAAATCTCTGGATGCTCCCTCGAGCTCAATCCTCTCTGACATCGAGAGTCTTTCCGAGAGAGCAAATTCCGTGGTTACAAGTTTATTGAATCTTGTCGGCATTGAAGGGGATCCAATAAAAAGCAGAGAACATGTCCTTTTGTCGAACATCTTCGATTTTTACTGGAAAAAAGGTATGAATCTTGGTCTTGAGGAATTGATAAGGACAATACAGAAACCTCCAATGAAAAAAATCGGCGTAGCGGATATAAATTCATTTTTGCCTGACAAAGACAGGTTTTCGTTGTCTATGAGGTTCAACAACATACTGGCTTCTCCTTCTATGTCTCTTTGGACTCAGGGAGCGCCTCTCGACATGGACAGATTTCTTTACAGCAATGAAGGAAAACCCAGAATAAGCATTTTCTCCATATCTCACCTCAACGATAATGAAAAAATGTTTTTCGTATCTCTTTTTCTCACAAATCTTCTCGATTGGACAAGGTCTCAGCCCGGAACATCGAGTTTAAGAGCGATTTTTTACATGGATGAGATCATGGGTTATTTTCCGCCGGTATCCCTTCCTCCGTCAAAACCTCCGCTTTTGACACTTCTAAAACAAGCGAGAGCCTATGGACTCGGAATTGTCCTCGCTACACAAAATCCGGCTGATTTAGACTATAAAGGGCTTTCAAACATCGGGACATGGTTTATTGGAAGACTGCAGACAGCGAGGGATAAAGAAAAACTTCTCGAAGGGCTGGAAGGAGTCCGATCGGAAATCGGACTGCAGAAAAAAGAAATTTCAAATCAGATTTCAAGTATTGGCAAAAGAGTATTTTTGATGAGAAACGTTCATAACAAAAAAAACTTGCTCTTCAAGACCAGGTGGGCTCTTTCTTATCTCAGAGGACCTTTGACCAAAGAACAGCTGAAAAGGTTTGCATTTATATCCGAAACCGACAGAGAAAGACAGGAGCAAAAGATACATGAGGAAAAATATGACTCCGGAGATAACATACAAATTTCACCGAAACCTCTGATCCCTGACAAGATAAAGGAATATTTCATATACAGAGGAGATGATTTCCATAAAGCCCAAAATATACTATACAAACCGATGATATTGACATCCGGAAAAATATTTTACGAGACAGATGATAAATCAACTCTATTTGAGAAAAAGTATTCTTATATAGCGCCTTTATCAGATTTATACGGCGCTCCGGATCTGGAAAAAGCCGAAAACTCCGAAGGTATTATAAAATCATTGGAATCGGAACCTCAAGATAAAAATGCCGGTTTCGAAGAAATACCTTCTGAAGCCTTAAAGGAGAAATACTACGGCGATGCCGAAAAGAATTTTATAGAATGGATTGCAAGAAACGCATTTTTAGACATCAGTGTAATTCCCTCTTTGAAACTGAAATCTTTACCCGGTGAAGATGAAAACGGATTCAGGCTGAGAATATCGCAATCTTTCAGAGAGAAAAGAGATCTTGAAGTGGAAAAACTGAGAGAAAAATACGCCTTGAAACTTCAGAAGATAGAAGAGAAAGAAAGAAAAACCCTACAGTCATTTGAGAGAAAAAAAGACGAAGTGACTGATCAGAAATCGCAGTCCGCCATATCTTTCGGCACGACATTCATTGGAGCTTTTTTGGGAGGCAGAAGGATAAGCGCTTCGAACATAGGCAGAGCGGCGACTTCGGCGAGAAGTGTTTCCAGAGTCAATAAAAAGAGCAGAGAAGCCGCTAGAGCGAGAGAAAATTATGAAAAAGTTTTGGAACAAAAAAAATCGCTAAATTCAGAGCTCGATAAAGAAATCAGTGTTCTTCAGAATAAATATGATATTTCAGCAATCAGAGTAGAAAAAGAAAAATTACTGCCTAAAAAGAAAAATATTATCCCTGATCTTACCTGTCTCGCATGGCTTCCGGTATCAAATCATCCGAGATGATTGTCTATTTGTCTTCTGAATCGAGTATATTCCTGATTTTTTTTGCAAGAAGGCTGTCGGGGTATGATTTTTGAATGAAATTTTTTTCTGTCAATAAATTTCCTTTCATAACCCTGTGGCCGTTTGGATATCCAGAACAGAAAAGAAATTTCATGTGCGGAGGGATTTCTGAAATTCTTTTAACTAATTCTTCTCCATCTATAACAGGCATCACTATGTCGGTGAAAACAATATCAATATTATGACCGGCAGATTCGATTATCTTTAGGGCAGATTCGCCGTTATCGGCTTCTATGACATTGTAGCCGAGGCTTCTCAGTATTTCAGAGGAATGTTTTCTCAATTCTTTGTTGTCTTCGACTATGAGAATTGTTTCAGAGCCTCCTATCAGGTTTTTTTCCCGATGTTCCGATAATTCAGGCAGTTGATCGCAGGAAACTGCTGGCCAGTATATTTTTACGGTTGTTCCCTTGCCTGGTTCGCTGTAAAAATTTATACCTGCCCGATTTTGTTTTACTATACCATAGACGATAGAAAGACCGAGTCCGCAGCCTTTGCCTTTTTCTTTTGTCGTGAAAAAAGGTTCGAAAACTCTATGCAAAATATCATCAGTCATTCCCACGCCGGAATCTGTTACTGAAAAAACGGCATATTCTCCGGGATAAATACCGACATGATATGAAGCGTAGTCGTCATCTATAAAAATATTTTCAGTTTCAATTGAGATAATCTTGGACGTATTGGGTTTTTGTGTTATCGCGTCTTTGGCGTTTAAGGTTAAATTTATTAGAATCTGTTCTATCTGGATAGGGTCCGCTTTGATTAGCTGTGATTCAGAAGAAATAATCAGTTCAATTTTTACATCTTCACCGATGAGGTGACTTGCCATCTCTTCAAAATTGACAATCGCTTCGTTAAGATCAATAACAGAGGGAGTAAACTCCTGTTTGCGGCTGAAAGTCAAAAGACGGTTCGTCAGGTCGGAAGCTTTTTTGCATGATTGTTTTACATAATCTAATTCCTGGTTGAAATCCTCGCCGGTCTCTTTTTTCATAATGATAATTTCTGCAAGATTGCTGATGACAGAGATAATGTTTCTGAAATCATGAGCCATTTCTCCGGCAAGAATGCCTATTGAATCGAGTTTTTGAACCTGAGCGAGTTGCTGATGCAGCTGACGGAATGCGGTGATATCTTCTTTTATTGCGAAAAATCTGATAATTTTTCCCCATGAATTTTTTACTGGCGTAATTACTGCGGATTCCCAGTAAAAATCACCGTTTTTCTTTTTATTCTTAAACTCGCCTTTCCAAGTTTTGCCCGATTTGATTGTTTTCCAAAGTGCTTTGTATTCAGCTTCGGTTGTTTCGCCAGATTTCAGAAAATGCGGTTTACTACCGACAACTTCTTCAGAAGAATAACCGGTAACTGCAGTGAATTTCGGATTGATGTATTCAATAATACCATCTGCGTCCGTTATCATTATAAGTGAAGAAGACTGTTCAACCGCATGAGACAGCATTAGTATTTTTTCTTCATCCTTTTTCTGGATTGTAATGTCTCTCCAGACGGAAATAGCGTATAGGTCTTCGCCTCTATTAAAAGAGCTTGTCAAAATTTCCGCCCAGTATTTAGATTTGTCTTTTCTGCATTTGGATTCAGAGAAGAGGAAGCGAAAATTTTCAGGGGTTAGGTTTTCATTATCAAAATCAAGTTGAGGGTCGAAAATTCTGACTTCGGGATTTTTGAATACATTTTTGGAAAGAAGTTCTTCTCTGTTGAAGCCGGTCTGCTTTTCCGCTGAAGCATTTGTATCTATTACAGCGCCGCTTTTTTTTCCGGATAAAGAGACAAGAAACACTCCGTCGGGTAAGTTTTCAAAAAGTTGTTTGAACTTTTCTTCGGATTCTTTGAGCTTGCGCTGAATTACCTTCAGCCCTGTTATATCCCAAAATACCACGAGACTTGATTTTTGATTTTCATAAATTACCGGGAACGAAGCTACTTCGACATCAATATCTCTTTTATCGAGAGTCAAAAACTTCTCTTCAATTGTCTCAGAATGCATGCCCTTTTCCTGAGCGAGTTTTATTCTCTGGGCGACAATTGACTTGTAATCCGGATGGACGAAATCAAAAACGGGCATACCCATGACTTCTTTCCGGGATTTCGCGCCGACAAGTTCAATAGCTTTTTTATTTGCGTAGACAATCTTTCCGCCGGTGTGTATGGCTATGGCGGCGGGATTATTTTCAATTAGATTCAAGTAATGAGTTTCTGATGTGCTATTATCGGTCTTTGTTTTTTTGTGTATGGAAGACCTGCGGACGCGTCTTTTAGATTTTATGCATTTTTGCATCCTCGATTTCAATTCCGAGATCTTATACGGCGAGATGATAAAATCATCTCCGGGAGATAAAAAATCCGGTAAATCGGAGATCTGTCTTTCGCTTTTCAAAATGAAAATCAATCCTGTTTTTTTTAGCCAAATATTTTCTTTGTATTTTTCGTAAGTTGACCTGTTTTTTTTAGAACTTTCGTATGAAAAGAAAAGGACAATGTCCGGCTTAAGTTCAATCGTTTTTCTTGTCAGAGCCGATCGTTTTTTAGAGACATAAACGGATAATCCGAGTTTATCGAGAGAATGCTTGAGACGCTTTGCGTCTGCATCTTTGTCCTGAAATATTAGTGCTGAAATACGCTTTTTTGAACCGGTTTCTTTTTTCATATTCACAGAGTTTATATCACAAAAAAACATAGCGTAAAACAGTAAAATCTTATTGCAGGCATTATTAAAAAATTTATCGAATGAAAATTCATCGAAAGTTTTGGGTCTAAATAATACAAAGAGAAGAACTATAGTGTTGAAAAAAAAAATCTTTTCTGCTAACATCTCCGTAAAATTCCCGAATTATTTTTTGGAAAACTTTTTTCAAAGGAGCTTTTATGCCTTTCAATCTTAGAAACAGGAATTTCTTGAAGTTGTTTGATTTCACGCAGGAAGAGATAAAATTTCTTCTCGATCTCTCATTTTACCTTAAAAAAGCTAAAATCGCCGGATGCGAACAGCAGAGACTTAAAGGAAAAAAAATTGCTCTGATATTTGAAAAATCTTCGACGAGGACAAGGTGCGCTTTTGAAAGCGCTGCATTCGATCAGGGCGCTTGCGTGACATATCTTGGCCCCGAAGGTTCTCATCTCGGCAAAAAAGAAAGCGTTAAGGACACTGCTCGAGTCCTGGGCAGAATGTATGACGGAATAGAATACAGGGGTTTTGGACAGGAGATAGTCGAAACCCTCGCAGAATACGCAGGAGTGCCTGTTTGGAACGGACTTACGGACGAATTCCATCCAACGCAGATTCTGGCGGATTTCATGACAATGATTGAGAATTCTCAAAAGCCGTTGAAGGAAATGAAGCTGTGTTTTCTTGGAGACACGGGAAATAATGTTTGTAATTCGCTCATGGTTGGTTCGGCTATAATGGGTGTTAATTTCGCCGCAGCAGGTCCAAAAGACAGGCACCCTGAAGAAAAACTCGTGAAAAAATGCCTTGAATTGGCTAAAAAAAGCGGATCGAAAATAACTATTACTGAAGATTCTGCAGAAGGTGTAAAAAACGCAGATTTTCTCTACACTGATGTCTGGCTTTCAATGGGAGAATCAGAAGAATTATGGGGAGATAGGATAAAAAAAATGCTTCCGTATCAGGTGAACTCTTCTTTGATGGAAAAGACGGGAAATAAAGACGTAAGATTTCTCCATTGCCTGCCTTCTTTTCACAACAGAGAGACCTCTCTTGGAGAAAAGATCTACAAACAGTATAATCTTGACGGGCTTGAAGTTACAGAAGAGGTTTTTGAATCAAGCGCTTCAATTGTTTTTGACGAGGCGGAAAACAGAATGCACACAATAAAAGCCGTTATGGTTGGGACTTTGGGGGATTGATTTTAATTTACGACTGCTAAAACAGCGGCGTGACGCTTTAGGTCACGCCGTTTTTCTTTTTTCAAATTTTCTGTTTCTGTAAAAAAGAATGATATCTGAAAATACCAAAAGAGAATTGAATGCGTATAAATATATTATTTTATCGGTGTTTCCGGCAATTTTGTAAGCGATTCCGCATATATACCCGGTGAATATTATCCAAAGAAAAGGAAGGCTTTTACCCGACGTTTTTTTAGAAACATAAGATTTCCAAATTGAAAAAGGCCAAGCCGATCCGAAACAGACGAGCATAATCCCTTCGAATATCTGAGCCATTTAAACTGCCGTTTTGTCCGCTTCTTCGGAAAGAACACAGCCAAAAGAATTTATAAGATAATTATCCATTTCGTCGGCTTTATGAGATATTTCCACTATGTCTTTTTTTATTTTTTCGGAAAAGCTCGAGTTAATGTCGGATAGGTGTATTCTGTAGGATATGTAGACTATGCCTTTGTCAATTCCAAGATAAAAAGGAATCACCGGGTTGCTGAGGATAAACTTATAGAGTTCAGTGAGGTTTTCCTGAGGCAGTTTGACGAGAGGACATGTGACAATGAGGTAATTCGTTCTGTAGACGAAAATCCTCAAAAGAGCGCTGCCTTTGTGAAATTCCCAGAATTCATAGCCGTTTCTGGCGAGAATCGGATCTATACCCATCATTTCGATTGTTTTTTCAACAAACACTGACAACCCGCTCATAGAAGTCATACTGAAAAAAGTTTTTGAATCGAGTTTGGCACCGCAATTTTCGCAGTATTCGTCCTCGGTTTCGAGCAGGAAACTGCAGGATGGACATCTGACCGAATACTTCGAAGGAAATTTTTGCTCGAATATGGACAGCTCCTTGCTGATTATATCTGCAGGAAGCGAAAAACCTATGTTTTCGGCTTCTTTGAATTTGCAGGTGGTGATTCCGATGACTTTTCCCTGAGGTAAAATCATGGGTCCTCCGCTGTTTCCAGGATTAATTGCGGCGTCAGTTTGAATGTAGCACTGACCGTTTACAAGCTGACCCGTATTTGAAATAATCCCTTCTGTCACTGTGAAAGGAAAACCGAATGGATATCCTAAAACGAGGACTTTATCCATGTTTTTCAAATTCTCGACGCCTGCAAAATCGATTTCCGGAGCTTGGATTTCACATCCCGGTTTTAAAAACGCGAGATCAAATCTGGGGGAAATGAGAACTACTTCAGCTTTGAATGGTTTTTTGTCAGTATTTTCTACGCAGACCTCTCTTTCTCCGTTCACAACGTGGAAATTTGTTACTATTACGCCGTGTTTTTTTGAATAAAATCCGGAACCGCTGCCTCTTGATGTTTTGATCTTAAATACTAATTTGAAAATTTCGTTGAGATCTGTCATGCTTCCCTCCGTGTATTACTGAGTATTCATTACTTTTGACATTGCTTTGAAAAGTTCATCCGCGGCTGTTTTCCAGTCTTTTCCTGAAGAATTTTTCAAACCTTGATTGAGAGTTTCTTCTATGTTTTTAGGGATCAAGTATCTGTAATATAAATTATATATATCGTAGAGGAGGAATATGACAGCGCTTAAATAGCCTTTGGCTGCTATATCTTTTTCTGCGTTATAATAATAATTTTCGAGCTGTTTTTTGATGACGGGAATCGAAGCGTGCCTTCTAACTGATATAAGAAATTCTGTTTTGTAGATGGACTCGGAAAATTTTTCGAAAGTGATTGTAGAAAAATCTTTGAAAAATTTGAGTTGGTTTTCGACTTTTTCAGCTGGAGGAATTTTGGCGTATGAATCGTTCATGGCTTTTTCAATTTCCGTTCTCAGAAAACCCTGGGGGGAAAAAATATAGTCAATTTTCATCATGGAGATCATTCCTGATTCAACTCCGATGTCGAACCATCTTTTCTCCCTGAAATATTCTAAACAATCAATGCTTTCTTTTATATGCACTAAGAAACTATCATAAAATGATTTAGATTCCTTTTCCCCATACCTGATAAACTTCGGGGTGTAAATCCTCTGGGCTTCGAATTTTTCTATAAAAAGATCGTCATAGTGATCTGCGTTTATGCATATTTCATATAAGATGTCATAAAGTTTGTAAGGTTCGCACAGCTGGAGAGGGACTTTGATCCTGAAATAAAGCCTTTCTTCTTCGAGGACAATCTGTGTCAGAAAAAGGACGGAAAAGTTTATTTCTGCTAATTGCCTGAGCAAGGCGTTGACCTTTTTATCCGGGATGCTGAGAAAAGGTGCGTTAATTTCAAGATCTTTATCGGTTATTTTCATGTTTATGATTATGGATCCGTGAGGTATATTGAATTCGTCGCATTTCTTATTCCCACATTTTTTTATCACATCAGGATCGAGATAATTTAGAAGATTCAGAATTGTATCTCTGTATTGTTTTTTATTGTGAGAATCGAGTGTGATCTGCCATCTGTCAGTGAAATCCGTAAGACCTATCAAACCGCCGATAGGTTTTTCAAAAATATATGAATTGTTCATTTTGCCTCCGTTTCGGTTTTATTTTTTGTGACAAAAATATGACTTGCTTCGGTGACTGTAAATATTAGAGCCGTTCCATTAGATATCGAAAGGTTGTTTTCATCTGAGATCAATACATTGCTCAATCCTCTGCTGCAGGGTTCAAGGTTGAAATTATCAAGTTCATATTTGAAACCTTTGATAGAGAGTCCCTTGAGCGTTTCGCCGAAGGGGAATATGGAAAACAGCTGTTCTCTGCGGGATTTTATCATGCGAAGACTGCATGGTCCCGAGACGGCAGTTATTGTCCATTCATTGTCCCGCATCAATATTTTTTTCGGGCTCTTGAGAAGAAGAGTAAGGTTCGAAAACAGATGATCTGGTCTTTTTCCGAATGCGTTCACAAGCACTATGAGGTCGGGTTTTTTAGTCAGAGCGAAATCAACGGCTAATTCCGAATCACTTTTGTCTTTTTGCTCTGGAGAAATCATTTTGACGGTTTTGTCAGGGATGTTTTCGTATGAGAGTGAGTCCATGTCGCCGATTAAGAAATGAGGTTCAATTCCGATTTCCTCAAGAGCTCTGTAGCCCCCGTCGGCAGCGATAATGATGTCTGCGCCGGAAATTTCCTTGAGTAAAATTTCTTTTTTTAACTTGACGCCTGATAGGGATATTACTATTTTCACGATATCAATGCCCCTGATGAGACTATGCCGGCAGTTTTAGCGTCTTTTATATTTTCGATTATGGATAAGGCGAAGTCGAAAATTGTCCCTGGTCCCTGGCTGGTAATTATGTTTCCATGCGTAACAACGCGTGATTTTATAAAATTCCCGCTTTTTATTTTTTCCTTGACAGAAGGATGACAGGTGAACGTCTTCCCTTCAAGAATTCCGGCGGTGTCCAGAACCAAAGGCGCCGCGCAAACAGCGCATATCAATTTATTTTCGGAATTAAATTTTCTGATTGTTTTCAGCACAGCATCTGAAGATGCTAATACATTAACTGCTTTAAGTCCGCCGGGAATTACTAATGCTTCATAAGAAAGAGAGGAATCGTGTTCGAAAATCGAATCGGTTTGGATTGATATACCATGACTGCCGGTTATCAATAACTTTTTTATCCCTGCGGTTATGGTTTCTATATCGGCTCTGCGGAGCAGATCCACGACAGAGACAGCTTCGATTTCTTCAAAACCTTCAGCAATGATCGTCAGAACTTTCATATTTCCCCCGGAATTAGTTTATCAAATAATTATGGAGATAATCCTTAAAAGTATAAATTTGTAGAGCAAAGCTGAAAGCAAAGCCGCTGCCGGAACAGTGATGAGCCAAGAGATAATTATTCTTTTTATTACGCTCAGATTCACCGCTTCGAACCCTTTCGCGTAACCGACGCCGACAACCGCTCCGACGACTGTATGAGTTGAAGAAATCGGCATGCCAAGAAACGAAGCCAGCATAACTGATGTTGCCACGGAAAAATCTATAGTGAAACCTCTGGTATTATTCAGAGAAGTAATCCTCTCTCCGATTGTTCTCATCACTCTGTATCCGAGTAAAGCTACTCCGAGTGCTATGCCTATTCCTCCAACGGCCAGCAAGGATTTGTCGATAGTCAAAGGGCTGGAATCATTTATTAGTCCTGTTCTGGCTACCGTGATTATTATGGCGATAGGACCTATGGCATTGGCGACGTCATTTGCGCCGTGAGCAAAAGAAACGTAGCACGAAGTGAGAACCTGAATTTTTCTGAAAATTTTCTCAACGGAATATTCTTCGTCTTTCTCGAATTTTATCAATTTGGTAAGATAATAACTTACGACAACGGAGAGTGCTGAAATTATAAGACTTATTGTCAATGCGGCGAAAATATTCTTAGAAAGGGTTTTAACTAAGAAAAGCCATGAAATAGTAAGAAAAGTGAGTCCGATAATCAGAGGAGCGATTTTTTTTGTCCACTGAAACGGATCATCTTTTCTCAAGATAAGATTAGAGAGAATTTTGAAAAGGGAAAATGAAAGCAATGCGCCGAGAATCGGAGAAGAGATCCATGAAAAAACAATCAGAACGACCTTGAACCAGTTTATGGATTTAATTCCGCCGGCGATTATTCCGAAACCTATCAGTCCGCCGATTATCGAATGGGTGGTGGAAATCGGCATATCGAATTTTGTCGCAGTCAAAATAAAGATCGCTGAAGCCAATATTGAAGCAAACGCTCCCGCTATCATTATTTCGGGTTTAGCAAAACCAGTCAGAGGAACTATGCCTTTACAGATTGTTTCGGTGACCGTTTTTCCGAAGAAGAAAGCCCCTGAGAATTCGAGAAAAGCCGCGATAATCACAGCTTGTTTTATTGTTATCGCCTTGGCTCCGACGGCCGTAGCCATCGAATTTGCAACGTCGTTTGCACCTATAGCGAAAGCGATGATGAACCCGGCTGCCAATGCCGAAAAGACTATGACATTCATCAGCTTTTAATGAATCTCAAAAGGAGTTCGGCGCCGTTTTCGGCAAAATCACCCATTTTGGAGAGTATTAAGAGAATGCTTTCCATGAAATACAAATCCACGGGATGGATTTCGTCCTTCATGGAATAAAGCTTTTTTGCTATGGCTATGGATTTTTTGTCTACGGATGATTCGAGTTTTTCGACCATAAATATTTCTTCTCTTTCCTGATCGGAATCTTTGGATGAAAAAGAGAAATACAACAGAGGTTTTAGAGCTCTTATGGCGTTTTCAAGATAATCAACGGTTTTGATTACTTCATCGAGAAGATTGAAAAAATCTTCCGTCAGCTCCCGTGAGAGAGAGACTTTGTTGAGCGAGATTTTCCTTGCCAAATCTTTCGCTTGATCAATCAGGGTTTCCTGCATAGACAGGTAATCGAGAAAATCACTCTTGTCGAAAGGTATTTTGATGCCGCTGGCGATAATTTCCCTGATCTTAAATTTAATATCGTCAGCTCGACTTTCGAGCATGCATATCTGCGAAGAATATTCATAGGTTTCACTGCCGCTGAAATAATTTTGAAACATAGGATTGAGTAGTTTTATGGCTTCTTCGAGAAGCTGAGCATGTTCTATGAGGAGATTGAGAGGTTCACTCTGGGGGAACAATTTTTTGAAAATCGAACTGTTCATTTTTTTCTTATTCCAGAATAAAATCAAACTGTCAAGCGCTGTTTGTTTTGTGTAGAATCTGTTTAGGTATAAACACAAGATTTATGAAAGGGGAAAATTTGAAATTCATTATACTTACGCTTGTAATAATTATGCCGTTTTGTTCATTACAGGCTATTTCGTCCGGAGATTTATTATCTGCTATAGAGGGTGCTTCGTCCCCTTTCGGAGGTTTGATAGCCGGGCATAGCCTTTCCACGGGAAGAACTCCCGGATTCGGTCATTTTTCAATTAGCGCCGGTATTGGCGTTTTAGTGTTTAGAATAACAAACCCCGCAAAAGCGGGTGAGAATTTCAAAATAGGATCTCCTGTTATGTTTGGAGAGATGCAGGTGGGAATTTGGAACGGAAGGCATATGCCGATGAGCGGTGTCACTTTTTTCCGATCAGCTCTTGTGGCAAAGTGCGGTTTCATACCTGTGCCGAAAGCGGTTGGGTCCAACGACAGATCTTCTGCCGCTTTTTTCTATGCCGGAGGATTAAAAATCGGAATATTGCAGGGAGGGCTGCTTTTTCCTGACGCTTCAATGAACATACTGTATTCAAAAGCTTCCGAGATAGGCTTGTTTAATATTCCCCGTTCAAATTCAGACACTACTTTCGAAATATCGGTTTCACCCCATTCGTTTTCGCTTTTTATCGATGTATCAAAAAGGCTGTTTTACGTATGCCCTTATTTGTCCGCGGGGTATTCATGGTCGACGGTAAACGGAGAATACAGTCTTTATCAGCCTTCTACAGATCCCGGCATTCAGGCTTATTCAAGAGGTTCCGTTAAATCTGTTCAGGGCAGCTTTGTCTGGAAATTCGGAGCGGAGATTTCAGTGTTCCCTTTTGTAAACGCTGACGCTGAAGCCGGAATGTTTGGAAAAAAATGGATGTTTTCCGCGGGTTTGAGATTATCCATATAAGCAAATAACTTGCACTAACAGTTTTTATTTTGATAAGATTTCAAAGTCTATAACTGGAATTTAACCTCGGGAGTTTCATTTGAGTCCAAGAAGAGATGATATTTGGAAGAGAATCGTAAATTTCAAAAAAGGCATGCCCGTTAATCTTGACCTTATGGAGTCGGCGAAATTTTGCGGGAATAATTATTTAGCGAAAATCGTAGAAGGCAGGGTATATCTCGTGAAAGGCCTTTCTGAGAGAGAATATGAAGAGACAAGGGATTTTGTATTCTGTAATCCGCTGACGGAGGAGCTGTTTGAAGACAAGCTTCCCGATTGGGATGGAGACATTGTTGAAATAGCTTATCTTCCGGGCGTGATGGATCCCGTGGCATTGACGCTTGAAAAAATACTCGGTGATTATTTTAAAAAAAGTATTGAGGTTGAAACCCGAAGACTTTATCTTCTGGAAGGTCCATTCAACAGGGAAGACGCGGTAAAAAAATACCTTTCCAATCCCATAATAGAAGAACAAGTGATACCGGGCTCTTTCAGGGAAAATAAAGGAAAATTTCACAAGGCGGTTATCAACAGGTTTAATATAGAAAGTAAGACATCAAAAGAACTTATGGATATTTCAAAAAATATGACATTAAGCCTGAATGCAGAAGAAATGATAAAAATTCAGGAGTATTTTACTCTATCCAAAAAAAGCCCTACCGACGCAGAGCTGGAAACAATAGCACAAACTTGGTCTGAACACTGCGTGCACAAGACTCTCAGAGGCGAGTTCAGATTTGAATCAGAAACTATAGACAATCTTTTAAAAAGCACGATATTCAGGGCGACACTGGAAATCGGAAGGCCGGATTGTATCAGCGTATTTAATGACAATGCCGGGATAGTTTCAATAGACGGTGAATATGCTTATTGCGTCAAGGTGGAAACTCACAATCATCCATCTGCTTTAGAACCTTACGGAGGTGCGGGGACAGGCCTTGGAGGAGTAGTAAGAGACATTTTGGGAACCGGACTTGGCGCAAAACCTGTTGCGTCATTGGATGTTTTTTGCACAGGTCGCCCAGATACCGATTATTCTTGTCTGCCTGAAGGGACTTTGCATCCGCGAAGAATATTGAAAGGCGTGGTATCAGGTGTTAGAGATTATGGAAACAGAATCGGAGTCCCAACTCTCTGTGGTGCACTGATAACTGATGACAGATTTATTTGCAATCCTCTAGTATTTGCCGGATGTGTTGGGATAATGCCCGTAAAAGCAGCGCAAAAATCCGCGAAACCCGGAGACAAGATAATTCTAATGGGGGGTGAAACAGGAAGAGACGGACTTCATGGAGCTACATTTTCGTCGGCCGCTCTCGACACGGAATCTGAAAAAAAATCTCAGGGATCAGTTCAGATAGGCAATCCTATAGAAGAAAAGAAAATTATTGAAGCCGTAATAAGAATAAGAGATGAAGAATTATTAAACGCGGTAACTGACTGCGGAGCGGGCGGATTATCTTCAGCAGTAGGAGAAATGGGCTCGGATACGGGAGCCTTAGTCCGCCTCGAGAATGTCCCGCTTAAATACGAATATATAGCTCCGTGGGAGATATGGCTGAGTGAGTCCCAGGAGAGAATGGTGATAGCGGTTCCTCTTGAAAATGTGGACAGAGTTTTTGAAATATGCGATGAAGAACAGACAAATGTCAGTGTCATAGGAGAATTTAACAATTCGGGTAAACTGGAAGTTTATCATTACGAAGAAAAAATAGTCGATCTCGACATGAAATTTCTGCACGAGGGTGTTCCGAGAAAACTAATTGAGTCAAAAAGAAAAACGATACCTGATTCAGCGGTTTTTCCCGAAGAAACAAACCTCCAAATGATTTTATATGAGTTGCTTTCTCTGCCTGATATTGGGAGCAAGGAATGGATTATAAGGCAATACGATCATCAGGTTCAGGGAAAGACTGTAACAGGACCGTTTTCAGGCAGTAAACAGAAAAGTCACAGCGACGGAGCTTCTTTTATTGCCGATTACGGAAGAAAAGAACAGCTTGCGGTGGGACTCGGAATAAATGTGAATATTGGAGAGTTCGACTGTTACAAAATGGCTTATTTTTCAATTGAAGAAGCATTGAGAAATTTAATCTGCTCAGGCGGAAATCCGGGAAAAGCCGTTCTCCTTGACAATTTTTCCTGGGGAAGCTCGGAAGACGCTGAAGCGATGGGAGACCTTGTTCTTGCCTGTAAAGCCTGCCGTGACGCCTCATTGAATTACGGGACTCCTTTCATAAGCGGCAAGGACAGCTTAAACAACACATACAAATCAGGCGAAAAAACTTTGAGTATCCCGCCTACTCTTTTGATAACGAGCGTTTCTGTAAAAGAAACTATTTCTCCTGAAAACTCTTTTTCTGTCCCCGGAGATTACATATATGTGATAGGTCCGGATCCGAAAGGCATCAGGGGCAGTTGTCTGACAAAAATACTCAAAAAGGATTGCGGTGAGACTCCGGAAATCATACCTGATATATCAAGAAAAGTTCTCTTTGAGACTTATAATAATTTATCGGCATTTTCTTCAATACATGACGTCTCTGAAGGAGGAACGGCTGTATGCCTTGCTGAAATGTCTCTGGGCAGCGGTTTCGGCGCAGATGTAAAAATACCGGATTGTCTCGATACTGTCGATTTCATGTATTCGGAATCCCCATCAAGGTTTGTGGCGACGACGGGACTGCCGGACATGGAAAAGAAAATGCATGGAGTTTTTATAAGGAAGATAGGAGTGGTGACAGAGGATCCCGTTTTGAAGATAAAGACAAAAAGAGGATGCATGGAATTTAACATAAAAGAAATGGAGAGAGCGTATTTCTCTGCTAAAATCTAAAAAAATAGCAATTGTCCAGGCGCCCGGAACTAATTGCGACAGAGAGACTTTTTTTTGCGTTCAGAGAGCAGGGTATGAGCCATTCTACGTAAAACTGAACGACTTTATATATTCAAAAGATCTTTTGTCAGAGATACGAGGATTAGTTTTTCCCGGAGGTTTCACATACGGAGACTATCTTGGATCCGGAGTTATTTTTTCATTTATCGTCAGAACAGGAATCGAATCTGCTTTGTTTAATTTTATTGAGAAAAAGGGCAAAATACTCGGCATATGCAACGGATTTCAAATACTCGTCAGGCTTTCCATACTTCCGTTTCCGGGAGAGAAACCCTCGGTTTCTCTTGAAGTAAATGCCAGTCAGAGATTTGAATGCAGATGGGTCCCCATTATCAAAAATGATGCATTGCTTGGAAATTTCGATGAATTGCCTAATAAATTTTTTTTGCCGGTGGCTCACCTTGAGGGAAGAGTGGCATTCAGCGGAACTGAAGCCCTCGAAAGAGTCCTCGAAAAAGGGCAGGCGGCTTTTTTCTACGGAGTCGAAAAACCTTCAATGAAATACAGCGAAAATCCCAACGGTTCACAAAACGGCATCGCCGGAATTAGTGACCCGACGGGGTCAATACTCGGTTTGATGCCTCATCCGGAAAGAATTCTGGATTTTCGTCAATACCCATTCGGTCCTGAAGGCTTCAAAGAGCCCGTTGGCGTCTCATTTATGCGGTGTTTTTTCAAACTCTTGGAGGAATAATGTCTGAATATCCTTTTGCGGAAGTGGAAAAAAAGGTTCAGGAAAAGTGGGAAAACAAAAATGTTTTTGCGATGTCGCAAAATCCCCGAAATAAATACTATGTTCTCGAGATGTTTGCTTATCCTTCAGGAGATCTTCATGTAGGCCATCTGAGGAATTACGTAATAGTTGATCTTCTTGCGAGGTATTATTCTCAGAGAGGATTTGATGTGCTTCATCCCGTAGGATGGGACGCTTTCGGTTTGCCTGCTGAGGAAGCTGCGATAAAAAATAAAATACACCCCAGAAAGTGGACGGAAGCGAACATCGAAAAATCGAGAAAAACTCTCAAGTCAATCGGCATAGGTTACGATTGGGAGACGGAAATACTGACTTGCGATCCCGAATACTACAAATGGACTCAGTGGATATTTCTGAAACTGCTTGAAAAAGGACTGGCATACCAGGACACTTCTCTGGTTAATTGGTGCATCAAATGCCAAACAGTCCTGGCAAATGAGCAGGTGGAAAATGGAAAATGCTGGAGATGCGGTTCGGAAGTTACCAAAAGGGAGTTGAAACAGTGGTTTTTCAGGATAACACAATACGCACAAGACCTTCTCGATGACCTTGAAAAATTAAAGGAAGGATGGCCTGAGCCTGTGATCACCGCACAGAAGAACTGGATAGGCAGGAGCGAAGGAGCGGAAATTGATTTTTCAGTTATGGGCAAAGACGCGAAATTGACGGTATTCACCACAAGACCGGACACCCTTTGGGGAGTGACTTTTGCCGCTATTGCTCCAGAACACAGGCTTATAGGTGAAATCATATCGGATTCAGATAGAAAAAAGGAAGTAGAGGAATACATAAAAAAGTCTGTCATGAAAACGGAAATTCAAAGACTCTCGACTGTCGAAGAAAAAACAGGAGTTTATTCGGGGGTTGACCTGAAGCATCCGCTTACCGGCGAAAATGTTCCCCTCTATATTTGCGATTATGTCCTGTCCTCTTACGGAACAGGAACCGTAATGGGAGTTCCGGCGCACGATGCAAGAGATTTTGATTTTGCCAAAAAATACGGTTTGAAAATGAAGGAGGTAATAAAACCTCGGCAAAATACAGATAATAAAGAGTCTCTTGAAGAGGCTTTCACCGATTATGGTATTCTGACAAACAGCGGGGAATTCTCAGGTATGAATTCGGAAGAAGCAATACCTATGATAATCGAATTTCTCAAAAAAGAAAAAATAGGCAGGGGAAAGGTGAATTTTAAGCTTCACGACTGGCTGGTAAGCAGACAAAGGTATTGGGGGGCGCCGATACCTGTTGTTCATTGTCCTTCGTGCGGAGTTGTGCCTGTCCCGGAGAAAGATCTGCCCGTCATTTTGCCCGACAACGTAGAGGATTACATGCCTAAAGGCAAGTCTGTTCTCGCCGCTGTGGATTCATATATAAATGTATCTTGTCCTGAGTGCGGCGGACCCGCTCTTAGGGATCCCGATACACTTGACACTTTTGTAGATTCTTCCTGGTATCAGTTGAGGTATCCGGACGCTAAAAATTCTGAAAAATTGATTGATTCGGCAAAGGCTGAATCCTGGCTGCCGATAGATAAATACATAGGAGGGATAGAGCACGCAACGGGGCATCTTATCTATTTCCGCTTTATAACAAAATTTCTTCACCGATTAGGAGTCATCCCCTGCGGCGAGCCTGCCCAGAGATTATTCAACCAAGGAATGGTTTGCGGCTCGGACGGATCGGTAATGTCAAAATCGAAAGGAAACGGAGTTGAAGCCGGCGAATTTGTAGGAAATTATGGGGCAGATGTCTGCAGAGTTACGACTTTATTTTTGGCTCCTCCGGGCAGAGACGCAATCTGGAGCGAGCAGGGGGTTGCCGGGGCGAAAAGGTTTCTCGACAGAGTCTGGAGACTGGGAGAAAAATATACAGCCGGGGTGTCCAATGGAAAAGCCGGGGAAAGCGACGAAAAAAAACTAAGAAGGACGATGAACCTGACAATAAAAAAAGTCACTGAAGATATCGAAAATTGGGGATTCAACACGGCAATTGCGAGCATGATGGAGTTCGTCAACGAACTTGTGCCTTTCGAGGATTCGTCTTCTTACATTTTCAGGGAAGCCTATGAAACCCTTTTGCTTCTGCTTGCTCCTTTTGCTCCTCACATAGCTGAATATCTCTGGGAAAAAGCCGGAAAAAATGAATTTGTCCTGAAATCCGGCTGGCCTCAATACGATCCTGAAACCGTAATTTCAGAATCAGAAGAAATAGGGGTTCAAGTCAATGGCAAACTTAGAGCGGTCCTCAGACTGCCTTTTGATGTTACGGAAGATGAAGCTTTCTCTCAAGCGGCTGAATCTCAGAACGTGAAACAATATATTGAAGGAAGAGAAATCAAAAAGAGGATTTTCGTCCCTCACAGGATGATAAGTTTTGTTGTCAAAGCGTAAGAGCTATTTTTTACACGCGGCTTCTTTGTGTCCTGTTGCCGTCTTATTGTTCTTTGGCTCTTGCTCCGGAAGTGAGAACGCTCGAAATGAAACAAGAGACGATGTAAACGGTATTGTCCGTGTGATGAAAATAGTCTCGACCGAAGAAGGAAAACTTTCATGGAAGCTTGATGCCGATAGTCTGATATCCGGACTCAACGATACAAATGACGTTTACGGTATTTTTCTCGAATTTTTCGATGAAAACGGCGTCTCAAATTCTACGATATCTGCCGATTCCGGAAAACAGGCGGTTTCAACTCAGGACATGTTCGCGTCAGGCGATCTTGTCATAGATCTTTATGAGAGCGGATACAGAAAGTGGAGAATAAAAGCCGACAGTGTATGGCAAAGACAGAGAATAAGAAGAGTCGATATCTACGGTTTGGATCTGCTTATGACTGATTCTACGGGAAAAGATGTAGCGGTGATAACAGCCGATTCGGGAACATATTTTCTTGTGACTAGAGACCTGAGGGCGAAAGGCAGTCTTGTCATTAAGATTTTATCGGGTGGACAGCTTTCCACGGACACGCTTTATTACAGTGAGTCGAAAGGGACTTTCTCCACAGACGGCAGGGTTGTCTATGCAGAAAAAGACAATGTAATAGAAGGAATAGGTTTTGAAAGTGACCGGGAATTGAAAAACATAAGGGTTTTCAACGCTGTTTCAGGTAGAATAAAGACTGATGAACTTTAAATTATTAACTTCCGCCTTATTGTTGGCTCTGCGTTTATTTGTAAGCCAGACGGTAGAAGACCCTGAAAGTTTACTGACAGGGGATGAACCGTTCACAGTCAATTCCGGGATGATGATGACCCAGATTACCGGAACGGGTTATATTGTCCAATTAAGCGATGGAGTTGAAATAATTCACGGTTCGGCTGTGATAACAGGAGACTCCGGTTTTGCCGATCAGGAGAAAGGCATGGTAAAAGTTTTAGGCAATGTCCGGGTCAGAGACGGTGAAGTTTTGATAACATCTTCTTCGGCTGTTTATTACAGGGATTCGAGGATAGCAGAAGCCTATGGTGACGCAAAACTTATCAATCAGGGGCAGGAAATTTCAGCGCAGAGATTGCGCTATGACAGAAACAAAAAAATGAGCTCTGCGTTCGAGAACGTCATTATGTTTGATCCCAGAAACAACACCTTTCTTTACGGAGACACAGGGCATTATTACCTCGAAGAGGATTACGGCATTCTGACAGGGTATTGCCGGATGCTGTCTCTGTCTGATGGAGACTCTTTTTCGGTGGACGGCGACACCATGGAGAATTTTGCCGACAGCGGATATTATGTTGTGTCAGGAAACGTGACGGTGACAAGAGGAGCTGTCAGGGCTGAAACCCAGAAGCTGTTTTATTATCCCGAGGAGGAAAAAGTAGTTGTCTTCGGCAGATTACCCTGGATCAGCAACGAAAGTTCAAAAATATGGGGGGATTCCATTGTGATGTGGCTCGACGGAAATGAACTCGTCAGAATTGAATCATGGAGAAACGCCGGAGGAACATTCACGGAGAATGACGTCGAAAATCAGATCTACGGGAATTTTATAAATCTCTATTTTCTGCGGAACAAACCTCGGCTCCTCGAAGTAATCGGAAATGTTATCGGTTCCAGGAACACTGAACGGAACGATGAAGATGAATAGTGAAAAACTATATACACAAGGGCTCGAGAAAAAATACGGAAACAGAAAAGTAGTCAACAATGTTTCTCTCGAAGTCTCCACGGGAGAAATAGTCGGCCTCCTGGGACCTAACGGCGCTGGGAAAACCACCACGTTTTACATGATGGTGGGGATTATCAAACCGCTTGCAGGCGATATTTATCTCAATACCGAAAAAATAACCGGGACTCCCATGTATCAGAGAGCAAGAAAAGGTATCTCTTATCTTCCTCAGGAAGCCTCCATATTCAGAGGGCTTTCTGTCAGGGACAATATCATGTCCGTTATGCAGCTCAGGGGAATAGGGAAGAAAGAACTCTCTTCCCGTCTCGAGGAAATAATGAAAGAACTCGATGTCAAGCATATTGAAAAAAACAAAGGAGATTCACTTTCAGGCGGCGAGAGAAGAAGAGTTGAGATAGCTAGGGCGTTAGTTGTAAGCCCGAAGTTTCTTCTTCTCGACGAGCCTTTTACGGGAATCGATCCGATAGTCAGGGCAGACATACAAAAGATAATACTTAAACTCAGAGCGAAAGGTATAGGAGTTCTCATTACAGATCACAACGTCAGAGAAACCCTCGAAATTACTGACAGAGCATACATAATGTATGAAGGAAAAATACTTCTATCCGGAGACGCGCAGAAACTGATAAACGACGAACAGGCAAAAAAAGTTTATCTCGGAGATAACTTCAGAATGTGAAATGCCGGGAAAAAAGGGAAAAATAAACATAGCCGGTCCAAGGCCGTCAATTTCAGCAAGACTGACAGTCAGACCGGAATTGAGATTAACTCTTCATCAGAAGCTTTTCGTAGAGCTTCTGCCATTGGCTAACATCGATTTAATCTATGAAGTTGTCCAGAGAGCTGAACAGAATCCTCTTTGCGATCTCGAAGAACCCTCTCAAGCCCTTGATTCACAGGACATTGACACAGACGATGATAACGATGAAACAGAAAAGGAAAATTTTTCAGAAGAGACAATAGAAAGTTTTGAGAAAAAGAGCGATATAAGATTAGATGAAGTTTTTAATGATTCGGTCAGAACTCAGTGGGACAGGGGAGGGGAAACATTTTCCCCTCTTTCATACCTTTCTGTTCCAAATACACTGAAAGATAATCTCAAGATTCAATATCACATAGCTTGCGAGGACAAATCTCTGCTCGATGCTGGTGAATTTATAATAGATTCTCTGGATTCCGACGGTTATTTTTCTCTGAATCTTGCCGATATATCCATGATTTCAGGTTTTAAGATAGACGAACTCCAAAGAGCCTTGTCAAAAATTAAATCACTTGATCCACCGGGTATTTGTTCTTCAGGTCTCGAAGAAAGTCTCGCGATACAGCTTGATAGATGCGGAGAAAAAGACTCCCTCGCTTTCAAGTTAGTAAGTCAAGGCGGACTAAACTATCTGAAGAACAGCGATTACAAGACAATAGCCAGAAAACTTAAAGTCAGTGTTTCAGATGTAATAGAGGCATCAAATAGGATAAAAAAACTCAACCCCAGACCGGCTTCCGGGGATTGGTTTGAGAAAACACAGCACATAGTTCCGGATTTTATTCTGGTTGAAAATGACGGAGCCTACGAGTTGTCAGCTCTCTGGGGCGGATCGGAAATACCTTTTGTCAGGTTGACTATTTCAAGACAACAGTTCAATGAAATAGTCAGTGAAATGAAAAAAGATATCCTCCAAAACAAGAGGAAAGAAAGCGACCTTTCCGATTTTATCAGGCAATATCACGAAGCGCTTTTTTTGAGCAGATTGCCCAAGTATGTAAGGGACAGGGATAATTCTATTGAAAAAGTAGCGAGAGCTATAGTTGCCAGGCAGTTTGATTATTTAAGAAATTTGAGCTCTCTTAAACCATTGACAGAGAAGGAAATAGCTGAGGAAACGGGTCTTCACGCTTCGACGGTTTCAAGAATAGTTCAGAACAAATACATTGAAACAGACAGGGGATTATTCCCACTGAAGCATTTTTTTACGGGGCACGTAAAATCCGATTCAGCACAAATATGTTCTTCGTCTGAAGTAAGAGAGATAATAAAGAGTTTAGTTGAAGAGGAAAGCCCAAATTCTCCTTATACCGATGAAGAACTAAAAGCGATTCTCAAAGACAGAGGTTTTGATGTCGCCCGAAGGACTATAGCGAAATACAGGGCTTTAATGAACATACTCCCTTCAAGCATGAGGAAAAAAATAGATAATTCCAAGGGTTGAATTCATTCTGCCTTGTCCATATAATTCATACATGAAAAAGCTCATCGTCCACGGTTGTGTTCAGGGAGTCGGTTTCAGATATTTCGTTTCAAGATTCTGCAGAAAGATGAATATAAGGGGATGGGTAAGCAATATGCCCAACGGTTCTGTCGAAATTGTAATAAATCCCGAAAACATCCAGATTCTCGAATTCATTGATTATCTTACGAAAAATTCACCAGGCCGAATAGATAAAATCGATGTCACAGACATACCCGAAAGAAACTGCGGTTCTTTCGAGATAAAGTTCTGAACCAAGAGTGATTGATGGACTTATTCCCGGTTAGAGCCCAAATAAAAGGGAAATAAGCAATTCAATTGACATAAGTTTTTTTTTGTTATAACTTTACAGTTATGGACGCTTTTAAATGGTTTCTTGCTGTCGATATAACTTTGGTTTCTCTGGCCATTGCAGCGGTTATTTTCCGGCTGTTCTTTCTCGTTAAAAAGACAGAAAACGTTCTCGAAGAGGCGAGAAAAACAATCTATTTTGCCAACATAGAGCTTCCGAGGCTTGTAAGGGAATTGGACGGTGCTATAGGGGAATTGAAGGGGATCTCTTCCGAAATCAAAGGAGTGATTCACGGCATCAATAACACTGTATCGAGATCTTTTCAGGGACAGCATCAGGGAAGCGGGCCCATTGCTTCGGCAGGATACACTGCTTTTCATCTTTTGCCTCAGATAAACAGAGTAAAAAACATTGTCGGAGCGGCTGTCGTTGCATATAAAACTGTCAACGCGGCACGAAAAATTATCGGATTTATTAGAAAAAAAGTTCAAAGGAGGTAAAAATGTCAAGGGATTCAAGCTGCCTCGGTGAAATGTTGATAGGTTTTATTGCCGGCGCCTTTGTAGGAGCTGGAGTAGCACTGCTTTTTGCACCTTACAGCGGAAGTGAAACGCGCGGAAAAATAAAAGGCTTGGCGACTGATGTTTCAACAAAAAGTGCAGATTTATACGGCGAAGCAAGGGACAAATTTGAAAATTTCAAAGATGATGTCACCAAAATAGTAGATGAAAAGATAGCAAAACTGCACATTAAGCATCCCAAATCTTCAGAATAGAAGGCAACAGGAGATGCCGGTGAAAATTGCAATTAACGGTTTTGGCAGGATAGGCAGGCTGGTTCTCAGAAAGGGAATAGAGAGAGACGGCATGGATTTCGTCGCGGTCAACGACATCACCGATCCTGCTACATTAGCTCATCTTTTCAAATACGACAGTGTCCACAGGACGTTTCCAGGTAAAGTGGAAGCGCAAAATGAAGGTATAAACATCAACGGAAAAACGTTAAAAGTTTTATCCGAAAAAGATCCTTCAAAGCTTCCGTGGAAAAATCTCGGAATAGACATTGTAGTGGAATCCACGGGCCTTTTTACATCAAGAGATAAAGCCGCCATGCATCTTGACGCCGGAGCCAAGAAAGTTATTATTTCTGCTCCTGCAAAAGGACAAGTAGATGCGACGATAGTTATGGGAGTCAATCACGCAGTTTACGACCCTGCAAAACATCATGTTATTTCCAACGCTTCTTGCACTACAAACTGCCTTGCGCCTGTAGCAAAAGTTCTGAACGATAACTTCGGTGTAGAAAGCGGACTCATGACGACGATTCATTCATACACGAACGATCAAAAAATACTCGATTTGCCGCACAAAGACCTCAGAAGAGCCAGAAGCGCCGCTTTATCAATGATTCCCACATCGACCGGAGCCGCGAAAGCTTTAGGTCTAGTCATACCCGAACTCGATGGCAAGCTAAACGGCATAGCTATTCGTGTTCCCACACCTGATGCCTCTCTTGTTGACCTTGTGGCTTATCTTAAAAAAACCGCCTCAAAAGACGAGGTAAACGACGCTTTTATAAAAGCATCTGAAAAAGACATGAACCCTTACCTGAGAGTTTCCCGTGAGCCTCTGGTATCATGCGATTACATAGGGAACGAAGCTTCCAGCACCGTCGATCTTCTCTCGACAATGGTTTTAGGAAACATGGTCAAGGTTCTTTCCTGGTACGACAACGAACTGGGATATGCGAATACGGTTATACATCTTATTGACATGATTTCCAAAGAGCTATGATTTTATGGATCTTGATTTCCTGACGCTCGACGACGTCGATTTTTCAGGTAAGAGAGTTTTACTCAGAGGCGACTTCAATGTTCCACTGGACGGTGAAACAGGTGAAATAAGAGATGACACAAGATTATCTGAATCTCTCGAAACAATAAAAAGATTGACCGAGTCAGGCTGTGCAGTTGTCGCCTGCAGTCATCTGGGAAGACCTAAAGGCAAACCCTCTCCGAAGTATTCTCTTGAGCCGATAGCGAAAAGATTTTCTGAGCTTATCGGAAAAAATGTGCGTTTTATTCCTCAATGCATCGGCAAAGAGGTTGAAGATGAAGTAAAAAAAATCGCCCCCGGAGATATGGTCGTCCTCGAAAATCTGAGGTTTCATGCTGAGGAGGAAGCTGACGATCCGGTTTTCGCCGAAAAACTCGCAGGCCTTGCCGATGTTTATGTCAATGATGCCTTTGGAACAGCCCACAGAGCTCATTCCTCAACTCATTCGGCTGCACTGTTTTTTAGGGAAAAGAGCTATGCTGTTGCGGGTTGTCTTATGAAACGCGAAGTGAGTTATCTTACCAGAGCAATGAAATATTACGAAAGACCCGTCACGGCAATTATTGGAGGCGCGAAGATCACGGGCAAGATTGAACTGATAGAAAACTTTGCGAAATTTGCCGATACAATAATTGTCGGTGGAGGAATGGTTTACACTTTCCTAAAAGCACAAGGATTTGGAATCGGGAATTCCATACTGGATGAAAACTCCATAGAGACGGCGAAAAACATTGTAAGAAAAATCGGCAAAGAAGCTTCTGTAAATTTCCTTCTTCCTAAAGACAGCATTATTACGGATAAAATTGAGAGAGGTGCGTTAGTTGAGGTCTGCGATAATGAAAGCTTACCCCTGGGTAAGATTGGAGTTGACATCGGACCTCTTGCTGTCAAAATTTTCAGCCAGGCAATTGAATCATCCAAGACGATAATCTGGAATGGACCCATGGGAATTTTTGAAATAGATGATTTTGCCGAAGGGACTAAAGAAATCGCATCAGCGGTAGTCAAAGCGACTGAAAAAGGAGCTCTTTCAGTTATCGGAGGAGGCGACACGGCTTCCGCCGTGAAGAAATTCGGATTTGAATCAAAATATTCACATGTTTCAACGGGAGGAGGCGCGTCGCTCGAATTTATGGCCGGCCTTCCTATGCCTTCCATCGAAGCCCTCACGAGAAGCTGAAATTGAAAAAATTCATCTGCGGCAATTGGAAAATGAACGGCGGAAGGGCAGAAACAGATGAATGGGTAAAAGCTGTATGTGAAGCCGCCTCGCTTTATCCTTCTACGGATATCGGGATTGCTCCACCATTCGTCTATCTTGAGCGCGCGGCAAATCTTTTGGGTAAGTCCGGAGTTCTTTTGGGCGCTCAGAACTGTCATTGGAAAATGAAAGGCGCTTTCACGGGCGAAATTTCCCCCCTTTTTCTCAAGGACGCAGGATGCGATTTTGTCATACTCGGGCATTCAGAGAGGAGGATGATATTCGGCGAAGACAATCTGCTGATAAGTGATAAAATTTCAGCAGCGCTAGAGGCTGGGCTGAGAGTAATTCTCTGTGTGGGAGAAACGGAAAATGAAAAAGAAGAAGGCATTACGAAAAAAATCATTGAAAAACAGCTCTCCGAATCTCTCTCTGGGGCGAATTCAGAATCGATGTCTAAAATCGACATAGCTTACGAGCCTGTCTGGGCAATTGGAACTGGAAAGGTCGCCACAGGCAGTATCGCGCAGGAAATTCACGCGCATATAAGGAATTTTATTGAAGACAGATTTGTCGGGGTCTCTTTCAGAATTCTATACGGAGGGAGCGTAAAGCCGTCGAATTGGAATGAACTCGATTCGAAATCTGATATTGACGGCGCTCTTGTCGGTGGTGTAAGCTTAATCCCTTCAGATTTTAGAAAACTAATAGAACTGAGCAACAAAGGAGAATAGTTTTGACAGCAGTCTTGTTACCACTGCATATAGTCGTTTCAATCGTGCTCATAATAATCATTCTGATTCAGCAGTCTCAGGGAGAAGGCCTGTCAGGAGTTTTCGGAGGCATGGGAAACACAATGTTCGGAGGCAGCGGAGGAACGACATTCTTAATAAAACTCACGATAATTTTATCGGTGATTTTCGCCCTCCTCACTTTAAGCCTTGTCGTATTCGGATCTAAAAAGCTTGTCGCGTCAGGAGAGGGCGACCAACCGGATCATTCCTCATCAGGCGGCAGAATCGAACTTCAGCCTTATATAGGAGAATATTCACAGGAAACCGCGGTGGAAGACACGGCCGGCGGAGAAGATGACGATTTTTACCAATCTTTGCTATTGACATCTGATACGATAAAAGATACTCTTTCTGCTTTGGAAATTCAGGAGGACACAACACATGGTGTCCTTACGTCGGATACGAATGGATCCGCAATCGAGGATACCCTTTAGGGTAGCCAAAAAAGATTTGAAAAGATCTTTATCCTGAATTTATATCGTTGTCTATAGAGTCAAAAGGAGTCAATTGTGAAAATTGAAAAAAGATATGCAGTGATAGAAATCAATTCCGGCGTTCAGGAGATCGTCTCAGAAGGAGACATAGTAAGAGTTCCCGGTTTCGTCAGTGAAGCGGGAAAGAGCTTGGAATTCGACAGGGTTTTTCTCTTAAGAGAAGGCGACAAGATAAAATACGGCGAACCGGTGCTTGAAGGCGTAAAAGTTGAGGCAGAAGTCCTTTCTCACAAAAAGGGAGA
>JAFGIG010000091.1 GCA_016929715.1 Caldifarciminota bacterium
TTCTCCTGCACAACCATATTGGTAACCTCGGGTGCTGCTGAGGACGGTTCAGTATTCGTCACTCATTCCGACGACAACGAACTCTGCGACGAAAGAATTATCTTTGTTCCCGGACAAGATCATCCCCAGGGCTCATGGAGAATGGTTTACCCCACAGCCGTCGCCCTTGGTGAAATTCCCGAATACAACTGCTTTCTTGAGCCTCGCCTTGTATGTCTCGAACGCGGTCCCGGATACGACTCTCCCGAATACCCGCGAACAATACCTTTGGATTCAATACCTCAGGTCGGTCACACATACGCTTATTTTGACGGAAGCTACGGAATTATAAATGAGCACCAATTGATGATTGGTGAATGCACCAACGGCGCGAAAATTCAGCTGAACTGCGCACCGGGAAAGAGGATTTTCTATTCTAGTGAACTCTCGCGCATTGCATTGGAAAGATGCAAAACGGCGAAAGAAGCTGTCGAACTGATCGGATACCTTATAGAGAAATACGGTTACTACGGAACAGGCGAAACGCTTCTACTTGGCGACCCCTATGAGGGTTGGGTCATGGAAATGTGCTGCGGAACTCCGGATAGTTCGGGCGGACTGTGGGTTGCGCAAAAAATTCCTGACGGGGAATTATTCGTCGCCGCGAACGAATTCAGAATTAGAGACGTAATCCCGGGAGCCCCAGACATTCTTTACTGCGAAAATCTTTTTGATATTGTCCAGGAAATGGGCTGGTGGAAACCCGAAGACGGCACTTTGGACTGGCTTAAAACTGTCAGCCTTGGAGAATACAACCACCCATACTATTCACTCAGAAGAGTGTGGCGGGTTCAAAGCCTCTCGGCTCCCAGTCTCAATCTTTCTCCGTGGGTCGAGGACGGATACACGAGACATTATCCCTTCTCGGTAAAACCGGACCACCCGCTTTCGCTGATAGAAGTGATGAACCTTCACAGAGACTGCTACGAGGGAACCGAATTCGACATGACCAAAGGTGCCGCCGCAGGTCCTTTCGGTTTTCCTTATCGTTACTACGGTCCATACGACGGCCAAGGTGATGTAGGGGATCCTACGAGAGTTCTTGAAGGCGCATGGGAACGCACACTCTCGGTCAGTTACTGCGGCTTCGTTTACGTCAATCAAGCGCGGAAATGGCTTCCCGACGCCGTCGGCGGAATATGCTGGATGGGTCTGGACCGTCCCTCCGAGACTTGTTTCATCCCATTCTTCGCCGGGATCAGCGATCTTCCGCCTTCCGTGCAGAACTGCAACACCGCAGAGTTTTCCGATCAAAGCGCCTGGTGGGCGTTCAATGCGGTCTCAAATTGCACCTCGATAAAATACTCCTACATGATAGAAGACATCAAAACCCTCAGGGACAGTATTGAAAAAGCGGAAATCCAACTGGTGTCTTCAATTGATTCCCTGATCTTAAAAAACAGTGAATCCGGCGAAATCACGGAAAAGGCCAAAGTTTTTCTGACCGAACGCTGCTTCGAAAACACGGAACTTGTCACATCGAGATGGTGGAAACTGCTGGCGTATTTGATCGTCCGTTATGATGATGGATATATAAACACAGAAGGTCACATGGCACAGGAAGTTGGATACCCGCAATGGTGGCTTGAACAGGCGAGATGGAAGGATGGTCCTACGACCTACGAAAAACCGTGAAGGAACTGCGGCACGGCGACCTAAGCCCTCGATTCTTGTAAATGGGTTGAATAACCTGTCCGTCAAACCGGTTATGAAAACCCATGAAAGTGCAGAAAGTATGATTGTCGCCGAGAGAGCTTGTTTTTTCACTTCACCGGATTACGTATAGACATTATTCCGCCGGTGCTATTTATTTCAGAGAAACTAGCATCTCCCGACTTCATTCTGCGGAAATTTTTCAATTTTTTAAACTATATCAAGCTTTTTTAGCAAATCCCCGAGAATTTTTAGTCTTTCACTTAAAATCTCGTCGTCCTTGTGAAGACAGTCGTCGAAAAGCTTTATATCCTCCTCCAGGTGATCGTTCTCTGTGCACACCGAAAAATTCATCGCTCCGCCCTGAAGGCTTATCCTGTCCAAAAGAGGATATTTCGGATAATCTTTTTCATTCTTCATATACTTTTCCTGAAAGAAAAGTTTTGTCCGGCATATAAGTATTGCAAGGTCCAAGACCCTGTGAAAGGGGAGCTCCTCGGATTGACGTGACCATTTTTTACCAGTGTGCCTCCATATTTTTGCTGAAATGTCGACTTTTCCCCTTTCGTTCCACTGCGCTAGACCGAGAGAAATGCCTTTTGCTTCGCTTTTGTATGCCGATCTTCCGTCAATTTTGTCGTAATCCTCTGAAACTATCACCGGCTTGTGTTTTAGATTAGTAGGAATTATCATTTTTTCTCCTTTTTATCAGTAATTTAGTATTATACTAAATAACTAAGCAATGTCTGTCAAGTATTTTCTGTATAACATAATAATGGAGTATTAAAATAATTGAAGCACAGGAGTTTATTAAAACACGAAAATTTATAAAATTTACACTCTTGACAAACGAGACAAAAAATATTTTATTATAGATATGCTGTTTTGCGAGTTATTCCCTAAAAGCTTTAACCGTTTTAATGAAAGATGAAAATCTTTCTGATATTCATACGTCAATCAAATATTCAAAAATCAAACCTGTGAGGATAATGACTGATTTTGACAGAATCAAGGATTACTTCCGTTCTTTCGACGAATGGTAAAGGCTTGATGATCCTGAAGGAAAACTGGAATTTATTGTGGTTATGGATCTGATAAAAAATTACGTTGAAACGAATTCAAAAATACTTAACCTCTGCAGAATCGAAAACATCCTCTTTTTTGAAGTTATTAACGCATTGGATCTGTCCATATACGAGAATGAATCATTCTGCCATTCCATATGCATCAGCAAAAAACTTCAGAAAATGAATCTATCATATGGTTAGCGACAAAAGTCTGCATCATTACGGAAAGGCTTACCACTTTCTTATCGATCCTTTAATGAACGAAGTAAGGAAAAAGATACTTGATTTGATACCAGATAACTCCACAGTTTTTGACGCCGGCTGTGGAACCGGAATATTGTCAATGTTGCTGAAAGAAAAGAATAACTGCAGAGTTGTCGGCGCCGATCTGTCTTTGCAGATGATTGACTTCGCGAAAAAAATGAACGTCTACGAAGACGTTAAATTTCTTCACATGGATATCGAAAACATTACAACTTTCGGCGAAAACCATTTCGATTATTCAGTCATGTGCCAGGTAATCCATGAATTCCCTCCTGAAGTGCAGACCAAAGTTGTAAAGGAGATAATGCGGATTTCCAAAAAAACAATAATCCAGGATTCAAACACGCCTTTGCCGAAGAATGTTGTAGGTTTTGTAATACGGATGATCGACGCGACCATAGGAAGGGAGCATTATTACAATTTCAAATCATATATTTCTACAGACGGGATTATTGGAATTTTGGATAGAGCGGGGCTTACATCCCGAATAATCCAGAGAATAGTTTTTAAAAGTAATTGCCAGCAAATTGTCGTCTTGTCTTAATGTAACGAACAAGCACAGACAAAGGAATGCTGACGATTGACTCAAGCAAAAACATTTAGGGTATAATTAATGAGCTCTATTGCCAAGTGCAACAAGCATAAAAGCAGAGAAATCGAGAAAAATTAATGATTAGGAGTTGACTGAAAATGAAAGACACATTTTTGACGACGCTTTTACTCGTTGTTTTATCATCAGAATTGAGCGGTTCTGATAGAATTGATTTAGACCATTCTCCTTCGGAGACAGAGATATTCGCCGAAGGAATCATATCTACAGATTTATATGAAAGGGATATCGCCATTTCGCCAAAGGGAGATGAGATAATTTTTACTTTGTGTGATTATAAAAGATCCAAAATGTGCCTTGTGCGGATTGTGAAGATCGGTGATGTATGGAGCAATAGAGAGATTTTAGATTTTTCAGGACAGTATGACGACATTGAACCCTGCTTTTCGGCGGACGGAATAAAATTGTATTTTGCTTCAAACAGACCCATGGATTCAGACACAGCGAGAACAGATTTCAATATTTGGGTTTCAAAAAGATCAGATTTCTCATGGAGCGAACCGGAGCCCTTACCTTCTGCTGTCAACACGGAACACGATGAGTTCTATCCGTCAGTAAGCCGATACGGCAATTTGTATTTCACATCATCCAGGGAAAACGGTGTCGGCAGTGAAGATATTTTTGTAAGCAATTATGTTGACGGCATATATTCAGACCCCGAACCGTTGGATACAAGTATTAATACACCGATATATGAATTTAACGCCTTTATCTCCCCCGATGAAGATTTAATAATATTCAGTTCATTCGGAAGAGATGACGGTTTCGGCGGAGGAGACCTTTATTACAGCACAAAGGACGAAACCGGAAACTGGATTCCGTCTCAAAACATGGGAGATTTGGTCAATTCAGAATATCTGGATTATTGCCCTTTTGTAGATGTCCACAGAAAAAATTTCTATTTCACGAGCGAAAGATTTCTTCCTATAAATGAAAAATTGGAGAATGTAAACCAACTTGAAGCTTTCTCAAACGGAATTCTCAATGGAATGGGCAATATTTATAGAGTCCGTTTTAATGAGACTCAAATTCGATGATCTGCCGCCAAGTATCATGTAGCGCATTAAAAAGAATCGAATGAAACATTTTCGGTTTCTTTCGTCAGATAACACCTATACCTCTGTGCCAAAGCTATTGATACAAAATCCGCGCTTAAAATAAGTTAACCATTTAATCTTCTTGATAAAAACCAAGGTTTATCTTATATTTCATGCATTATATTTTTACTATAAAGCTGATTGGAAATTCAAAAAAACTGCTCAAAAGTGTGTAAAAAATATAAATTAAAGATCAATAATATCTATTGCAGTTCAATCTTAGACTTCTGCTCAGGTATACGAATACTCAAATGAGCATGGTATTTCAAGATTTGACGGCTCTCAAGATGCTCCTGAGCAATCATCCCATGTTTGCCGCGGGGATACTGCTTGTAGCAGGTTATATTCTGGGCAGGCTTGCCGCGAAAATTTCTCTTCCGGAGATAACTGGATATATTGTCGCCGGACTTCTCGTCAGCGACGCGGTAACTGGCATTTTTCCTCGTCAAATGGGACAATCTTTCCGGTTTACTACAGAAATTGCCCTCGGACTTATAGCTCTTACAATCGGCGGTGAGTTTTCTTTGGCAAAACTACGCAGGCTGGGCCGAAATGTATTGGTTATAACTCTTGTTCAAATCTCTTCAACTTTTATTCTTGTGACAGCCGCCTTGCTTATTTTTAAAATGCAGCTGCCGTTTGCCTTGCTTCTTGGCGCCATTGCCACCGCGACCGCTCCTGCAGCGACAGTCGCGATTGTGCAGTCATTGAGGGCTCACGGTTTGTTCGTCGATTATCTCTATGGTGTAGTAGCCCTCGACGATGCCGGATGCGTGATTTTGTTCGGCAGTATTTACGCATTCGCTTCGTCTTTGCTAGCTACTTCCAGATCAATGGGATATGCGGGTATAGTTCTTGAAGCTTTCGGAGAAGTTATATTCTCTGTGATTGTCGGACTTCTGAGCGCGCTTATAATTCACTGGGGCACGCGCAAAAAGAAAAAAACAAACGAGATCATGATTATCTCCATCGGCGTAATTTTACTTTCAACATCTCTTTCAATTGTCCTTCATCTCTCTCCTCTTCTCACCAACATGGCGGCGGGATGTCTCCTCATCAACCTTTCTCCCCGCAACAATCGAATATTTCGTATTCTTGAACCTCTTACACCTCCTCTCTATGCGTTGTTTTTTGTCATTGCCGGAACAGAACTTCAGCCGCAAATTTTACTCAAGTCCGGCACCCTCCTTTTCGGCGCAGTGTATGTTTTTTTCCGAGCGGCTGGCAAATACGGAGGCGTTTTTCTCGGATCACACCTGATAAAAGCTCCAACCGGCATACGTAATTATCTTGGATTATCTATGCTTCCCCAGGCCGGAGTTGCTATAGGGCTTGTCCTTCTCATCCAGGCATCGCCTCTCATAAACAATATTGCGCAGCAACAGCAGCAGTTAATTCTGAGTATGGTCAATATAGTTTTGCTGTCGGTTTTCATCAATGAGCTAATAGGCCCGCCGCTTTCGAAACTCGCGGTAATCAAGGGCAACGAAATGGAGGAATAATGGACCTCATTTCCATACTCGACAGAAACGCCTGCATACTTAACATTCCGGAGCGCGACAGGGAAGGTGTTGTCAGGAGAATTGCTGCAATAGCTTCCAAAACCGAAGCTATGAACGGAGTTGACCCTGAGATAATATACGAAAAGCTTATGTCGCGCGAAAAAGAGGGATCAACCGGCATAGGAAATGCAATCGCCATACCCCACGCCCGCATCGAGGGCATGAAAGATTTTCTTCTTTTTATTGTAACATCTCATCGAGGAGTCGAATTCAATTCCATAGACAAAAAAAAGGTGCATACTTTCTTTGTCGTAATAGGCCCGGAGGAACGCGTCAACGACCACCTCAAAATACTCGCGGCGATTTCCCACATTCTCGCATCATCAAACGTCAAAAAAGAACTCCGAAAAGCCATAACAAACACTGCGTTGTATGAAGCTTTTCTACGCAACGTGCGTATCGCAGAAACCGGACACGAATCGAAACAGAAATTTAAAGCGCTTTTCGTCATTCTTTACTTTGACGAGTTCCTATACGATATTCTTGAATTTTTTATACAGGAAGGAATCGAAGGAGCTACCATACTTGATTCATCGGGAATGGGACAATACATATCGAATATTCCCCTGTTTGCAAGCTTCATCGGTTTTATGAACGAGGCAAAGAATCACAGCAACACCATTGTCGCTATGATTCCTGAAGACAGGTTCAGCGATATTGTAGAGGGGATAGAGGAGATTACAGGAGACCTCGATAAAAAAGAAGGCGCAATGCTTTTCGCGGTCGATGTCAGTTTTGCTAGGGGCACGATGAAAATGATGTAAGGATTTTTTTCCGTATCGACTGATATAAGGTTATATAACGCGAAAGGAGGAAGATCGTCATAGGAAAAAAATAAAGTGTCCATTTCATTAAATGATAAAAAATGATTCAATGAAAAGGTATAAAACGGATAATCATGATTAATACATTGATCTATATCCGTTTTAATTCTTCTCGACCAATTATGACCAATTCCATTCACATTCCAATTGTTACCGTTGTCTGTGCTATATGACTGATATAGAAACATGTCAAAATTTGGGTCCATGTTTTTTTCAGCAAAAATTACCGCTATGGTGTCGTCTGCGGAAATAATCTTTCTGCCCGGACCCATGAGTGCTTCTTCGTGTCCACCGGTAGTTATGAGGACCGGATATGAAGGGGAAAAAGGTAAATAATTACATGAGTTTATCGTTGTGAAGACCTTTCCATTCTTCTCGAAATTTAGTGGATAAACTATCTGGGTTGTAAGGATGAAAATTGAAAACAGAAACTGCTTTTTCATAATTCCTCCAGTTGTTGATATATTTTACAACGAAGAAAAAAAAACAATTATAAAACCAATAACATATTTATTCTGTTCATCGGTTTTTCAGTCAGGTATTGACAGATAAATTATGTAAAATGGACAAAGAAAAACTTGTAACCCTAAAGGACTATAAAGATAAAATGACTGTCTAAAAACATGCTGACAAGATTAAAATAAGGTAACACACAATACGCTGAATTCAGAAGCTTTTCGGACAACCATTATCCGATCAACTTAATCAGAAAAATATGTTGTATCGTAAACACACTCATTACGTGTGCTGTCCGAAAGAGTACTTTCGGAGGAAA
>JAFGIG010000013.1 GCA_016929715.1 Caldifarciminota bacterium
GGAAAGAGGTATTGATATGGGAATAACGCCGCTTGAAATAAGAAAGATGGAATTCAAGAAAACTTTTCGGGGTTTTGATGTTCAGGAAGTCGAAAGTTTTCTTGAAATCGTCGCAGATCAGCTCGAGAGTTTGAATAGAGAGAACATGTCTTTGAAAGAACAGCTCAGAAATCTCGAACAGAGGCTTGAAGATTATAAGAGCATGGAATCTACTCTCCAAAACACCCTGACTTCGGCTCAAAAGTCGTCAGAACAAATAAGAAAAAACGCGGAGCAGGAAGCGGAATTGATTATTCAGAATGCGAAATTGCAGGGAGAGACCATTATTGAGAGAGCCCGGTCTCAAGTAGTAGAAATCACGAGCGAAATATCTGCAATAAACACACACAGGGTCAATATTAAAGCTCAGATAAAGGCATTCCTTGAAGCTCAGTTAAAAGCAATTGAATCAGGAGAAATTAGATACAAAAAAGTTGAAATTGACGACGCATTCCCTCACATCAAACGTAAAATGAAATCAAATGTCCCCACTCTCGACAATCTTTTTGAACAGAAAAATATTTAAGGCTTCAACTTTATTGTTTTTTGCAGTTTTTTCTTTCTGCACAAGCAAAACAGGAGAAGACAGATTTAACAGAGCTAAAAAGCTCTATTACGAGGGCCTTTATGACAGGGCTAAAGTCGTTCTCGATTCTTCTCTGATGTCTGAGGAGTTGTCGGAAAACGAGAAAGTTCAAGCGTTGATTCTATCCGCGGATATAGATATTAAACTCGGCGAGTATTTAAGTTCTTCTGCTGCGCTTGAAGAATTGTATTCTCTGAAAAAAGACATGAAAGACACCGTCATTTTAAGATACACGCAAATAATTGACAAACTTTCTTATGAAGGCAGATTTTCAGAAGAAGTGTTTTTTTCAAAAAAAGCTTTTCTGATAGATCAAAACGCAGTCGGAAAGCAAGCCCTCGCTGAAATCACGCGTTCTTTTCTTCTTGAAAATGACACGGCAAACGCCTTGAATGCGCTTTCGAGATCGCTTAAATACGAAGACCTTTCGTTAAACGCCTGTATGCTTCTCAGCAGTATATACAAGAACAGAAAAATGTTCGAAATATCGGTTTCCTGGCTCGATTCCGCATTGATCAAACCAAACGCGGATAAAATTCAGATCATGCAGGAAAAAGCCGATTTGCTTGTCGAAATGTCCAGAGAGCTTATTGAAAAAGGAAGACAGGGAGAAGCAATTGGTTATCTTTCCGAGGCTTCCTATCTCACTCAAGGGACGACTTCGGCAGAGGCAGCCTGGCTCGCGGGAAGTCTTTACGTGGCGTCTGAAAATTATGCAAAGGGAAGGATATATCTTGAAAGAGTTCTCGAAATAGAGCGAAGTTCAGTAATTCGGGAAAAAGCGATTAAACTTCTTCAAATGATATAGGAGAAAAAGTGAACAAAACCTTATTATTATTATTTTCGATAGCGCTTGCACTTGGTTGTTCCCCGAAAAGGTTGAATCTGGAAAGTTATACCGATGAAAGCGTCGCTCTCACATTAGCTCAGGAGCTTTTCGATAAAGGAGATTATTCAGGAGCAGCAGAAGCTTTCAATTACCTTTATCTGAGTTTCGATTTCACTCGATATAAAAGCTATGCTCTTTTTATGTCGGGTTTGTCATATTTCAACGACAGGAAATACGATGACGCGATAGAGACATTCAAGGTGTTCTACAATAAATATCCCTCTGATTCTCTGCTCTCCAGCGCTGTATTTTATTGGGCTCAGTCCTACGAGAAGTCCTCTCCTTCTTTTGAAAGAGATCTTCTTAAAATCCGATATGCTTTGGAAACATACAGGCTTTTTCTGGCGAGATTTCCTTCAGACATGAGATCCGCTGAAATCTTTGAAAGAATAAGGTATTGCGAAAATACTTTAATGAGAAAACTCATCTATCAGGCTCAGGTCTATAGAAAGATGAACAGACATGAGTCGGCATACATCGTTCTATCGGCGGCATCCACTGTATATCCTAACTCAGATTATGTATCACAGGCGGAATACGAAGCCGCTTTGTCGGCTTTGAAAATCGGAGACTATGACGCCGCCCGGGCGCACCTTCAAAAAGCGGCTCAATATGAAACTGAGTTTTCACAAAAAGCCAGAGAGAAATTGATGGAAATGCCCGGTTTACAAAATTTTCCGGAAACGAATGACTCGACTCTGGAGGAGTGAGTGAGATTGGGGGTTTTCGGAGGCAGTTTCGATCCCCCTCACATCGGACATTTAATTTTTTCAGAAGAATCATTAAACAAATTCAATCTTCAGAAAATAATTTGGGTTGTCAATCACACGCCCTGTCATAAACAAAAACCCCTTGCGTCGTTCAATGACAGACTTGAGTTTTGCAGGATTTTAACCAGAAATTTCATGTTTATCCAAGTGTCACAAATAGAAGAAAATCTTGATAAACCGAATTTCACTTGTGAGACATTAAACTCTTTGAGAAAAGAGTTTTCCGGAAAAAACGACTTTTTTCTCATGATAGGTTTGGATCAGGCAAAATCAATTGATTCCTGGAAGAACGCAGAGATGTTAAAAAGACAGGTGGATTTTATTGTGATGATGAGAGACGACGGCTCAAAAGATTTGAATTTACCTGAAAAACGAACGCATCTAATAAAGAGAAGAATTGACGTCTCATCTACTGAAATAAGAAAGTATTTTAAAGCCGGTCTTAGCGCGGCATCTTTCGTCGGAAATGAATTGTCAACCTACATTGTTAAACGCGGAATCTATATATGATATTGTTAGATGCATTTTCACTGGCTTACAGAAGCTATTTTGCCCTGCAGAAAGCCGAGTTAAGAGCTCCCGACGGCAGAGAGAGCGGTGTGGTTTACGGTTTTTTACAGACATTTTTGTCCCTGAAAAAGACATTCGCCTCTCATGATATCATAGCCGTGTTTGACGGTAAAAAACCTTCTTTCAGAAAAGAAATTTACCCGGAATACAAATCCAACAGGCAGAAAATGCCTGAAGCCTTGTCCGAACAGATAGAAAGTTTGGCAACCGGACTCCCGAAATTCGGATGTCCTGTTTTGAGAATGGAAAATTTCGAGGCGGATGACATAATCGCTTCTCTTGTCAAAGCTTACGGTTCACGAGAAGAAATACTTATCGTGACCCGCGACAAAGACCTCGCGCAGCTTGTCAGAAAAGGCGTTTCTCTGATTTACCCCGATAAATACGGGAGATGGGATATGATGGACGAAAAAAAGGTGAAAGTTAAATTCGGAGTTGAGCCTTCAAAGATAATGGATTATCTTATTTTGACTGGCGATTCGAGCGATAACATACCCGGAGTTCCCGGAGTCGGACCTAAAACCGCTGTTAATCTTCTTCAGGAAAGCGGAGGTCTGGACAATTTAGTTGAAAATCCTTCAGAATTCGCTTCTGTAAGAATTGCAAAATCTATAGAGCAAAGCTCGGCTTCAATCGAAAAAGCGAAAAGATTGATCGAGTTGAGACAAGATCTCAAAGTCCCTGGCCCTGAAGAATTGATAACAACATCTTCGGAATCCGAAGCTGCAGACTATTTGGAAGAATGGGGGATGAGAAAAATCGCGGCTGAATTCGGATTTAAGAATAAAAAAGATGAAACCCTATCCATGGAAAAAATAAATTTGACATATGTTCCGGGATACTTAGGAGTTTCGATTTTAGAGGGAAAAATATATGCGTCTGATGGGCGTTCTTGCGGGGTTATTTCGTCAGAGGAGTTAACAGATTCCGAAAAATCAATTGTCTCCGATGATGTTAAAGAATTAGCTCACGCATCGGGCGTCATGCCGCTGAAGTTTGAAGACACGGGAACAGCGTCTTATCTGCTTGATCCGGAAAGCGGACCTTTCTCCCCGGAAGCACTCGCGGGAAGGCACTTAAAAATGCATATAGATCCTGAGGTATCCATACGCGCTCTCCCAGCGGTTTGGAAAAACCTCCAAAATTCAATGAGGGATTACGGCGTTATTGATCTATACGAGAATATTGAAAAGCCGCTGATTCCAATAGTATATAAAATGGAAAAAAAAGGCATATTCGTCGACGCCGATTTCCTTCGCCAAATGAGTGTTTATTACACAGAGGAATTGGACAGAATAGAAAAAAAAATAAAGGAAGAATCCGGAAGGGACGTCAATCCGAGATCTCCTAAGCAGCTCGCTTTTTTTTATATGAGAAATTGAAACTTCCGGCAGTTTCCAAAACAAAGACAGGTTATTCCACCGATTCATACGCGCTTGAACAAATAAGAGCTTTTCATCCTGTGGTCGATATGATTCTTGAACACAGATTTATAGCCAAGATGCTTTCTACTTACATAAATGTCATACCGGATCTTGTTGATGATTCTTCGAGACTGCACTGTAAATTCGACTTGCGTTCCACCGCGACCGGAAGATTCGCTTCGCATGAACCAAATTTACAGAATATACCAATGAAAAATCCAAGATCGAGAGAAATTAGAAAAGCTTTCAGGGCTCCCGATGGGAAAAGAATTCTTTCCGCTGATTATTCGCAAATCGAATTGAGACTTGCCGCGCATCTTTCCGGAGACGAGACTTTTCTCCAAGCGTTCAGGAAAGGCGAAGATATACATTCGCGAACAGCTTCCGAACTCTTCGCCGGCGATTCGGATACAATCGGAATAACTCAGAGAAATCTGGCAAAAACAGTAAATTTCGGAGTCCTTTACGGAATGTCTCCATTTAAGCTCTCTAAAGATTTAAATATAGGCTTAGCGGAAGCAAAAAATTTCATAGAAAGTTATTTCGGCAGGTTTTCTAAAATAAAAAACTGGCAGGAAAAACTTGTTGATAAAGCTTTAATAGAAGGGGAAGTGAGAACTTTTACAGGAAGAAGAAGGCTGATAAGAGGTTTGGACAGCAGAAACTTTAATGAAAGAGAAAAAGCTAAACGCAAAGTTTTCAATACTCCTGTCCAGGGCGGAGCGGCGGATATTATCAAGATAGCTATGATAAAAGTGGATCAAGCACTTGAAAACCTTCCTGTTTCTCTTGTTCTTCAAATTCATGACGAACTGCTATTTGAAGTGGAAGAAAAAGAAGTTGAAAAAACATCTGAAATAGTTAAAAATGCAATGGAAAATGCGGTTGAACTCGATGTCCCTTTAACGGTGTCCGTTTCTTGGGGCGAGAGTTGGTTTGAAACTCATTGAAAAAAATTCCGGGGGTCTAGATGAAAATTCGGCATGTTATAGAAGCACAGCAGTTCAACAAAGAATTACTGGAGGAAATATTCCGTGAAGCCGAAGAAATGGAGAGAATCGCTTTTTCCGGCGGGAGTGACATTTTAAGGCATAATATCATGGCGACTGTTTTTTATGAACCCAGCACGAGGACAAGGCTAAGTTTCGAATCGGCAATGCTCAGACTCGGCGGTGAAATAGTGTCGACTGAAAACGCAAAAGAGTTTTCGTCAGCGGCAAAAGGGGAAAGCCTTCAAGATACCGTAAGAACTCTTCAGAGTTATTCAGATATAATAGTGCTCAGGCATTACGAAAGCGGAGCGGCTAAAGCTGCAGTAGAAGTGGCTACGGTTCCGATAATCAACGCAGGAGACGGTTCGGGCCAGCATCCAACACAGTCCCTTCTCGATATGTATACTATTAAACAGTCTTTTTGCGGTTTCGAAAAATTAAAAGTAGCGCTTGTGGGAGATCTTGAAAACGGCAGAACAGTCCGCTCTCTTTCATACCTTCTAGCCAAATACGAAGGAGTAAAAATATTTTTTGTCTCTCCTGAGTGTTTGAAAATGCGAGACGATATCAAGGAATATCTCGAAAGGCATAATGTGACTTGGGAGGAATCGGAAGATTTAAGCGAGATAGCTCCTGAAGTTGAAGTCATATATATGACGAGAATACAGAGAGAAAGACTCCTCGACAGGCCTGACGATTACGAAAAAGCCAAAGGCAAATTCGTCGTCGACAAAAAAATAATAGACTCGATGAAAAAAGAAGCCATACTTCTTCATCCTCTCCCGAGAGTCGATGAGATATCTGTTGAAGTGGATAACAATCCAAGGTCCATGTATTTCAAACAGGTTCAAAACGGCCTTTTCGTGAGGATGGCGCTTTTGAAAATGTGTCTTATCAATTGATAATCCGGCTGCAATGAAAATCTTCGATCCTGACAGAAAAAAATACCCACTTTGGGCTTTTTTTTTCGGGGTAATATTTCTGGCGGTGTGGTCTCTGGGAGTTTTACCGGCTTTCCTTGAAAAATTCGGTTATTTTGGGGTTTCGTCAAAAATAAGAATCTTTTACAAAGCTCTTTGCCATGGAATTCCTGAGCGCTGTCCTCATTTCTTAGATTATCCTGCCGCTGTTTGTTTCAGATGCACTGGAATAGATCTTGGTTTTTTTTTCGCGGGGGCTTTATTTTACCCGGTTTTAAGGAGGCATTTGAATCCCGAAGCCTGGCCGATTCATCTCGCTTTTATTACCGTATTCGCTTTTTTTATTTTTGCAGAATGGCTGGCGGAATTATTGGGAATGATAGGTTCAAAATGGTTTTATCAGTTCTCTACGGGAATGCTTTTCTCTGCCGGCATCAGTTTTTTTCTTTTTTCTGTCGCAGAAAATATAATATCTTCATACGGAGAAAATTAGAGCTGTCAGATCAACTCCTCCGGATATGGAGAGAAAAATGTCTGACGTAACAGATATTCTTCTTCGAATCTGACTATCCATGACATTAAAAGAGATCTGCATTCACTCAGAGCTGATCTGTTTTGAGTGAATTTATCTAGGGTTAAGAGAAAATATTTTTTTTCTCTGGAAGTCAGTTTATCCGAGAAATAACCAAGCGCATGCTGAAGGACATTGACAACCGAACCTTTCCTCATTTGCCTCGAAAAAACATGCGGAAGTTTTTCGGCGTATTTTTGGAAAGTCGATTCCACGCTGTCCTTTCCGGGATTTGCCGTTATTTTTCCGAGATATCTTAAAATTGATTGATTGTATGCCATGAAAAGGTATTTATTTTCCGAATGATATTCGACCAGTTTGCCCATAGCTGGTTTTGCTGAAATTTCCCTAAAATAAGACAGGGCATATAATTTTGTAAGAAAATGATCTCTTATAGCCGCATCGTTGAGCCGACCCTCTGTTTCTATAGCAAGGGAACCGAATTTCGACACCGCTTTTTCCCCGAACAACCCGGAGCCTTTAGAACTTATGGGCTGTTTTTTTTCACCGGGGGGATAATATTTTACGTCCTTTATTCCGCATGACGGGGATCTGTCTTTTAGTATAAAACCGTCGATTTTTTTAAGCGAAGAAAGAAAATTATCTGAAAAGTCGGCCATCTCGGATGTGAAGTCTGCTTCGGTTTCGTGCTGAATCATTCGGATATCGCCTTTTTTGTCTATCAACCTGACGGGTTTTCTCGGAATGCCTAAGCCTATTTCAGACTCGGGGCAGACCAGAAGGAAACTAAAACTGCCGATAAATTTTTTAACGACTGGACTTGAAATAACAGATCCGTTCCACCTGCAGGGACTGAATTCTATGCATTTGCTTATGACGACCCTCGGCTTTGCAAAATACCTTTCTTTCATTTCGGAAGCCCCCAATGTTTGAGGATGAATTTCAAAGCGCTAGATACATGGACAAATGCGGCTTTTGAGAAAAAAGCGGCGCTTTCCCTCATGTGACAGTGACCCATTACGCTTTCAGGAACGTAATATACGGATTTACCCTTTCTTTTGCAATAAATACAGAGATCTACGTCTTCAAAATAAAGGAAAAATCTCGGGTCGAATACTAAACCTCTTTCCCGGGCAAGCTCGCGTCTTATCATCAGCGATGCCCCCACTGCCCAGTCAACAGGGACAGGCTCCAAAACATCTATTTCCGACATGAGATGATTTGAGTAGAAAAACCTTTTATGTCTGTCTTTCACAGGAAATCTCGAGAATAAAAGACTGAAAATTGTGTAATGTTTCCTAACTGAAAACTGCCTTGAACCGTCAGGGAGGATAAGTTTTGGGGCGGCTATGCCTACAGATGGATTGTCTTTCATGAATTCCAGGAGAGATACTATTGAATTTTTTTCGGGTATGACATCCGGATTGAGGACAAGAAAAAAAGAACTTCTGGTTTTTTTAAAAGCGATATTATGTCCTTTTCCGAAACCTATATTTCCCTGATGCTGAATCGTAGTTATTCTGCTGTCAAAAGAGGTAGCTATAGGCGTGTTTTTGACAAGAACTATCTCAGTGTTTTCAGGGAGTTCAGTTTCGGATAAAAGTGTGTTTATGAGATGCGAAGTGTGTTTATCTTCTCCGTAGTGAACTATGGAAATAGTAAGAAGGTTCATCTTCTTATTTTAAGGAACATCCAGAAGCCGAAAGAGGCGAAAGCTATGTTGGCTCCCCATGAAGCTATAAAAGGGTGCAAAGTCCCGGCGTATCCCATGGAAATTCCAATCTGAAGAATACCCCAATATACGAATGATATAAGCAGGCTAAGCCCGAAACCTACACCTATGCTTGATCTTCTCCTGTCTAGTGCCAATGGAGCGCCAAGAAGCGATATTACAAAAGCGGCAGCGGGATATGAGGCTCTTTTATGCATATCTACGATTATTTTTCTGACAATTTCAGGTCTTGCTCCCGAAGAAACCGCTCTTGAAAGGTAATGTCTCAATTCTCTGATGGACATTTCGTCCTGTCTTATCTGTCTGACTATCATCTCATCGAGAGTGGCGATGCCGTAAAAAGTTGTCTCTTCCGAAAAAAAACATCTTTCGTATGAAGGGTCGCCAAGATCTTTAGATACATCAAATTCTCTGACGTAGCAGTTCTGAAATATCCAGTATTCACCGTTCCAAAGGGCTTTTTCGGAATCAATTTTCTTTTTCACTTTCCATGCTCCGTCTATGATTATTATTGAAGGAGATTCCATATAATTGTTGCCGGGGTCAAAAATTTTAGCAAAATAGTAATCGTCTTCCATGCCTCTGAAAGAATAATCGCTTGTCTGCGTAAACCATGGAGGCTGGGATCTGTAGACCTCGACTTCTTTAGTGAAAATGAATTTCCTCGCGTATTGCGGGACAAAATACTCGTTTAAGTAGAAAAGCATCAGGAAAATAAAAAAAGCGGATATTATTACCGGCAGCATAATCCTGTATGAACTGATTCCAACTGCCTGCATGGCGATTATTTCGAAATTTTTGGAGAGTTTGCCAAGAGTGAAAAAACATGAAAGCAGGACCGCCACCGGTGTCAGCAATACCAGCAAAGAAGGTATTTGAAAATAGTAATATCTGAAAATCGTCATTGCCGGAACGCTTCTGTCGAGGAATATACTTATGTGATCTATGAGATCGACGGTTATGTAAATAAACACAAAACCGAAAACGCCCATCAAGACAAATCTTAAGTATTTAGTTAAAATGTAATAATCTATTATTTTCATCTTTTCCAGAAGTGAATAGAGTCGAAGAAAAATCCGTGATAGAGAAAAACACCCAGCGCGAGAAAGAAAAAATTCGCCGCCCACATCGCCACGGCAGGATTGAGGAAACCTCTGTCGGAAAGAGTTTCTCCGCTGACAATGAATATGTAGTAAACCGTTGTTATCAGAATCGCAATTCCGAAAGCCGCTCCCATACCGCCTTTTCTTGTCAAAATGCCAAGCGGAACTCCGAGAAAAATGAATGTAAGAGCTGCAAACGGGAGAGAATATTTTTTGTGAATTTCGACTGAATATCTGTCTATGTCGTTTTTTATTCCCTGTATCTGAATATCAGCAGAAATCAACATGCCTTCATCGGGATAACCCGAAAATGACAGGATTGAGTCTTTCAGCCTTTTTAGCGAATCGAGATCTTTTTCCCAGAGCCGGACTCTTTGGGACATCTGTTGAGCGGATAATTCTCTGTCACCGCGGTAAGAAGAGTCCGGGCGCGCTTCTGGGGGCAGAAAAACATTAATATACTGAGTGTCGAAATCCATGTTCCAATATGCTCCGGACTGACCCAGAATGTGACGCTGGCCTCCAGACATCGTGAAGGTTATCAGGTTTTGCTCTCTGTCAATGGAGATGCCGGCCTCCCTTGAAATTATGAATTCAGATCCTGTCAGATTATCGTCGCTCTTTCTGTAGAGGATTACGTCTTCGAGTTTAGCCGGGTCCGATGATTTGTCTATTGCTCTCGAGTAGAGGATATATCCGGGAAAATTGGTTATAAAACTTCTTGGAGCAAGTTCTGCGACAGGCCTTTTTTCGCCGACTTCGAGAAGCAAGATTTTAACTTTGTGATTTGTGTCGGGGAGAATGTGATTGTTGAAATAGACCATGAAAAATATGAATATACCCGCAAAAAAAATAAGAGGAGGAAGAATTCTCAGAGGGTTTATTCCGAGAGCTTTCAGTGAGATTATCTCGAAATCTTCAGACATTCTGCCGAATACAGCGAGGACTGATGTCAGGAAAGCCATGGGCGCGGTTATGGCGATTATGAATGGCAGGCTGTATAGGAAAATAAGGGCGACTGTGGAAGGTTCAAGCCCTTTGCCGAAAATCAGATCGACGAGTTCGAAAAGCCTGTTCATTATAAGGACAAAAGTGTAGACGAAGAAAGAAAGTAAGAACGGGACAGCGTGTTGTCTCAGGATGTAGACATCAAAACTCAGAGCCATCTTCGCGCCAGTAATAAAAGGGAGTTTCATAAATTCTAACAACAGAGACGCCTATAAAATCGTTCTTGGAAAAAATATATGAAACAAAAGAATCCCAGTCGAGGTCGGTGACTTCTCTGCGGCTCATCGAGGCGTGCCTGAAAACATTCTTCTCTTTAATGTAAAAACCCCAGTGGGCAATGTCGATTCCGGGTTTTAGAGTAGCTATCATTATAAGATCACCGTTTTCGAGAAAATCCGGGATATCACCCAGATAATCCTGCGGTATGTATGATACCTCAACAATTGAAGGCTGCACGGGAGTTTGGGCGTAAAATCCGTGTTCTGAAAGAAATTTGTCTCTGTCAATAATTTTTAAAGAAGTGCACGGAGAATGGAATTTATCTGTGACGTTATAGCAAAACCATGAGTTGTTGGGTATCCAGTCGAGGCATGAATAATGGTTTCTGTTTTCGAATGAGACTAAACCCTGCCTGTATCTTATATGTGTCAGTATGTCGAGAAAATCGTTGATATCATATCTCGTCATTGAAAGGGCGATAACCTGCTCGCAAAAAGTGACGCAGTCAACTTTAGAGAAATCGAAAAGAGGGTCTGTGTCGGGAGGATTGCCTTCGCCTTCTCCGAGAGGTCCGAGTTTGTACTGGGTTCCGATGAAAAGACCGGAGTAAAAGGCAATTCTTTCGCCGACATTCATGTTTCTTGAGTTGACTGAAGAAACTATGTTTCCGAGAGAATCCTGTGTAAGCGACGCCATCAATTGTAATAAAATCAGGATGCCGAGCATCTTTTTTCTGAAATTACGGCTTTAAGCCGGGCAGGATTTATTTTTGATCCGTCCATTTGACCTCCGTATTGTTATCTTTAATTATGTTATATCGGTTTTAGATTTTCATCAACTTAAACCTGTCAAATCTGTTTTCTCCTTTTCGCTTAAATCAGGTTTATATTTTTTTATTTATCTGGTAAAAAGAAAGCATGATATATGAAATCACGACATCTTTTATACTTGGTATAGTCGAAGGGCTCACGGAATTCGTTCCGGTGTCTTCAACCGGGCATTTGATAATTGTCGAGTCTTTAATTCCTTTCAGGGACAGGCAGTTCGCTCAGGCATTTGAAGTTATCATACAGTTCGGAGCGATTCTCTCAGTTCTTATTTTATACAGAGAGAGGTTTAAGGGGATATTTTATTTCAAAAAGCCGGGTTTTTACGGTTGGAGAACCCTTTTCTCGCTTTTTCTCACTTCTCTACCCGCTGTTTTGGCCGGAGTTTTCCTGCATTCTTTGGTGAAGAGGTATCTTTTTAATCCGCTTTGGGTTTCATTCGCGCTGGTCATAGGCGGTGTTTTGATGGCTATAGCCGAAAAATATTGCCGTAAAAACAGAACCGGCATAGATTCCTTGACCTATAAAGACGCTATTGTGATAGGTTTTTTTCAGGTCATCGCACTTTTTCCGGGAATGTCCCGTTCGGCGAGCACGATTTCAGGAGGGCTCGTCATGAAATTCGACAGAAAGACAGCCGCGGAATATTCCTTTCTGGCTGCTGTGCCTGTGATGACTGGAGCCGCATTATATGATGCTTTTAAATCTAAAGATTTTTTGTTCAGTGGGGATAACGCAATACTGTTGTCAATAGGATTTATAACTTCATTTATAGTGGCGCTTATTTCAATAAAATTATTCATGGCAATACTCCGCAGAACGTCATTGAAATATTTCGCTCTATACAGGATAATAATGGGAGGCATATTAGCGGTCCTAATAATAACCGGACTTTTCAAAGCAAACCTCTGAAGAAGGGAAAAATCCGGCAGTGAGAAAGAGGGGTGTTTATGATAAAAAGGATCCTTGTATTTCTTTTATTTCCGCTGTGTTCTCAACTTTTCTCCGATGCCGGATATCTTCGTTCAGTCACATCCGGACCTTCGCCCGTCCTGATTGATAACGACTCCATAGAAATACAGATGACTTATGAAGAAGTAGTTATATGCGTGTTTGAGGACGCGGGTATTATGAAAGCACAATTAAGCTGTGGGTTTGTCTTTGAGAACATAGGAGATGAATCTGAAGTTCTGATGTATTTTCCACTCGAAGTGAGGACTCCTTTTTATCCTGTCGGATTATCAATGGATTGGGCAGACAGTTCAAAAATCGAAGTTCTGGTAGATGGTAAGCCATGCCCTTTAGATGTCTTCTACTACAATCTATGGGACAGCTCAATAAAAGAGGATTTGAACTGGGAAGAATTTTCAGCGTATTATGATGTATTAAACGAACATGAGCCCCAAAAGGGAGAACCCCTTTTTTACAAAAACATCGATAACAATCCGGGATTTGCTTATGAGGCAAAAGCTCTTTTAGCTGTCTGGAGAGTCAAATTCGAGGAAAGAACGACAAAATTCATCGAATTTTCGCAGGAATACCATTTGACATCCGATTATGAAGAAAAAATGTTTAGATTGAGCTATCCTCTTTTTACAGGGTCTTCCTGGGCAAACAATATTAGAAAAGGCAGGATATCAGTTTTCTTCAGTGATGAAGAGGTCAAAAAAGCGCTGAAATTTTTTATAGGCTCACTTATGCCTGTTCCGGAAGTTCACTTGGAAGGATTTACAGCTGTAGAACCATTGAAAGAAATATCTGAAAGATTCAAGTCCATTAATCTATCAAAATTTTACGGCAGGTGGTATGCAGGTGCTATTATCTGGAATTTCAGTGATTTAGAGCCTCTCCCTGCAAATTTCAGATATCAGCCTTTTTATCCTGATATTCCTGATGTAGGAACGGAGGTATATTTAGAATATATGGATTATTTGGATGGTTCTAGTGCGGAATTCATTAATCCATGGGCTATATCATTTATTTACATCATATTAGGCGGTTACTATCCCAACCATTATGTTGTGAGGGCAGTCCAAGGAGTAGATTTTTATGAAAACGAAGGTTTGAGAGGCCTGCCTGTTTTTCATGCGAATTTTTATTCCGCTCTAAAATTGATAGAAAAGGGTGTTAATTCGTCAAAATTTGAGATGAGAGATTTTTTTTCAGGAAATTATGATCAGATAAAAATTGGTTGGACGAATTTTTATTACATAGACGAAAACAATCTTGTCGTTCCAAAGATCTTACCAGCTTTAGAGTCCTCTTATGATGAAAACGATCATGAAAGTGATTAATTGTTGATATTATGCGCTCCGTAGCTACAATAAATATAAAATGATTGGAGGAAAGCGTGAAAAAAACATTGTGTTTATTATTCTTAAGCTTCGTGTTTACGATTTATATTTACGCAGGTGCATTAAACGTGCCCATAGGTTATTCTTTATATGATTTCAGCTTACAGAAAATGGGTGATTTTGATGTCATATTATTAAACTTCGGAGCTCCTTCTCCTTTTCCGGGGCGCCCGGCTCTTCAGGGAATATCAAAAACATTCTTAATTCCACCGACTGCAGTGGTTATTAAAGCAGAATTAAAAAATATAGTATGGATTGATGCTGGTAAATACAATATATTGCCTGCGCAGAATCCTGTTCCGGTCTCTAAAGATCCTGTATTCGTGTCCGGAGATGAGCAAATTTATCAAAGTGACGCATATTATCCTGAATATCCTGAAGTGTTTTTCAGGACAGGGTCTAAATCAGGATTTATTTTAGCTGATGTGAGTTATACGCCTTTCAGATATAATCCAGTTTCAGGTTGCCTTCAGATTATCCAGAGTGCCGACCTTGAGATATATTACGAGGAAGGAATGCAGGAAGCTATATATCTTACGGAAAATCAGTTGGAAATTTTTCGTGAAGATATTTCCTCAATGATAGAAAACAAATCGGATATTGAAAGGTTTTCCCCCTTTATGAAACGGGTCCCTTTTTCGGAATACGAATATGTCGTCGTCTGCCCTGCCAATCTTACAGCGGCTTTTGAACCTCTTATAAGATGGAAGATTACAAGAGGAGTCGGCGCCAAAGTCGTTACAACAACATGGATTACTCAAAACTATCCGGCTTATGACGCAATGGAGAGCATAAGAAATTTTGTCAAAGACTGCCATCAGAACAGGGGGCTTGTATATCTCGTGTTAGCGGGCGATTACGATAATCTCGGCGCAAGAATGGTCCCGGTCAGCACCTCTGGGTATACAAACAATGTGCCGTCAGATCTCTATTTTTCTGACGTAGTCCCGTATTCTAAGGACTGGGATGCCAACAACAACAATATTTTCGGAGAATACATAGTTGACAGCTGTGATTTCTACTCAGATCTATATGTTGGAAGATTACCCCTGAACAATGTTTCTGAGGTTCAGAACTGGGTTTTAAAAGTATTAGCCTATGAACAAAACCCCCCTTCGGGATTCATCGAAAAATCGCTATTTGCAGGAGCGGGTTTGTGGTTCAGTTCGTCGCCTCCCTATGCCTATTATGGAAGCTCATCGTGTGATTCTATAGCAGATTACATGCTTCCGTCATATTGGACTGACAGAAAAATGTATCAGGCGGACACAATGAGCTATCCCGCTGGATTCTCAGACTCCTTGAGCAGAGGGTTCCACTGGTCATATATTGCCGCTCACGGTTCGTCAAGCTCTATATCATGGTATTATTATCAGAGCTGGCCGAATATCATAAGCAACACTACCATGCAGAATCTGACAAACGGGGACAGCCTTTTTGTGATAAGTTCAATGGCTTGTGAACCCGGATGGTTTGACGGCAGGGAATGCGTCGGTGAGTATATTTTTAACGCCGCTGCCGGAGGCGCAATTGCCGTGATGTTCAACGCACGTTACGGATGGGGTTACCCGCCGTATCTCGGACCTTCTGAATACATGTGTATAAGGGTGGCTCAAAATGTTTTTTCAAGCCAAATTAGAAATATTGGAAGAGCGCACGCCCTGTCTAAAGATCAACTCATGAATTGGACATGGGGTTTCAGCAATTGTGAACATTGGTGCATAAATGAATTCAACCTTTTCGGTGACCCTGAGACGCAGATATATTCGAAACAACCTACTTCTCTTGTTGTAAGCCATGAAGATACGTTGAAAAACTTGTCAGGAATACTTGATATAAGCGTTACTTCTTCCGGTCTGCCTGTTTCCGGAGCTATGTGCTGTCTCTCGAAACCTTATGATACATTGTTTTGGTTTAGAGGAAAAACAGGATCTCAGGGCAAAGCCGCCGTCGAATACAGAGCAGACACGCAGGAACCCTTTCTTTTGACTGTGTATGCCAAAGACCATCTTTTCTATCAGGACACTATATATATTGATACAGCTTTAACTTCGGCTGTTTTGACATATTTTTCAGACGAAAACGATTCCACCGGTTCATTTGGGTCAAATGCGCCTAATATATTTTTCGGAATGGCGCATAGATATACTCCGCCACTACTTAATATTTAC
>JAFGIG010000092.1 GCA_016929715.1 Caldifarciminota bacterium
ATAAAGGCTGGATTCCCTGTCAAATCAGATTTATTCAGCGCAATAATCCTTTTTTTTCCTTTTGTCATTTCTATATATCTTTGGATCTCTTTCTCAGAGTCGGACGACGCATCGAGAAGAAGTATGAAAAGATCCGCGTCATCGAATTTTTCAAGATACAATTCCCTTCCCATCGTTTCAAGCTCGTCGGCATTTCCGTCTCTGAAACCCGCTCCATCGAAGAGTCTTACAATTCCCTTTTGCAAAACTATGTCTTCCCTTATCATGTCCCTTGTGGTCCCCGGTATTTCTGAAACGACCACTCTTTTTGAGCCGAACAATCTGTTGAAGAGCGTCGATTTTCCAGCGTTAGGAGGTCCGATTATGAACACCTGAGGTTTATGAAGGTCTCTTTTACCCGCTTGAGACCAAGATAAGAGTTCTCCCAAATCTTTTTCGGTTTCTGACATTTTTTCAAGAAACGCATTTGTCAGGCATGGATTAGACGTATCTTCAAGAGCGCACACTTCGAGTTCCGCTCGGCAGAAATCAACCATGCCAATGGCCTTTCTGACTTTCTGCCCTGTTTTGCCTTCAGATGATAAGCCGGCTCTTTTCAGCGCTTTTTCGTTAGAACATTTGATCAAAGATAAAACGGATTCAGCCTGCGTGAGGTCCATCTTCCCGTTAAGAAAAGCCCGCAGAGTGAATTCACCTCTTTGAGCCGTCCTCGCTCCCATTTCCACGCACGCTTGTATTGCCTTTTCCACGAGATAGTCATTCCCGTGAAGACTCAACTCGCAGACATCTTCCCCCGTATAGGAATGATTTTTTGGATAGCATATAGCAACTGCTTTGTCGCTTATTTCGCTTGGCAGTTTTATCTTCACAAGCATGGCTTTTCTCGGTGTGAATTTTACTTTACCGGTGAGATTTTTCAGGCATAAAAAACTCTTGTCTCCGCTTAATCTTATTACGGATACAGCGCCTTCGCCTTCAGGAGTTATTCTCGCGACTATCGTGTCAAAAATATTCACTTAGGATATATTACGACGTCTTTTATTTCCCCTTCACCTTCGCTTCTGCTCTCAACACCCTCAAAATCTTCTATTATCAGATGAGCAATTCGTCTCTCGTATGAATTGAGATTTTTTATAATATGTTCTTCGGAGAGAAGTTCGGCTCTTCTGGCTATTTCGACTACTTTTTCCTTGAAGCTTTCTTCTCTTTTTTTCATGTAATCTTCGGCGTCCACTCTTACTCTGTATCCCTTGAAATCTCTTGTGAGCATTTTATTTACCAAAAGGGCGATTGATTGTATAACTGTTCCTTCTCTTCCGATAATCCTGCCTGAGTCACTTTCTGAAAAAACGCTCACGGAGAATACGTTCTCTGCTTCTTTAGCTATCTTAAGAGATACGTCATCAAACCCCATATGCCTTAGCAATTCATTCACATTATCCAATAGCCAAGATTTTATTTCTTCATCCATTTTATTCCGCCTGCTTAGCTTTCTTTTCCCTGTATTTGAAAAACAACTGTTGTCCCAATCCGAAGAGATTGTAAGACGCCCAATAAAGAACTATTGCCGCCGGGAATCCGAGGAAAATATATGTCATGAAAATCGGCATAATATAAGTGAGCGATTTCTGCTGAGGGTTGGTGTTAGTCATCTTCTGCTGGAAAAACATCATCACGCCCATCAAAAGGGGAAGGATTCCGATTCCGGGAGTTGATGTAAAGGGCAGTGAAATAGGGATGGTCGCCTCGGGCCTCGAAAGGTCAGCTATCCAGAGAAAACTCTGGTTTCTCAGAATTATTGTCGTTTTCATTATCTGATAGAGAGCCATGAAAACCGGCATCTGCAAAAGGAGTGGCAGGCAACCGCTGAACGGGTTGAACGCCTCCTGCCTGTATAGTTTCATGGTCTCTTCGTTGAGTCTTTTCTGATCGCCCTTGTATTTTTCTTTAAGATCCTGAAGTTTCGGCTGAAGTTCCTGCATTCTCTTCATTGATTTCTGGCTGTATAGCGAAAGAGGAAGAAAAACGATATTCATGGCAAGAGAAAAAATAATGATGTCAAGTCCGTAATTCGGGACAATCCTGTTTAACAGTCTCAAAAACCACAAAAGAGTTTTGCTTATAGGTCTTAGCCACCTCCAGCCCATCTGCACATTTTCATCGAGTCTGAATCCGGTCGAAGACAGGTGGGTCTCGTCAAGCGGTCCTGTGTAGCAGATGAATTTCAAAGTGTCAGAGCTGAGCGGTCCGAAAACGATATCCGCTGAATAGGGATGGCTTCCTTCCTGATTCGCTCTCGACACAAAATTCACGGCTGAATGAAAATCGCCGCCGTCATCATTTCTCGGGACAAATGCAACCATAAAATACTGATCGACGATTCCCGCCCAAATAGCCGGCTCTTCGTAAAGGGCTTTCCCTTCCGCAACGTCTTTCAGGCTTTTTCTGAAATATCTGAATCCAACCGGACTCATAGCTATGAAAAACCGGTTTTTCCCGGGATCTATTTTAAGGTCGGGTTCCGTGACAGCCATTCCTTCCTGCCAGATCATAGACCAGCTGTAGCGCATCCTGCCGCTGAAATCGGTCCATGCCGAGACTTGAAATGAATATCCTTCGGGCGGCAGAATATATTTGATGTAGTATCTTTCTTCCGTTACTTCCATAGCTGTCGTTGCCGTATCTGCTTCGGAAATGTCAATTTCAATCGGCTGCTCTCTTGATATTTTCTGCGAAAATATGAAGACCTGAGAGTCAGAAACAATAAAAGAAGTGTCGAGAACAAAAGGAACATTCTCTGAATTGAACCTCTGAATTTTAAGGCTGTCATCGTTCAATGAGAAAAGGAGTCCTCTACCTGACGGGTGGCTGTCACCGAGAGGATACAGGCTCAGTTTATCATCTTTCCCTGAAATGCCGTAGTCGTGAAGAGTAATACCCCAAACAGAAGCCCCTTTTTCAAGGTCGAGAAGTATCGTCATATTGTCGTTTTTCATCTGGAATTCGGTTTCTCTGGGTTCAAGCTCGAAGATTAAGCTCTCTTGTGAAGGCTCTATATCATCGATTTCTATAACCGTTTCCGACGTGTCTACGACAGAAATCACAGGTATTGTATCCTCCGCCGCGGCTTCGGGTTTATCTGTTTTTTTGTTGAAGAAGAGCTGCCATGTCAAAAGTATGATGAAAGAAAATGCTATCGCGAGTATTATTCTCCACTTGTAATCCATTTTACTCCTTATTTTCAATCCAGAGGATCATATCCTCCGGCACAGAAAGGGTTGCATCTTAAAATCCTCTTGGAGGCGCAAAAACCGCCTTTGAATAGTCCGTATTTCTTAAAAGCTAATATCGCGTATTCAGAGCATGTCGGCGTGAACCTGCAAGAGTTTGGAAACAGCGGCGAGACGAAAATTCTGTATGCTTCAACCGCCCACACAGCTGCTTTTATTCCTATGTCAAACCCGCTTTTTTCATCGTCGAGAAAAGCTCTGTTTCCAGTTCCTTGAAATTTAGACAGGCGGCTTCCTTTCTGGCTATTACTATGAATTCGCAGCATATCCTGACATCTGAAATTTTCTTTTTCAGGGCCTCTTTCAGTCGCCTTCTAAGCTTGTTTCGTTCGACGGCGGTCTTTACGCCTTTTTTTATGCCGACGCAAAAGGCATTTTGCGGCGCCGGTCTGTGAACAATTCCCAAATAAGCGCCCCATGTTTTTTTGCCTTCGGCGAGAAGATCTTCAATTTCTTTCTTTTTTTTCAGTTCTGCGAAAACGCATGAATTCATCCGGCTATTTCCGGCACAAGCCTCTTTCTCCCTTTTGCTCTCCTGCTTGATAGGACTTTACGGCCGTTCTTTGTGCTCATTCTCTTTCTGAAACCGTGTGTTCTTGCTCTTTTCAATCTGCTCGGTTGATATGTTCTTTTCATTTTATCCTCCGGAAATAGTAAGTTAAATCAAAAAAGCAAATTATACCAGCTTATGGCTAATTGTCAACGCGTCTAGGTAAATTGGGTCAGTTTTGCATCAGGCCAAATACTTTCCAAATTATACAACTCTCTCATCTCAGGGACCATGAGATGAACCATGAAATCAGTAAAATCGAGAACCACCCATTTTCCGTTTCTCGATCCTTCTTCCCTGAAAGGCGTTTTCAATTGCGGGTCTTTCATTGATTCATGGATTTTCCTGACGAGACTTCTCGAATGGACATCGGAAAGAGTCGTCGATATCACAATGCCGTCAGTAACCGCCGAAAGCCCCTCTATGTCGATGTAAATTGTATCATATGCTTTATTTGCCTGTAGAACCGAAATGATTTGAGATGCTTCTTTTTTCATTTCATCCCTGGCCGGCGCTGCCCATCACGTTGACATTTTTGTCTATGAGAAGCTCTTTAAGGGCTTCTCTCGCCGGTCCGAGATAATCTCTGGGATCGTATTTATCAGGGTTTTTCGCCAGGACCTCTCTGACTTTCGCCGTCACGACAAGCCTTCCATCTGTGTCCACGTTTATTTTACATACCGACGATTTCGCCGCCCTTCTCAACTGTTCTTCAGGAACGCCCGAAGCTCCTTCGAGTTTACCTCCGTAATTGTTTATCATTTCGATGTATTCCAAAGGAACAGACGACGAACCGTGCAGGACAATCGGGTATTCAGGAAGTTTTTTTGTTATTTCTTCGAGTATGTCGAATCGGAGCTCAGGCATCGGTTCGCCCGGTTTCAATTTGAATTTGTAGGCTCCATGAGAAGTTCCGATGGAAATAGCGAGCGAATCCACCCGGGTTTTGTTTACAAAGTCGTTGACGCTCTCCGGATCAGTGTATGTCGTCGCTTCTCCGACAACATCGTCTTCAATACCCGCGAGAACACCGAGTTCGCCTTCAACGGTCACATCGTATTTGTGCGCGTATTCCACAACTTTTTTCGTCAGCTCTATATTATCTTTGTATGATAGAGAAGACCCGTCTATCATAACCGAAGAAAAGCCGTATTCTATCGCGGACCTGCATGTATCGAAAGAATCTCCGTGATCGAGGTGCAAAGCTATGGGAAAGGTCGCTTTTAGCTCGTCTCTGACCATGCGGACTGCTCCTTCTGCCATGTATCTGAGCATTATAGGATTGGCGTATTTTCTCGCTCCTTTTGAGACCTGAATTATCACAGGAGAATTCGTCTCCGCGCACGCGTGCATAATAGCCTGAAGCTGTTCCATATTGTTGAAATTGTATGCGGGAACTGCAAATCCTTCTCTGTATGCTTTTTTGAACATTTCCCTCGTATTGACGAATCCAATACTCTTATACTCTATCATTTAGTCTCCTTTTTTGTCTTTTTGAGAAGAATTATAACAAACAATTCACGAAAAAGAATATTTTTTAGTTTAGGCCCCTCCTGCAAACGCTTTTTCTGCGATCCAACAAGCTATATAAATTCCAAAAGAAGCCGTCACGGGGAACGCCGAGCCGATTTTTCCTGAAATCCCTGTCTCCGTCGAATAGACAACAGTAAAATCCATTTTGTCTTTTGTTCTTTTTCTCATTTTTCTCGCGAGCGGACACACGGAAGTCTCACTCAAAAGCGAGATTTTAATTTTCGACGGATCTCTTTTGTTTCCCGCGCCCATTGAAGAAATAAAACCCGCGGGACTTAAAGAAAAATTTTGAGCCAAAATTATTTTCGCTTCAATGTCGTCTATCGCGTCAACCACATAATCCGGCTTATAATCCTCAATTACTGCAAGCGTGCCTGCGTTTATCTCTTGGCGAAACCAGGTGTAATCTCCGTAAGGATTTATATTTTTACACCTTCGCGCGGATTCTTCGGCTTTTCCCCCTCCTTTGTTTAAAGTATCCGACTGTAAGTGCCTGTTGAGATTCGAGGTTTCCAGCTCGTCTTTGTCGATGAACAAACAATTCCCGACGCCGAGTCTGCATAGCGCTTCTGCCGCGGCTGACCCGACTCCACCCAACCCGACAACAGCTACTCTGGCGTTCCAGAGTTTTTCGAGGTTTTTTTCGCCGTAAATGATCTCAGTCCGGGAACGAAATTCTTTCAGGAAACGCTCTTTTTGAATTTTCATAAATTTTTTGTTTCATCCCGTGATAATCCTCGCCTTTTATCTTTGAAATAGCCTCGATGACGAGAGGGAGATGCGCCGGTGAGCCGATTTCTCTTTTTTCACCGATGTAAAAATACGGCGCGTCTGTTTCGGCAACTATTAATTCATTAGGCATCCTCATAACTGATTTCGCGAGCTTTTTCCCCTCAGGATTGAGAATATTTCCCGATATTGAGAAAAAGCACCCCAGAGTAGAGAAAGCTCCTACTTGCCCGTCTCCTCCCGAGTATCTGTGCAGTATCACCGGAACAGCCGGTTTTGTGTTTTTAAGAGCTTTCAGCAATAAATCGTATTGACCAAGACAGTGAATTATTACAGAAATTCTTTCAGAGACGGCTATTTCAATCTGCTCAAGGAATATTTTCATCTGCGTTTCTTTGTCGGTGATGTTTTTCAGCGTGTCCAGCCCTATTTCTCCCAAAGCGGCCGTTTTAGGATTTCCGGCTAACAAACCGAGCAATCTGAGCTCTTTTGAAAAATCCCCTTCCGTTACCGACTGGGGATGTATTCCCAAACTGACATAGACTCCTTCTTCTTCTCTGTGAACTTCACCTTCCCAAAGAGACGGATCCGTGACAGAGTCTATAATTATCCTGACGCCTGCCGACCGAGCCTCTTTTATGACAGCGTCCCTTTTATCCGAAAAAGGACTATGAGTCAAGTGACAGTGAACGTCTGTCACTAATAGACTATTTTTACGACTACAGGATCGGTTTCTATTTCAACTTTTCTTCCGTCGACAATGAACATGAACCATCCCTTTACTTCGTCTCCTCCGGAAATTCTTTCGGGATAATCCACAACAGCCCTCACGGATAAAATTTCGTCTTTCAATCCCGACGTAAAAATCGGTTCAATATCCAAAGTTACAGATGATAAATCCTCTCCTTCAGCATTCTTTATCATCCCTGCCACCATTGAGGCTTCTGTAAATTCGGCGTCTTTATCTATTTTCACCGCAATATTGCATATCACATTAGGCTCTGAGGGAGGAACTGTGGGCATCATGTTTTTCCAAATCTCAATTTGGGCTTCAAATAAGACCGGTGTTTCAACTGAACCCAAAACATCTCCGTTTTTAGGACCACAGGAAAAAACTAATAAAACGAGAACTGCGGCGCAGACAATTGTGATTTTATTCATGTGCCTCCTCCTTCCTTTTCTTTGTCTCTTCGGCTATCTTCATTGTCAGTTCTTTGGGGACTTCTTCGTAATGTGAAAACTTCTGAGAGAAATATCCTCTGCCCTGAGTTATAGACCTGAGATTTGTGGAATACATATACATTTCAGCTTCGGGGACGAGAGCTTTTATTTTCTGCCATTTTCCGGCAGGCTCCATGCCGAGGACCTTCCCCCTTCTCGTGCTGATATCGCCCATTATGTCGCCGGTGTTTTCGTTTGGAACTGTAACTTCGATGCTTACTATCGGTTCAAGAAGAATAGGATTGGCTTCCGGAATCGCCTTCTGAAAAGCGAGAGACGCGGCGATTTGAAAAGCAAAATCCGATGAATCCACTTTATGATAACTTCCGTCGTAGAGAACGGCTTTGAAATCGACCGTCAGGGAATTCGATAAAATGCCTTTTCTTCGAGCTTCCTCGAGCCCCTTATGAACGGCAGGAATATAGTTTTTCGGCACAGCGCCACCGAAGATCTCGTCTTTGAACTCAAAGTCTTTACCCCTTTCCAAGGGCTCAAACCTTATCCAAACATCGGCGAACTGTCCTCTTCCACCGGACTGCTTCTTGTGTCTGCCTTGAGCTTCGGCTTTTTTTCTTATAGTCTCCCTGTATTTCACTATCGGCTTTTCAAATTTCAGATTGCTCCCGGATTTCTTTATTTTCGACAGAATTATCTCCAGATGGGTCTCTCCAAGGCCTTCGACGAGAGTCTGTCTCGTCTCAGAATCGTATCTGAATTTGAACGAAGGGTCTTCTTTTTGGACTTTCGCCAATCCCGATATCATTTTCTCGTCGTCGGATTTCGACTCGGGTATGACGGCAAAAGTTATACTCGGTTCGGGAAATTTTATTTTTTCCAGCTCAATTGACAGGTTTTTCTCGGACAGAGTGTCATTTGTAGCCGTGTCTTTGAGCTTGACAAGAGTTGCTATGTCTCCGGCAGACAGTTCTTTAGTATCAGTCCTGTCTTTGCCGACAACTGTAAACATCTGACCGATTTTTTCCATTTTGCCTGTCCTGCTGTTGACAA
>JAFGIG010000002.1 GCA_016929715.1 Caldifarciminota bacterium
CGCTCAAATTTACCTGTTCTGAAAGGGCTTCAACGGGAAACAAACCGCTTTGAAGTAAAAAGAAATAAAGGGCGTAGAGCGCGGCGCTTTTAGCGCCAAACGGCGTCCTGAAGTCCTTTGTCACTATTTCTGCTTTTGTCTCCGGTGGAGTCAAGCTCGAGTCTATATACAAAACTCCTTTTTTCATCTTCTCTATTACGGGTTTCACTTTGGCAAGGCCCTCATTTGAAACCGCAATTACTGCATCAGGAGAGGGTATACCCGTGAAAAAAACAGGCTCCGGTGAAAGAATGATTTCAGAAGTCGAAAATCCGACTCCTACAGTCACCGGATAGGTTCCTTTTTTTGTCGCGGAAAGACCGCAGGACATACCTGCTTTGGCGAGCAACTCAGCTGCGGACTGAACTCCTTCCCCCGCTGAACCGGAGAGCAAAAGAGAATATTTTCTTTTCAGCTTTGACTTGAATTTAATCGCTATGGGTTCTTCCTCTTCAAAAAGAGTTTTTTTATCTTCTTTTTTAGCAAGATATTCTTCGGGTTTGCCGTTTTTATCTCTTTTAGCTTCGTAATGCTTTATTTCGAGCCCTGCTTCTTCTGCAATTTCGTGCAGTTTTCTTGTAGGGTTGTATTTCAATCCGTAACTGGGACATATTTCCATGGCTTCTATAAATGAAAATCCATGCACTAAAAGAGCTTCTTCTAGAAATCCGGAAATATCTCCAATAGCTATAAGCCTTCTCGTATAAGCGGCGCCGGCTTCATTTACTAGTGCGCACAGATCCAGTCCTTTCATCGGCTTTCCGTCGGGCATAATTGGTGTCTTAAAACCACAGGGAGTCAAGCCGGAAGGCTGTCCTCCTGTCATCCCGTAGAGCATGTTGTTGTGGACGATTAAAGTCATGTCTATGTTCCTGTGTGCCGCTTCTATTATGTGCTGAAGTCCTATTGTCGCGCCGCCGTCGCCGAGCATAACCAGAATTTTTTTTGAGGGATCGGAAAGACCCATTGAAATTCCGGCAGCGAGAGCCGGTGAGCGCCCGTGAAGGCCATGGACAGTATGTGTCTTGAATTGCTTGTCTATAATGCCGATACAGCCGATATCTGTCACGACTATGAGGTCGAGAGGTTTTAAGGACTCGATTCTTTCAAGAGCTTTTTGCAGATTCGAAGCCACTGTCCCATGTCCGCATCCTCTGCAGAAAGGCATATTCTCCGTGGAAAGAAATTCTCTGTTCATTTAGTCACCTCCGCCGCAATTTCTTTCGGCGAAATCAGTTTTGCGATTTGATTTACCCCTGAAACGCCCTTTCTTCCTGCTCTGCCCAAAAGCAGCTCCCTGTATTGACCTGTCAGGTTTTCTTCGACTATTACAGTTCTTTTATGTTTCTCGATGATCTCAATGTATTCATCGGGAATCGGAAAAAGTGTTTTCGCTATGAGAAGAGAAACTTTATTCCCCTTTTTCCTCATCTCCTTGACCGCTTCTCTCGAAGCATTTGAAGACACGTCGAAAGAGAAAACAAGCCTTTCCCTTCCGTTTTCTTCATAATCAAAATAAGTGTATTTGGATAGGTTGTGAATCATTTTTTCTCTCAGCCTTTTCGTATTTTTAACCGCCTCCGGTGTAGAATGCTGAAGGGCTGCTCTGTGATCATGAGTTGAAGCGGTTATTCTTACTTGATGGTCGGGGTTTCCGACATGAAGGAAATGCGGGACCATGTCATCTTTAGGGAGATAGGGAACAAAGCTTTCTTTTTCCCCGTAAACCGGCTTTTCGAAGGGTTTAATTTCTTCAAGAGATTCTAATGCGAAGTCCTGCAATGTCATTATCACCTCCTTGGAGGTCAGCAAAATGACAGGCGTTCTAAGATTAAGAGCCGTCTTGACAGCTTCTGAAGTGAGTTTCCAGCAATCGTTAAAGTCTGAAATGCAAAAAGTCGGAACGTGATACCCTCCGGAATTTATGCCGTTGAGAAGGAAAATATCGCCCTGCGCGCCGCAGGTCGCCGATCCTGTAGCCGGACCCAGCCTCTGAACAAGAATAATGAGCATGGGCAGTTCCATCATGAACGCCATACCTATGGATTCTATCATCAAAGCGAGGCCGGGATATGAGGTTGCCGTAACAGGCATCTTTCCGGCGGCAGAAAAACCAGCCATCCACTGAAGGGTTGTTATTTCATCAGGAGCAGGAAGAATTGCCGGAAAGCGTCTGCTCGAATAAAGATAGAGAAGGTTCGCAGGAGTGATTGGGTAACCAATAAAAACATCTGCTCCGCTTCTGGCAGCAGATTCGACAATAATTCTCGAACCGTCTGTTAAATGTTTTTTCTCTTCAGTCATAAACACCTCATTTGGTGGATTTTTTTCTGCCCGAAAATATTTTATCGCATAGTGTGCAGATAAATATAATTACTATTGTCGTCGCCACAGCCGTATATGTCTTGTCAACCGTAAACAGATTTAAACTTTTTGCCAAAAGGGTTAAGAATACGAATATTGTTCCCACTATGAAAGATAACTTAACTCCGAGAGGAGTAATCCAGCCTCTCATGTAAATGCCCATGAGTATCACAATAGCGCCTATTGCTCTTATAGCGTAAGAAATATATGCAGTGTCGAGTATCGCGCCTCGCAGGAGTATTGCTAGGGGAATTGTAACGAGGTTGACAAGAACAACAAGTTTTCTTGCGGTTGATATGACTTTTTTATCATCTGCATCTTTGTTGATTATCCCATGATATATATCTTTTGCAGCTATGGTTACTACTGCGAAATTCACAGGGCCTACAGTGGAAAGAATTGCCGCGATAACTCCGGCGAGGGCTATTCCCCCGAGAACAGGATGAATAAAAGCCGGAGTCTGCAAAAGCCTCGGCAGAATTTCATTTGGTTTCACCCCGCTTGTGTCGAAAAAGACACCCGTTTTCGCATAAAGAGCTAAAAAAGCCGACATCAAGCCGAAAGGAGCGACTATTAAACCGGCAAGAACTGAAGACCATCTCGCTATTTTCACGTTTCTCGCGGCAAAAATCGGCTGAATGCTCGCCTGCGCCGCCATACCTCCGAGAACACCTCCGAGAAGCAGAGCGACGGCATCGCTTACTCCCGCGCTGAAAGGGTTATACAGGTTATTGGGCGCGCCGAGTGCTACAAGGGTATCATGAAGCTTGACAAATCCTCCCACCTTAAAAAGTCCTGTTACAAAAGCCGTCCCCAGCCCTATGAACATAGTCAATAAATATACTATGCCTGTGACCGCAATCGCGTGCATCCCCCCGAAATAAGTGTATATCGTTATTATTACAGCTGATATCAATACAGCCCAAATCCAGTTGATTTCAAAAAGAGGAGCCATAACACTTGAACAGGTCTGAAGCTGAACGTATGTCAGGATAATGTATGCTATGAGGAATGCTATTGCCGAAACAGTCCTCGCCTGAGATCCGAAAAGCGAATCTATCATCTCGCTGACAGTGTGCACGCTTTTCCTTCTGTAGTGCACCGCGACTGTAAAGCCTATTATCACCATTCCTATGGCTGTAGCTATATTGTAGAAAATCGGCTGGAGAGACAGAGTTTTGTAGGCTTTTTCACTGACTCCGATTGTGCTCATCCCCCCAAGCCATTCGGCGGCAACTACAACAGCGCAGACAATAAGTCCGAGATTTCTGCCTGCGACGAGAAAATCCGCCATCGATTTGCTGGCGACTTTTTTCGTCAATAGGCCTATCATAACTATCAGAACGAAATACACAAGTATGATTAAGGCGTAAATACTCATTTTTTCTCCTTGCCCATTAAAAGAGACTTCCCGTGAACTATAGCCCTGGCTATGAGCAGTGAATTAAACCTGTTTTGTTCATCATCTGATCTGGAGTTGAGAACACACGGCACTTTCGCGCCGAACACCATTCCTCCCCACGTCGCTCCCCCGTGGAATTTATAACTTTTACCGAGTGAATTCGCTGTTTCGAGATTAGGGGCGAGAATATAATCAGGGTCTCCGCAGACAACCGAACTCCCTAAACCCTTGTGAAGCGCGCATTCTCTGCTCACTGCGGCATCATACCCCAGAGGGCCTTCCACAGTAAACCCTTTCAGCTGTCCTCTTCCGGACATCACTGAAAGAGCCGCCGCGTCGAGAGTAGCCTGCATTTTCGGATTGACTGTTTCAACCGCGGCGAGAGCCGCGACTTTTACATCCTTTACGCCCAAGGAATCCCATAGCCTTCTCGTGTTTTCTATTATTGCTCTTTTTTCCTCAAGGGTCGGATAGATTACTATCGCGTTGTCGCTTACGGCTAAAAATTTATGATAACTTTTCATTTCGAAAAGGCTTAGGTTGGAAAGAACAGGAGAAACTTTTATTCCCTCTTCTTTGTCGAGAATAGCTTTTAAGTATAATTGGGATTTAAGGCTTCCTTTTACGAG
>JAFGIG010000093.1 GCA_016929715.1 Caldifarciminota bacterium
CCGAGACCTTTTATCCTGCTCTCGATTCTGTCGTCTCCAGTCAAAAAAATAAACGGCATGTCGTTAAGCGTTTCATCCGCTTTAATAGTCTCAAGAAGAGAAAAGCCGTCCACGCCGGGCATTCTTATATCGGAAATTATTATATCGGGTCTGTTTCTGTTTATTTTCAATATTGCGTCCATGCCGTCGAAGCTAGTCAATACGTCCCAGCCTCGCTGCTGAAAATTGAACTTTACAAGATCCACTAGTTCTCTGTCGTCGTCAATAATTAAAACTGTCGCTTTCTTTTTCATTCATCTACTCTCTTTTTAAGCTTCAAATAGAAAACAGTGGATTTTCCGGGATAACTCTCAAGGCTTATTTCTCCGCCGTGAAGTTGAATTATCCTGTCTACTATCGAAAGGCCGAGGCCGGTTCCCTGAAAATTCTTGGCTCCCACGGATCTGTAAAACTTCTTGAATATTTTTTCCTTGTCTTCATCCTCAATGCCCATTCCATGATCCTCAACGGTAATTTTCCAGCTGTCTCCTTCTTCGGATAGAGAAACGCTTATAACAGAATCTTCTTGAGAAAACTTTACTGCGTTATTGATAATGTTTTCTACTGCACGCTGCAGCAATTGCGCGTCTCCTTCAGTCTGAGTGACTTCTTTTGGAAACTTGATATCGAACTCTATGTTTTTCGGATAGGCGAAGTCGCTCTGCGAAAGGAGCGATTTTCTGATAAGTTCTTTAAGATCCACCTCTTTCAGAACCAGCAGATTTTCAATATTCTGAAGTTTTGAAAGTTCCAGCATGTCTTCTACCATCGAGAGAATGTATTTTGATTTATCTATTATGACTCTTGAGAAATATTCCATTTTTTCGCGCTGGAAGTCCTCTCCGATAAGAGTCTCCGCGTAAACTCTTATTACAGAAAGAGGATTCTTCAAGTCGTGAGCTATTTCATAGAGAATGGTTTCTCTTTCTTTCTGAGATTTTAAAAGCTCTTCCGCGGTCTGCAGGACATCCAGTTCGGCTATAACAGACTGGAAAAAACCGACCAAATTGAATATGTCTTCCTTGACCGGATTGTCCTCCTCCATCGGATCGTCAAACATCAGCCACCCCGCGTAGGATTGCTTGCTTCTCTTCATCGGTATGATAACCAGATAACCGGGTTTCCAGTTTTTAGTTTTTCTTCTGCTGAGTATTTCTTCGAATTTCCTGTGTCCCGGGACTATATAATAAATTCCTTCGATTTTGGAAAGTTCAGTCATATTTTTTTCAAACTGAATCGGAAGGTCGAAAGGAAGACATTTCAGAATATCGTCCATTTCTTTATCAGTGTATCCGCGGGAAGAATAAAAATTGTCGTTCTTCCATGTGTAGCAGAAAAAAATCCTCTCCCATCCCATACTGCTGACCGCCTCAACGGCTTTTTCAAGCTTGGCTTTTGTGGCATCTTCTTCAACAATCTTTTTCCAGAATCTTAAAAGATTGTAAACAGCATTTTTCTTCCTGTTCTCGGTTTCGGCTGTAATTTGGAATAATTTTTCTCTATTGAACAGAATTAGAGCGGCTCTTTTTGAAGAATGGACAGTCGGGAAAATATCGAAAGCTCCTTCTTCATCGTCGTATTTTTCCTCGTGGACAAATTCATTAAAAGAGAAAAAATCCTTCAAATGCTCGTAAAAAGGGAAAGAAGTGTCAATTTCTTGGCCCAGCACTAAAGAAAATTTTTTGGAGAAATTCTTGTCTACTGAAAGAATCTTACCATCCTCCGATACTACAGCGTATTGAATCATTTTTCTACCCGGTTTTCCTCAGATATATTTTTACTAAATCTCCGAGTATCTTCTCCTCAAAACTTTCGAAGTCTTCATGATTCTCTCCGCATCCTATTGAGCTGTTTGACAGAGTTTCATTTTCTATAAATTTCTTATGCTCGTAAAAAGCTCTGTGCCAGCTTTCCGGCATTAGGAATATAAGTTCGATTCTGTCGGAAACATTTAAACCGGCTTTAGATCTGGCGTTTTGCACCTGTCTTATCAGTTCTCTCGCTTTACCTTCATCTAATAGTGATTCGTCGAGATTTAAGTCCACTGAAACTATAATGTTGCCTTCAGAAATGCAGTCTTTATTTCCTGAAGAAAGCCACTCAAGGGTGTATTCGTCTTTGCTCAGATCTATTCCTGCTACATGCGCTGTTTGATCTTCTTTTACTATAAAATCGCCTTCTTTACCCGCTCTTATCACATCCTGAATCTTTGTGCCGATACGCGGTCCGGCTTTTTTAAGATTCACCTTGAGTATTGTAGTTGCGATTTCATGGGCGTCGCTGATGTAAGAGATTTGTTTGACGTTGAGTTCTTCCCGTATTAGATCCGAAAATACAAGAGCGTCCTCAGTTTTTTTTCCGGATAGAAACAGTTTTGATAAGGGTTGTCTGACTCTCACATCATTTCTCTTCCTCAGGGAATGGCCTAGTGAGACGATTTTCCTGACAGTTCTCATATTTTCGAGGAGTTTTATGTCCATAGGCAACTGATCAGTTTGGGGCCATTTTTCAAGATGAACACTCTCTTTACCTGTCAGTGCCCTGTATATGTATTCCGTCAGAAAAGGAAGAAAAGGAGCGGCGATTTTAGTAAAATTTACCAGCACAGTGAAAAGAGTGTCAAACGCGTTGAACTTGTCATCGTCGCTCTCCGATTTCCAAAACCTCCTCCTGCTCCTCCTGATATACCAGTTGGTCAGAGTGTCTATGAATTCCCTGAGAGTCTCTGTCGCTCCGAAAAGGTCATATAGAGACATTAACTCGTCGGTCTTTTCGGCAGTGATCCTAAGTTCAGACAGTATATAAATGTCCAGAGGGTTGTCCGTAGAGCGGCAGATGCGGGCTTCATAGGAATCTATGTTCGCGTAGAGTGTAAAAAAGTAATAAACATTCCAGAGCGGCAGTAATATGTCTTTCAGAACATACTTGATCTCATCTCCCTCTTCACTGACAAGAAGGTTCCCTCCTTTGAGTATCGGATTTGCGACGAGAAACCATCTCATCGCGTCGGCTCCGTATTTATTGAAAATTTCCATGGGGTCCGGATAATTGCCGAGTCTCTTTGAAAGTTTTCGTCCTTGTTTGTCGAGAATAACTCCATGGCAAATGACGTTCTTAAAAGCGGGTTTACCGAAAAGAGCCGTTGAAAGAACGTTCAATGTATAAAACCATCCTCGGGTCTGAGCGATATATTCGACTATAAAGTCCGCTGGGAAATTTTTTTCAAACCACTCTTTGTTTTCATAGGGATAATGAATTTGGGCATAAGGCATCGAACCGGATTCAAACCAACAGTCGAGAACTTCCGGCACTCTTTTGACAACTCCGCCGCAACCGGAACATGGCGCCTCTAAAGAGTCAATAAACGGTCTGTGAAGATCTATTACTTTTGTCTTGAAAAACCCTTCAATTGCGGCTATCGATCCGAAAACCTTTACTTCTCCGCAGGAAGAGCACCTGAAGACAGGTATTGGAGCTCCGAAGAATCTGTTTCTGCTTATTGACCAGTCTCTCGCCCCCTCTATCCATTTGCCGAACTGGCCTTCTTTTATGTGAGAAGGTATCCAGTTGATCTCCTGATTCGACATCTGCATGTCATTTTTAATTTTTGTCACGTCCACATACCAGGATGATATGGCGCGGTAAATGAGAGGAGTGCTGCATCTCCAGCAATGAGGATAATTATGCTCTAGTGTTTCGTGAAGAAGAAGTTTTTTTTCATCTTTCAATTTCCTGATTATTGCTTTGTTGGATTCGAAAACATGAATTCCTGCATAATCCCTGACTTGATCTGTGAATTTAGCCTCGGCATCGACAGGGCAGATTGTTTCTATGCCGTTTATCTCACAGACCTTCTGATCTTCTTCACCGAAACCCGGAGCTACATGGACTATCCCAGTTCCCTCTTCCGTTCCAACAAATTCTCCGAGTATTATTCTGAAAGCGTTTTTCGTTGTCAGGAAATAACTGAAAAGAGGTTCGTATTCCATCCCTGCGAGTTCTTTGCCCTTTCCCCTCCACAATATCTGAGGCTCATTTCCGAAAAGTTTCGTGTAATCTTTTATTCTATTTTCAGCGAGAATATAAATTTCTCCGTCTTTCCGAACACCCGCGTAATCGATATCTTCGCCTACAGCGATTGCGAGATTGCTCGGCAGCGTCCATGGAGTGGTCGTCCAGACAAGAAAATACTGATTTAACTTGGACAGGTCTTTTTTCAGTTTAAACCTAACGGTTATGGAAGGATCCTGCCTTGGTCTCGTGGCGTCGTCCATTCTTGTCTCGAAATTGGAAAGAGGCGTCTCGCACCTGAAGCAGTAGGACACCACCCTGTCTTTTTCGTATATTAAGCCCTTGTCAAACAGTTCTTTGAAAGCCCAAATGACCGACTCTATGTATCCTGTATCCATAGTTTTGTAAGCATTTTCGAATTCGACCCACCTTCCCTGTCTTTTTACGAAACGCTCCCATTCATCGACATACTTAAGGACAAGTCTTTTACAGCCGTCATTGAATTTCTCTATTCCAAAATTTTCAATTTCCTTTTTCCCGTGAATTCCGGCTTCCTTTTCCATTTCCATTTCCGCGGGGAGACCGTGGCAGTCCCACCCGAATCTTCTCAAGACTCTGTATCCTTTCATAGTAAAATACCGCGGGACAATATCCTTTACAAAACCTGTCAGTATGTGACCGTAATGAGGCAGTCCATTCGCAAAAGGAGGGCCGTCATAAAATACGTAATCAGGAGAATTTTCAGCTTCTCTGAAGGCGACGGATTTTTCAAAAATCCTGTTATCGTCCCAATATTTCAAAACTTTTTCTTCGAGTGTCGGAAATTCCGGCATAGTTTTTTCCACGGGGTATTTCTGTTCATTCATATTAAAGAGTCTCCTTTTGGCTTAATTAGAGCTATTGAGAGTGAAAAGTATATATCGAACGAAAAAAAAACACAAGACCGAGCGAGTCCGGTTATAAACTCAGAACCTGGATCTCAATTCTTCGAGAATAATTTTTTTGCTTCCTGCATCTATTCCGAACATTTCATAAATCGCCTCAGAAAGCGGAATTTTTCTTTTATCGGAATTGACGTATTGTCTTATTCTCAGCGCGTCGAACCATTTATAATACATCTTCATAAAATTTCTCGGATTCGAAGAGTTGGAAAGCGCCGTTTCGAGCACGTTCCTATGGTTATAACCATCTAAAAATATTTTCATTTTTTCTGAATCGCACAGAAAATTTCCTGCGGTTTTTGTTGTTCTCCATTTTTTAATTTCATCATAATGAGAAGAGACATCCTTAAATATCTGAGGAGAAGGCATTAAGCTGAGTTCTCTCTTTCCTTCATACAAATCCCTTACTGAAGCTGCGGTGCCGTATGGAGTTTTAGATTTCATTCTTGGAGAAGCGGTTACGAATGCATCCTTAACATGCTCAATTTTTCCGTGGAAAGAAAGTTTCCTTAGAAAATAAAAATCTTCCCCGGCTTTCCTTTTATTGAAACCCCCCACGGCAATATATGCTTTTTTTCTGAAAGACATCGAAGACCCGACCGACCAGAATACATAAGGATTTTTAGTCATGAGAAGTCCGTGATAGTAATAACGAAGGTATATTTCATAACTTATGAGGGCTGATAGGTGTCGGTCATCATCAGGCATAAAGTGAAATGTATCAACTGTGAGTCCGGAAAGTTTCGGCTTTTCAATGTATCTTGATATCACTTTTTGGAAAAAATTTTTACTGAGGACGACATCCGCGTCGAGAGAAATCAGGATATCATCATCTCTCAGAAATCGAAGGGCTTCATCGAAGCCCGTTTTTCTCGCTGCCCCGACACCCGCTTCCTCTTCTTCAAAAGCTTTTCCTTCAGA
>JAFGIG010000094.1 GCA_016929715.1 Caldifarciminota bacterium
GAATCAGTAATGATTCCCTCCTTCGTGTAAGAGGCATGCTGAGTGTAATTCAACATGCCTCTGCTTCGTGGTAGAAATTGTATTTGTGTTTAAAAAAAGAAAGAATATTATATGTCCGCCCTTTTATCAGTTTTTGCCCTTATCCTTGAAAAGTTCTCCGACAGAGGCTATAGAGCCTAGGAATGCTGAAGAGTCATAGGGCATGAAAATTTTTGTCGCTGTTCCATTGGAAATTTTTTCAAGAGCTTCAAGGTATTTGACTGCGAGCAGATCATTTGTCGGATTTCCCTTGTGTATGGCGTTGAAGACAATGGAAATGGATTCGGCTTCGCCCTGCGCAATTGTAATTTTCTGGTATTTTGAAGCGTCCGCGACTTTTTTTATGGATTCTGCGTCTCCTTCGGCCTTCAATATTACAGACTGTTTGTGACCTTCAGCTTCGAGAATCATAGCTCTTCTTTCTCTTTCAGCCTTCATCTGCCTGTGCATTGAATCGACAACCTCAGAGGGCGGTTCTATTCTCTGAAGCTCGACTCTTGTAACTTTTGTTCCCCATTTGTCTGTTGCTTCGTCAAGAATCATCCTTAGCTTGGTGTTTATAACTTCTCTTGATGTAAGGGATTCGTCCAAAGCGAGGTCGCCGATGAGGTTTCTGAGATTTGTCTGAGCGAGTTTTGTGGCGGCAAGATAGAAATTAGCGACGTTATACGCGACCTTCACCGGGTCTGTTACCTCATAGTAAACTACGGCGTCAACGTCTACGACAACGTTGTCTTTTGTTATTACAGACTGAGGGGGCACGTCTACAACCTGTTCACGGGAATCAATTCTTCTGATTTTCTCTATGAAAGGGAAAACAAAATTCAAACCGCTGCCCACAGTCCTCTGGTATCTTCCAAACCTTTCAACGAGACCTTTTTCCCATGGCCTGACTATTTTCAGAGAGGTCGCCGCGAAAAAAAAGATGATTATTGCCGCGAATATTATCAAGGGAAGAAAATTCATTTGAGGCTCCTTTCTCTTGTTTTTTTGACAATCAGGTGAACTCCTTTAATTTCTAAAACCTCCACCTCCTCGTCTTTTTCGATTATTTCTTCTTTTTCGCTATTAGCCCTCCAGATTTCGTTTTCAATCCTTACAAGGCCGGTGTTCTCGAGAGGGTCAATTTTTTCCGTCACTATTCCTTTGAGCCCTATAAGCCTGTCGGCTCCTATGCCTTTAGGCTGTTTTTTTGTTATCTTTTCTGAAAATTTTCTTGAAAAAGCGAAAGACAGAGCTGAAAGTATGACAAAAGCAGCCCACTGCCACAGGGGATGAACATCTATCATAGAAACGATTCCTGCAGCCGCTGCTCCTATGCCGAAACAAATGAGAAAAAATCCGGCAGTGAATATTTCGCCGACAATGAACACAGCGGCGAAAATCAGCCAGACCCACGTTATCCACATTGGAACCTCCCCTTTGAATATATTTTGTTTATCAAAGAGATATATATAATGTATACTATTAGGAATCAACTCATATAAATTTTGGGGGCGCTTTGTCTTACAAAAAAAAGATAGCAGTTGTTGACGACGAGCCAGATATAACAGAACTTTTAAAAACCGGACTGCAGAAAGAAAATTATTCTACAGAAATTTTTTCAGACGGGTATTCATTCGTCAGATATATTTCAAAGAACAAGCCGGATCTCGTAATACTTGATCTGATGCTTCCTGGTTACACGGGTATAGAGATTTGCAAATTAATGAAAGCAGATCCCAATAAAAAAGACGTGCCGATAATCATGCTGACGGCAATGGATTCAGAGACAGACAAAGTTTTGGGTCTTGAACTCGGAGCAGATGATTATATTGTAAAACCTTTCAGCATGAAAGAACTGACGGCGAGAATAAAAGCGGTCATAAGAAGGACATCCGGCGTTGAACCTACCCAAGAAGAGGAAAAAGGAATTCTCAGTGTCCTGGATATGACCATTGACAGAGAAAAGTATGAGGTTAAAACCGGAGAAAAAAAAGTTTTTCTCACAACGACGGAATTTAAGATTCTTGAAATTCTCGCGTCGAAACCCGGCAGAGTCTTCAGCAGGGACTCTATTCTCGAAAAACTCTGGGGATCAGAAAAAATAGTAATAGACAGGACTATAGATGTCCACATTGTGAAAATAAGGGAAAAGATCGGAAAATACGGAAAGTTCATAAAATCAGTAAGAGGGGTCGGATATAAGTTTGAATCTGATTAAAAGGACATCTTATTTCATAGTAATTCCGCTTTCTATAATCGTTATTTTGTTTGTCGTCTCCATTTTTATTTCAATGAAATACGCCGGCGAAAAAAAGCAAAGTGAATACCTCAACGTGCTTTTCGCCTCTTGTATAAACGCAAGAGAAATATCCAGAACAATGCTCGAAGAGGAAGGAAGACAAAACACCGACAGCTTATTTAAAAATATTTTTCAGGATCAGAAACTTCGATATTCTCTTTACGGCAAAAACGGCGAGCTGATAGCGGATTCCAGAGCTGAATTCGGAACAGGGCAAAAAGCCCATTTAGGAGGAGCTTTTTATCAGGTGTTGAGAGCTGCTTCAGAGTATGGTGAAGAAACACGCTTTTTCGGATATTCTCAAACCGACTCATTTGTTTCTCTCGCGTTGCCTGTATTCGTCGAAAATGAATTCAGAGGGATAATTTCCGTCGAGGGAGATCCATCTGCGATACATCTGGGATATAGCGAAAATGTATATATATTCATGCTTGTTTCATTGTTTCTCGGCGCGATCACAGCTGTTTTATTCGCGATAAGGGCTGTTTTGAAGACAAACGATTCGGTCTATGCCGTGGCAAAAAGTGCATATAAGTCTTCATCTGAACCTATTCTGAATGATAGGGAAAAGAGTATTCTCGGAGACAACTATCCTTTTTTCCTGAAACTCGTATCAATGACCCGGACAAACGACAAGGATTCGGATGAATATCTTAAATGGATTAAATGGACAGCTGACTGTGCTCCATCGTCTTTTTTCCTGATAGACGATACAGGGAAGATTGTTTTGTCGAACGCTCCATTGGGCTCCTTCTTAAAAGAAACATCCAATAAATCCGTTGGCAAACATTACAGGGATATTATCGGAGGAGAAGACTTTTTTTTACTGCTGAAAAAAGCGAAGGAAAGCGACGAGACGGTATCAGGACAGTTTGACGTTATGAATTGTTTCTGCAGTGTTTGTGCAAAGAAAATTTTAGAGGAGGAAAAAAAATTCTTTTTGGTTTGGGTTTCCGACCTTTCTCCGATTAAAGAAGCCGAAAACAGACAAAACAGATTCATTGTAAATACCGCTCACGAACTAAAGACGCCTCTTTCGGTTATAATAGGTTTTCTTGAAATGTATGACGGCGAAACTCAGGAGAATAAAGAAAAATTCATGAGTATAATTAAGAAAAACCTCAGCAGGCTCAACAGCCTTGTCAAAGACTTGCTTCTCCTGACACAGACTGACGATCCCGGATATATTTACGATTTTAAAAAAACAGATTTAGAGCCTGTAATTTTAGAAACTTTAGCTGTCTTTGAACAAAGAGCAAAAGAAAAAGCTGTTACTCTTAATGAAGAATTAAATGGAAAGGATTTTTTTGTCTTTGGAGACGAATTTTTACTTATGCAGATGATTATTAACCTTGTGGATAATTCAATAAAATACAATAAAGAAAAGGGTAAATCCATAGTTTCACTTTCAAAAAAAGCAGGGATGATAGTTTTTTCAGTGCGAGATACCGGAATAGGAATATCAAACAGGGACAGAGAAAAAATTTTTTCAAGATTTTATACAGCTGATAAATCGAGATCACGAGAGCTCGGCGGGACAGGCTTAGGGCTGTCCATAGTGAAAAGTATAGCTGAAAGGCACAGCGCTTACGTCTCTTTTGAAAGCGAAGAAGGCAAAGGCTCGGTTTTCACGGTGAGTTTTCCCGAATTGAAAAGTTAGCACAATCTTAACAAATTAATTATTTGATCTTAATATAAAAAAATTACAAATATTGCGTTTTAATTCTCGGTTGGAGAAAAAAAAGGATTCATAAAAAAAAGGAGGATTAGTGAACGCAAGAAGAGTTTTGCTGGTTGCCGCCGTTGTTTCAACGGCAGTCTTCTCCGCGCTGCAGGCTTTCGATCTGAATCTCGGTATGGAAGTCAGAAACAGATTCACGCTTGTCCAGGAAGCGCCGGACGACACGGGCGATGCTGAAATCACGCAGACATACTTCAGCATTGAAAGAGGATATGTCATTTTGTCGGCAAAATATAATGAATATCTTTCCGGAAAATTGACTCTTGATTTTTTGAGCAGTAAAAACTATAAAGACGGTGCTTCTGTCAGACTGAAAGCAGGATATATACAGCTTGCCAATCTCGTTGAATTTCACAAATTTCAGTTCGGACTGATAGGAAACGCTTTCGGGGAAGACGGAATCGCCAAGTCCGCATGCCCCACTATATCACCAAAGCTTTTCGACATGCAGGGACTTCATTCGTCAGCGGATTACGGATTTGCTGCAATAGGAAATCTCCAGTATTTTGATTGGGCTGCTACTGCGGTAAACGGAGAAGGTTATAAAAACACGCAGGGTAGCGCCAACTTCAACAAGAACATGATGTTTGCCGCCGCCGCGAATATAAAACCCATGCCGATGATCTCTTTCGGGGGATCTTTTGCATACGACAAGCCCGGAACTCCAAACGCAGACGACGAATATGCAGTGTTGAACCTTTATCATGCCACTCTCAATTTCAACCATGAAATATTCGGTCTCGGAGCTGTATATTACGGCAGAAGCTTTACAGCCGCCGGCGCCGACGACGCGGTTAAATCTATGGGTTTTGCCGTATATCCTGTTCTACATCTCAAACCGATGACCGGAAATGAAATAGATCTTTACGTAAGATACGATCAATGGGATCCCGACACGGACACGGATGACGACGGACTTAACAGAATTTTCGGCGGATTAAACTGGACGGCGTTCAAAGACAGCAAAAACAGAGTTTATCTCGGCGCTGAATTTATGATGGAAAATTACGAAATGGAAGACTACACTTCGACGAATAAATTTCTTTTGCAGGTGAGATGGGTGTTTGACACGAAGGTTTCATCATAATAAAATAACAAAAATTCTGAAGGGGGCATTGCGCCCCCTAAACTTATTTTACACAGGAGGGGAAGAAATGAAGAAAAAAATTATTTTAGCCTTGTCATTCGCGTTTTTAGCGCTTTTATTCGCGTGCAGTCAAAAACCGCAGCAGGGAGTGCAGGACTCCTCGCTGGTTGAACTGATTGAGATGGACTTTCTCGGAGCCGGGGCGACGTTTCCTTTCCCTCTTTATTCGAAAATGTTCGATGAATACAGCAGGATAAGGGGACCCAAAGTCAATTACAATGCAATAGGCTCAGGCGGCGGGATCAGCCAGCTTATAGAAAAGACTGTTGATTTCGGCGGAACAGACGCTCCTATGAAAGAGGAAGAACTCAGTAAAGCCGGCGCAGAAATTATTCATGTGCCTATTTGCCTCGGCGCGGTCGTTCTTTCATACAATCTGCCAGACAATCCCCCGCTCAACCTCACCGCGGAAGTAATAGCTCAGATCTTTCTCGGAGAGATAACCAAATGGAATGACCCTAAAATAACAGAAATCAATGCGGGGATTTCTCTTCCTAACACGGAAATAATCGTTGTCCACAGGTCCGACGGAAGCGGAACTACATATATTTTCAGCGACTATATGACAAAAGTTAGCAGGGACTGGGCGCAGAAAGTGGGAACGGGAAAATCCCTGGAATGGCCTGTAGGAATAGGAGCCAATGGAAACCCCGGTGTTGCAGGTCAGATAAGCTCAACTCCCGGAGCCATAGGATATACCGAACTCATATACGCACTGAGTAATTCAATGCCGGTCGCTTCAGTCAGAAATAAAGCCGGAAAATTCATAGTTCCTACAATTGAGTCAGTCAGCGCTTCAGCCGATGTAAACCTTCCGAAAGACATGATAGTTTCCCTGACGGATACAGAAGCCGAGGATGGATATCCTATAAGCGGTTTTACCTGGATTATTCTTTATAGGGACCAGAATTACGGCGAAAGAGACGAGAAAAGAGCAAAAGAACTCGTAAATCTGCTTTGGTGGATGACTCACGAAGGACAAGTTTACTGTGAAGAACTGCATTATGCTCCGATACCGCAGAAAGCGGTGGAGCAGGTCGAAGACCTTATAAAATTAGTGAACTTCGGCGGTAAAGAACTTATTTAATAAACCGGGAGGCGAAAGCCTCCCTTATTATCATTCTATGAACGACAGGATATTCAGAGCCATGCTCTATGCTTCAGGCGCGATAATATTCGTGTTGATAGCGGGTATTTTTTTGACGCTCTTTATAAGCGCATTGCCGTCCGTAAAAGCGCTGGGGCATTCTTTTTTGTTCGGAACTCGATGGAATCCTCAATCGGTATGGGAAGGCGAAAATATAACGCTCGGAGCCGTCCCATTCCTTTTTGGAACAATATCTACTTCCTTTCTCTCTCTCCTTATTTCAATCCCCTTTGCTTTTTCAACAGCGCTTCTTCTCGGTGAATATATGAAGAAAGGGTTTTTTTTCGCTTTTCTTAAAAGTTCGGTTGAACTTCTTTCAGGAATTCCGTCAGTCATATACGGTTTCTGGGGCTTCAGCGTCGTGGTTCCCATTGTCAGGGCCTTTGAGATTAAAACGGGTATCCCCCCCTACGGAGTGGGAATAATGACAGCCTCTTTGGTCCTTGCCATAATGATTATTCCTTATTCCGCATCAATAATTAGAGAAGTCCTGCATCTTGTGCCGACCGAACTGAAAGAAGCGGCTTACTCGCTCGGCGCGACACGCTATGAGGTAATAAAAAACGTGATCTTTCCTTACGCAAGGTCGGGAATTTCGGCAGGGCTTCTTTTAGCCCTCGGAAGGGCTCTCGGAGAGACGATGGCGGTGACTATGGTAATTGGAAATCTAAATTCACTGCCAGCCTCCTTAACCTCTCTTCATGAAATACACAAAACGATTTTTTCACCGGGCAACACTATGTCAAGCATTATCGCTCTGGAGTTCAACGAATCGAGCGGCATACATCTCTCCGCGCTTATTCAGATGGGTCTTCTTTTAATTCTCGTCACGACTATTATCAATTTTATCGGCCGTATTTACATCAAAAAAACAGACAAGTCAGGAAAAGATTGACGCACAAAGAAAAGAGTTGTTTTTGAAAGTTAAATCTATAAATAGAAGAAAAGCTGAAAATATTATATTCAAGGGAACGGTCATATTTCTTTCTCTTTTGACTGTCATTCCGCTTATTCTGATATTGTTTTTTGTGGCAAAAAAGGGAATCTCGATCATAGACCTGAATTTTTTCTTTTCTCTCCCGAAACCGGTTGGACAGGAAGGCGGAGGAATTTCTAACGCAATTGTAGGGACGATGATTCTAATTGCCCTGACTTGCCTGCTTTCAATACCTCTCGGTATTTTATGCGGCGTTTTTCTTGCGGAGAACAGAAAGTCGCGGCTTTCTTTTTGGGTGAGGTTATGGGTAGAGGTCCTTCAGGGAGTGCCTTCCATTGTCATGGGAATAATAGCTTATGTGTGGATAGTCCGGCCCCTGAAAGGTCTTTTTTCTGCTTTTGCCGGTTCTGTCGCGCTTTCAATTATGATGCTGCCCATGGTAATAAAAGCGACAGAAGAAACTGTCAAGCTCGTCCCTGTTGCCCTGAAAGAGGCTTCAATGTCGCTCGGGGTGCCTTATTATAAAACAGTTTTAAGGGTGATTCTTCCGGTGAGCACAAGCGGTATTCTTACCGGGATACTTATCGGAGTCAGCAGGATAGCCGGAGAAACCGCGCCTCTTCTTTTTACGGCTTTTGGGAATCAATTCATGAACTACAACATATTCAAGCCGGTCAACGCATTGCCCCTGATGATATATAGATATGCGACGAGCCCTTATAAGGACTGGCAGAATATTGCATGGGGGGCTTCTTTGTTTTTAATTCTTTTCATTCTAGGTATTAATTTTATAGCAAGCGGGATAGCGAAAAAATGGAAAGTCCAGTTTTAAACACAATTGATTTTTCGCTCTATTACGGCGAAACGAAGGCTCTTGACAAAATCAACATAGAAGTGCCAGAAAACCAAGTCACTGCCATAATGGGTCCTTCCGGATGCGGTAAAACAACATTTATCAGGGCGATAAACAGAATGCACGAACTCGATTCAAGCGTCCGCAGGGAAGGAGAGATATTTCTTCACGGAAAAGAAATTCACGGGCTGGACCCCATAGGATTGAGAAGGAAAATCGGAATGGTCTTTCAGAAACCGAATCCTTTTCCCACCATGAACATATACGACAATGTAATAGCCGGATACAAGCTCGGAGGCATCAAACTGTCGAGAACGGAAAGGGACCAAATAGTTGAGGATTCCCTGAAAAAAGCAGCGCTTTGGAACGAAGTCAAAGACAGCCTTCACAAAAGAGGGACTTTTCTTTCAGGGGGACAGCAGCAGCGGCTCTGCATAGCCAGATCGCTGGCATTAAATCCTGAAATTCTGCTTCTCGATGAACCAACGTCAGCTCTTGACCCGAAAGCGACAAAGAGAATAGAAGAGCTTATAGTCGAGTTAAAAGAATTCGTGACTCTTATGCTTGTCACGCACAACATGTCTCAAGCCGCGAGAGTGTCCGACTACACGGCATTTTTTTATATGGGCGAACTCGTCGAATTCGGTAAAACTGAAAAAATGTTCACGTCGCCGGACGACAAAAAAACAGAGGAATATCTCACAGGAAAATTCAGCTGAGGAGAGAGCATGCTTCATGAGAAAATCGAATTATTAGAAGAAAGCATCATTTCATTTTCTGCTCTCATAGAGGAGATGATAGTCAAAAGCCTTAACGGTCTGACGGGAAATATAAAAAACCTTCTTGAAGAAGTCATTGGAAAACTTGAAAACCAAGCAAACATGAAAGAAATCCAGATTGAAGAGCTATGCACTCACATTGTCGCTCAATTCGGGCCGAAAGCCTCAGACCTCAGAAAAGTCCTCATGATAATGGAGATGAACAGCGATCTTGAGCGAATGGGCGATCACGCCGTAAACATTGCACAACATTCGCTTTATCTCATAGAAAAACCAAAAATAAAAGAATATGAGGACCTGACGAAAATGAAGGACGAAGTTCTGAAAATGTTCAAAGACAGCATATCTTCATTTATCAACGAAGATATAGCTTTGGCAAGAGAAGTCTGCGCCAAAGACGATATTGTCGATGCTCTGAAAGACAGTATAATAAGAGAACTTGTCGTTTTCATGCTGAAGGACGCGACGACGATAGAGAGAGCTTTGAAGCTCATAAGCATAACTCATAACCTCGAGAGAATAGCGGATCTTTCCACCAACATCGCTGAAGACGTAGTCTTTATCGGCGAAGGCAAAACAATAAAACACAATTTATAGATAGTTTTTTCTCCATATCAGCGGCTTTTCTCCGGAATGATTGTAAAAGAGAACGAATCCGCTGGAGATGAGTTTTCCCAATCCCTCAGATAATAAAAAATAAGCCTGGCGGAAACATCGTGTCTGAGTGTTATGAAAAAGGTTTGTTCTCCGGAAGATCCGAGAAGACCTTCGGTTCCGGGACTGAAAAGCGAGCTGTCCAGAGACAGATTATTGCTTTCGTCTGTCTCAAAAAACCATTGATATCCCGTTGACGGATTGGAAGGAAGGACAACGTTAATAGAAGTGTTGGCTCTTGCAAGAACAGTGTCTCCGTCAAAAGAACTGTCGATGACTATATATTTCCTGCCGGAACATCCTAAAAACGAGAAGAGAGCCAGAAAATATAGCTTTTTCATGTCAATCAACCATCACCTGAATTGGTTCAGCATCCTTTACGAAAAAGACTCCTTCAAAAAGGATATCCGGATTTGACGAAGATTTAAGTCTCATTTTCCCCTTAAAAACCTTTATGAAAGTTTCTTCTATCACTATTGAATCTATATCTATCTCAAAGATGTCAAAAGAAAGGCTCTCTATTTGCCTTCCGTTGCTTGTGTATGATAATGTCATGACAGGATCAAGAGGAATATCGAAATACGTCTTCAGACCCACGTATTCCGAGTCGGTTACCGTAAAAGGGCATTCGGGGCTTACAAAATCCAAAACACATCCTGACGGAGTGCACAATCCGACGAAGACGGAAAACCTGCTCGTTGAAGGAAGCATCATTTCGAAAATCAATCCGTCTGCAGAATCAAGTTGTGAGGAAAAAGAAAGGGAAATGCTCGAAAAAGATCCTTCAGTAACCGAAGCTTCTGAAAAAGAAAGAACAAAATCGCCTTCTTTGAGATGCGACAATCCTTCTGCGGCAGATAAATTGAAGGAAATATAATTTACTTCCGGTGCTTTGGTCGTCTGAGGATTGTCCTCCGGACATGGTTTTTCGGAACAGCCGGCTCCGAGAAAAGTCAGACAAAGCAAAATGGAAAAGAGTGTTTTCATTGCGCCTCCTTGCGATTTTTACGATAATGATATACAAAATAAACCGTCAAGTCTATGCGGGCTAAATATAAAGGAGGAAAGATGAAAAAAATTATTTTTCTCATAACGGCTTTTGTTTTAACTGCTTGTTCTGCCATAAAGGATTTTGACAGGAGAGGCGTTTACGGAGGGTCTTTGTCGGAAAAAGATTTAAAAATGATTTATGAGGCCTGGTTTGAAAGACCTTATGAATACATGTTTTTTGCCCAGGACAAAGATCAAATGCTCTTGGGCGGGATAAACGGAATACTTTACTACGGAGGATTGACCGACGGCTTTGCGCTTCTTCAGGGAAAGTCGCAGAGTCCGGGTTTTTTCGATCTTTCATTGATAGAAAAAACTGCTAAAATCCCGATTCTGATAAAACATGATGAATTCGGCTATTACAACCCTGATATAATAATATGGGGATACGAAAATCTTCTGCCTCCGCCAGGCGGAAATTTAGGAAATTCGACCTACAAAGAGGTCTATCAGAGAGTTTTCAGGCGTTTTTTCAGAATGATGGCAGAGAGCTACCTTTACCTTCAGAGAAACAGGGATATTGACAAGGATTCGGGAAATTATATGACATTCGTCGTAAGCGGCAGGACAGACGCCCTAAAATGGCTCGACAATGAATACGCCCAAGTGCTCATTGAATACGATGTTGAAAACAGTTATTCTTACTGGACCGTCGGCATGTCATTCGGTTTTTGGCTTAGAAGACACATTGACGGAACGGATGTTCATGTATGGGAAGGATTGAAAAGGCTTATGCTTTTATATGACGAAGAATGGTTTTTTGAAAAACTTTTGGGTTGACGCGAAAAAAGGATCTAAAAACAGATAAAAAATGATTTTTTCCGGTTATAAAACAGCTCTTTCAGTTGTATTAAGGGCTTCTAAAAAAATACTCACCGCGAGAATTTTCTTGACGACTGTAAGAGCTGTGTTCCCGGTAGTTATGCTTTATATAATCAAGCTGTTTGTCGATTCGGTGGCTGAAGGGATGTCTTCTCAGGATGCGGAAAAGGCTTTCTTGAAGTCTATAATCCTGATTGTAGCCGCAGGTCTATCATACGCTTTGAGTTTTATTGCTGATTCTTTGAACGAAATTCTTTCTGAATATCACTCCTTAAGAATAACGGACAAAGTTTTCGAAATGCTGCACGACAAATCTTCCGAGATAGATATTGCCTTTTACGAAAACCCTGATTACTATGACACTCTTCACAGAGCTCAAAGGGAAGCGCCTTACAGGCCTACGGCTATATTAAACCAGATGTTTTCTGTTTTTCAAAACTTTTTGACTTTTATCGGTGTTGCGGCGCTGATCCTTTCTTTCAGCCGAATTGCGGGTATTGTCCTTCTCGCGGCTGTTGTTCCTGGAACGCTGGTTCAGCTCGCATTCGCTAAAATAGTGTATAAATGGCAGAAAAAAGTAACCAAACACGAAAGAGAAACCTGGTATTACAATTTTTTGCTTTCATCGGAACAAAACGCCAAAGAACTAAGGCTTTTCGGTGCAGCTGGTCTTTTCAAGGAAAGATTCAATCAATTCAGAAAAATGCTCAGAGGGCAATTGCTTTCGATAAAGAAAAAAAGAGCAGGAGCGGACCTGGCGGCTCAGACTCTTTCTTCGGCGATTCTCGCCTCTCTTTTAGTATATCTCACTTCGCTGGCTTACAGCGGAGCTATGTCGCTTGGAAACCTCGTAATGTTCTTTCAGGCTTTTCAGAGGGGACAGGGAAATTTAAGAGGAATTTTGGGTGGTTTCGTCGGTTTGTATGAAAGCGGTCTTTTCATGACTTATTTTTCAGATTTTCTCAGCCTCAAAAGCGGCCTTAAAAAAGAGGGGGGCAAGACAAAGGCGGAAATAAGCAGCTTTTCGGAAATCTCAGTCAGAGAAGCCGCGTTCAAATATCCGGGTTCAAAAACTATGGCGATACAAGGCTTGAACATGAACTTCAGAAAGGGTGAAATAACAGCGATGGTCGGAGCAAACGGATCTGGCAAGACGACAGTCGCCAAGCTTCTATGCCGGTTTTACGATCCGGACGAAGGAGCAATTTTCGCAGACGGCGACAATATAAGAAGATTCGAACCTGAAGAGTGGAGAAAATTTATTTCAGCCTCTTTTCAGGATTTTCAGAAATATCAGCTGTCTGCCGAAGAAAATATCTGGCTCGGAGATATTTCTGGTGATAAAGACAGCAACAGAATTTTGTCGGCTTCGGAAAAAACAGGAGCAAAAGAAGTAATCCAAAAACTTGAAAACGGCTTTTCAACACGGCTCGGAAGATGGTTCGAAAACGGAAGGGAACTAAGCGCCGGCGAGTGGCAGAAGATGGCTCTCGCAAGATGTATGTATAAAAACGCGGGTCTTTATATCCTCGACGAACCGGCGGCTTTTCTTGACTATATTTCGGAAAAAACCTTAATGAAAGCTCTGAAAGAAAAGGCTAAAAACTCGGCAATAATCCTTATCAGCCACAGGTTTTCCGATGTCGCGAAAGCCGATTACATCTATGTTTTAGACGGGGGCAGGATAGTCGAACAAGGGTCTCACAAAGAACTGATTCTAAAGAACGGATTGTATGCCGAATCATTTTTGGGCTCGGTCAAAAAAAACTGACGACGAAAAAGATAAGCCGGAAGTTTTTTCAAGAATGGCAAAGATAATCTCTCCGGCTGAAAGATATTCCCCTCTGCCGGACATGCCTGACCATTACTGGCAAAAAATTGTCTCTCTTGCCTCAAAGCACGGAGTCACAGCTTATCTTCACGGAGTTTTAAAAGATAAAAAAAAAGTACCGCCTTCCGTGTTAAAAGATTTACGCGCTCTCTATGCCCCTCTTTGGAGAGATTCCATATTAATGTATGGTGTTTTTTCATCTCTGGCAGATTTATTCAGAGATGAAAAACTCGAATTTATGCTTTTAAAAGGTTTCCACGTAGCTGAGAGAGTTTACGGAGGATTAAAAAAAAGACCGATGCAGGACATAGACATTCTCGTCAGAAAAGAAGACGCAGAAAGAGCAGACAGAATTTTAAGCGAATTTGCCAGCCCTGAAAGATGGAACAGGACGTGGATTGAAAAACACGGCTATCACATGGGTTATCTGAAACCTGTCTGCACAGGGCGGCAGGAAAAAGCTGTTAAAATCGAACTCCACTGGAATATTTTGCCTCCAGAGAGCCCTTTTTGTTTCTCAACGGAAGACATCTGGGAAAAAGCCCAAACCATGAGAATTTCCAAAAAAGAGATTAAAGTCATGTCAAAAGAGCATTTGCTTTTATACCTCTGCCTTCACCTTTCGTTTCAGCACATATTCTGTCTTAAGCTGATACACCTGCTGGATATTGCCATAATAATCCACACCGGTGATTTTTCTTGGGACAAATTCGCTGAATTAAGTGTAAAAACAGCTTCGACAAGGGCAGTTTGCGCTGTTTTCGGAGCGGTGGAAAGGGTTTTCGGGTTAAAACTTAATTCTTACATCACAGAGGAGATTAAAGAAAAAGACTATTACGGAAAAATTGTTGAAAACGCTCTCGTTCTCATCGAAGATGACCCGGTCATTCTTCACAGCGCTTTCAGCCGAATGGGGAAACACAAAGGAGCGGCAAAAAAAACAAGCAGTTTATTCTTCAGCTTTTTTCCGAAGCCCTCTGATTTGAAGGCTCTTCACGGGGCGGAGTCTTTTTTTCCCGATGTCATACTGGCATATATATACAGAATGAAAGAACTCTTCATAAAATACGGAGCCATTGCCTTTGAACTGGTGGCTGACGAAAAAAAATTCAGAAAATACAGGCGTCATTCAAAAACGAGAAAGAGGATACTGAGCTGGATTTCGGAGAAGAACTGAAAACACTTCATCCGGCGGGAATTGACCTGAATGAATATAAAGATTAAAATCAGGAATGGACGGAAAAGAAGTTAAAATAACAGGCGTGTATTCTTTCGAAAAGAGGACAAGCCTCAAGCTGCCTTATTTCATAACCAAAATTTCTGCCGGGTTTCCCTCTCCCGCGGGAGATTATGAAGAGAAAAAACTCGACTTAAACGAATTTTTAGTTAAACATCCCTCGGCCACCTTCTTCATCAAAGTTTCGGGAGACTCGATGATTGGTGCCGGTATTCACTCCGGGGATTTGCTTATTGTGGACAGATCACTCGAACCGTCCAACAATAAAATCGCAATAGTCGTTCTGGACGGAGAGTTCACCGTCAAACGGATTTTTATAAAAAAAGACAAACTGCTTCTTCTGCCTGAAAACCCGGATTTCAAACCTATCGAGGTAACGCCGGAGATGAATTGCGAGATATGGGGAATTGTGACATTCGTGATTCATCAGCTTTGATTTATAGCGCATGAAAAAAGGCTCTCCTGCGATAGCCCTTGTCGACTGCAATAATTTTTATGTCTCATGCGAGAGAGTTTTTGATCCGTCTCTAATGAATGTCCCTGTAATAATTTTGTCAAATAACGATGGATGTGTGGTTTCGAGATCCAATGAAGCAAAGACTCTCGGGATTTCTATGGGAACGCCGGTTTTCAAGATACCGGATGTCATAAAAAAAAATAAAGTCCAGGTCTTTTCCTCGAATTATGCACTTTATCAGGACATGTCCTCAAGAGTCATGCAGACATTGAAGGAATTTTCTCAGGAAATGGAAATTTATTCGATTGACGAGGCTTTTCTGTCTCTGCGAGGTTTTGGTAAAGATGATTTAATATCCATCGGAGAAAAAATAAAAAAAACCGTCTACAAATGGACAGGAATACCCGTTTCCGTGGGTATTTCTCCCACAAAGACTTTGTCTAAAGTCGCGGGGGATATCGCTAAGAAAAAAGAAAACGGCGTATTTTGTGTTTTCGACTCAGCTCAGACAAATGACATTCTTTCCAAAACAGAAGCAGTTGAAGTATGGGGAATTGGCGGCAGGCAGGCGGCCAAACTCGCCGTAAAAGGAATTTTCACGGCTTTAGATCTAAAAAACGCCGACAGAAAGTGGGTTCAAAATAACCTGACTGTCACTGGAGTCAAAACGGTTCTGGAGCTCAACGGCATTTCATGCATTGATCTCGAAACAGTCGTCCCTGACAAAAAAGGCATAGCATGTTCCAGATCTTTCGGAAAACCGGTCACAAGCATCGAAGAGATAAAAAAAGCCCTTTCAGAATATGTCACGACAGCCGCTGAAAAAATGAGACGTCAAAAAACTGTTCCTTTGTCCCTTACTGTTTTCATAACTACGGATAGATTCAGTGAAAACGCCAGTCAATACGCGAATTGGACTGAAATGAAAATTTCTGAACCGACGGCGTACACTCCAGCTCTAATTAAATATGCTTATTCGGGACTGGAGAAAATTTACAGGAAAGGATACCAATACAAAAAAGCCGGCGTTGTATTCACCGGATTGATAGGAGAAGACGATGTTTCCCCTCCTTTTTTCGGGGAAGACAACAAAAGACAAAATTTAATAAATACAGTCGACGTGATAAACAAAAAGATGGGAAAAAATACTGTCAGTTTCGGACCTTCCGAACGGGAAGGGAATTGGAAGATGAGAAGAAATTTTCTTTCAAAGAAATTTACAACCGACTGGAATGAGCTTCCAGTTGTCTACTGTGACTGAAGAACATTCTCTCGCTATGATCTAAGATGCGGTCAGATCACCTTTTTTAAAAGTTTTTGAGAGAGACAAGAAGCTTTATCAGCCACAAACTCCTCGTCAATACCGGTAAGTTTGCCTTTCCTTACAGCGACTTTGCCGTTTACTATGACATAATCAGCTGCATGTGATATCCCTGTAAAGACGAGAGAAGCGACTGGATCTGAAAGGGATCCCGCTCTATCTAAACCGCCGAGGCTGAAAATTGCAAGGTCGGCGGCACTGCCCTCTTCTATTGTTCCTGAATTTTCAAAACCGAGCATTCGCGCTCCGTTTCTGCAGGCAAAACCGAGGACATCTCTCGCCGTCAGGGCGCCTGGTCCGCCGGAGACCCTCGCCAAAAGCATGGCATTCCTTGCCTCTCCGAGCATATCTGAGCTGTCATTTGAAGCGGATCCGTCAACGCCGAGCGAAATCCTTATTCCGAGATCTTTCATTTCTTTAATTCTCGCGATTCCCGAGCCCAAACGCATATTTGATGTCGGGCAGTGCGAAATACCCGTATCTGTCTCTGAGAGAATTTGAAGTTCGCGGTCGTCGAACCATATACCGTGAGCGTAAAAAACATCTCTGCCTGTCCAATCCAATTCCAGCATTAAATCGAGAGGTCTTTTTCCGTAAATCTCCATGCAGTAGTCGTCTTCATCGCGGGTCTCGGCGAGATGGGTGTGAAGAAAGACTTTTTTTTCACGTGCGAGAAGAGCGGATTCTTTCATAACTTTTTTTTCAACAGTGAATGGACTGCATGGTGCGAGAATGACTTTCGTCATTGAATAAGGAGACGGGTCATGAAATCTGTCTATTGACGATTCCATGTCTTTCAGCACTGTTTCGGGGGATTGAACTATATTATCGGGGGGCAGTCCGCCGTCGCTTTTGCCTCTCGTCATTGTTCCTCGGGAAGGAGCGAACCTTATGCCTGTTTTCATAGCCGCTTCGAATTGAATTTCGAGGATGCTTTTTGAGATGTCGGGCGGGTATAGATACATATGGTCAGTTGAAATCGAGCATCCGGTTTTTAAAAGCTCTCCGCATGCAATGAGAGTGGAATAAAAGATACATTCCTCGTCTATGTCAGACCATACATTGTATAGAAATGACAGCCAGTCAAAAAGTTTGGCATTCTGGACCTGGCGGACATTTCTTGTCAAGGACTGAAACATGTGATGATGGGTGTTTGCAAAACCCGGGACTACGATATGGTTGCTGCAGTCTATGGTCTCCCCCGAAAAATCCGTGCCGATTTCGATGGATCTTGAAATTTTAACTATTCTGTTTTGCTTTATTAATATGTCGCTTCCCAGCAGTTCCTCTTGGTTTTCGTCAAAGGTCGCTATAAAACGGCAGTTTTTGAGCAATATCATTTAATCCCCCTGAAGTCTTCTTTTTAAAATAAACGGCGCCTGTTATGTTTCGGCGCCGTTTGGGTCAAGAAAATGATATCAGAAGGTTCTGAAATATGGAAGAGCTTCTTCGAATGCGGATATCCTCGATTCATCGAAAAAGATTACAGATTGTATTTCGAGATCATTGTTTATGGAAAGCATCTTTTTCATTTTTCACCTCACCATATAAAAAGAGGGTTCCAGGAAAATGAAGGGACTTCTTTTTTAAGCAAACGATGCGTCAGTTTTTTTCTCAAAGTCTTCTTTTGAATTGTCTTTGCTGTCGATTTCTTTTTCATTTTTCACCTCCCTGTTTCAAGCAATATTTAATTAACAAACATGCTTAATATATTAAACACTGTTTGATGTTTTGTCAAGTATTTTTTTTTCTTTACTTCTATTAATTTTATTTATATTATGAATTAGTATGCATCTTTTTCGGAAAGAGGAATGAATAAAAGAGAAGTAAGAAAAAAAAGAACTACAGATTATTTTGTCTTGGCGGCTTGTCAAATAATCGAAAATGATGGTTTAAACGCATTGAGCGTCAGAAAGGTCGCGGACATAGCAGGATATCATTATGCGACTTTATATTCATATTTTAAAGATGTATATGAATTGAAATTTCTGGCGGCTCTCAAGTTCATGGACGATATATATGAATATATGCTCAATTTTACAAAAGATATGGAATTTTCGTCCCCTGTTGAACACTATCTCTGGGCTAGAAAGGCAATCGCTTATTTTGCCTTCGAACACCAAGACGCTTACAGGCTGATAAATTTTACTTATTTCGGCGAAAATACCAAAAATGTGATATCCAAACTAATGCAAACCAAAGCGGCTGTTTTGGAAAACACTCTTTTTGACAATAGTTCAGAATTTTTGGGCATTTCAAAACAGAGAGCGCAACTTCTGCACACGATTGTCCGTTCGATTTTTCACAGTTATTTTACAGGATATTCAGAGAAAAGATTTGAAAAGAACAAAGATGACGTAGTCAAAAACTACGGGGCTGAGATAAAGGAGATCTTTGAAATATTCAGATCCGCGTCGTGAAATAAGATTTGCATTAGGCCTGATTAGTGATTAAAATTAGCTTCTGCATATGTAAAAAAGGAAGAAAGGAGAGAAAGATGAACAAAAAAACAACCGCGTTTCTGTTTTGCGTGGTCTTTTTTGCGCTGATTGCCGCAGGATGCAGTCAAAAACCCGCAACCCCGGCTGCCGATACTACAGTTCCAGATACTACTACGGTCGTTGAAGAAGCCTGGGTTAAACTCGACAAAAGCGTGTATGGACCGGACGAAATAATAACAGTCGAATACATGGCACTCGAAGAGTTCGACGACAATGCGTGGATAGGACTTATTCCCTCTGAAGTTCCTCACGGGGACGAAGAAGAAAACGACGAATATGACCTTCAGTATCATCTTATAGGTTCCGACCTCTCAGGAGAAATTACTTTTATCGCCCCGACTGAACCCGGACTTTACGATATAAGAATGTTTACCAGCGATTTTGAAGGAGTCGAAGTCACATACCAGACTTTCGAGGTTCTCGAAGAAGGCGTCTATGATTACAGCGCGGTAAGCGCATATATAGATCTCGAAAAAGCTGAGTTCGAACCCGGAGAGGAAATTGAAGTAAGTTTCACGGTGTCTGAAAAATTGAGCCCTTCCGCATGGCTGGGTTTAATTCCTTCTGAAATTGAACACGGAGACGAAGAAGAATGTGATAAATACGACCTCGATTATGAATATCTTGAGGAGAAACTCGAAGGCAGTTTTGTTTTTTACGCTCCTGACGAACCCGGCTCATACGATTTCAGGCTTTTTGACAGTGATGACGGCGGAAAGGAAATCACATATACGACATTTACTGTTGCAGAATAACTGAATCCCTGGCCCGTTCTGTCTCTAAAAGGACGGGCCTCTTCAAGAGAATCTGCATTTTTTTGTAGAATTTTTCTCTTTTGGCATACTGTCTCTCAAAGTAATCAATTTTGTAGTCCCTGAAATCATAGACTGTCTTGTCTCCTGCGCCGCGAAGGATTCGTCCAATATACTGCATTAGTTTTCCGTCGAAAGAAAGCGGAAAAACGAGAAAGAGACAATCCAAGGACAAAACGTCGGATCCCTCGCCAAAAAACTGTCCTGTCGTCATAATCAACTGATAGTCGTTTGATGCCATCTTTTCGTTTTTTGTCTTTCTGCTTTTAGCCGAATCGTCGCCGGTTATTGATATAGTGTCATATCTTCCTGAAAGATACAGATTAAGGACATCTATATGCTCTTTTCTTTCTGTTATCAGTATTATTTTTTTCTCTTTCTCTATTTCATTTTTTATATTATTGATTATAGTTTTATTTCTCGATGTATCAAAAAAAAGAATTTTATTCAGGAGATTTATGTCGCCGGTCATGACATTGAAAGGGACATGCAAATCCGTCTCTACGGTTTTTATTATTATTTTTGAAGAGGTGTTTGACGGGCTTGCAGTAGAGTTTTTTGATTCATCGTGAATTACGTCTCCAATAAAGACAAAAATGGACCTTTCGTCGTTGTTTTTTCTGTAAGGTGTTGCGGTTAGACCGTAAAGATAACATGGGTTTAATTTTGACACGGCATTTCTGAATGTCTTTGCCGGGACATGATGACATTCATCCACAAAAACGGTTCCGAAAAGGTTTTTCAGTTTTGGAGACCTAATTTTTGAAAGAGACTGAAGGGTTGAGACGGTTACTTTGTCGCCTACGTCGATTTTTTTTGTCGAAATAGTTCCGATTTCTTTTTTAGGGATTCTCAAAAAATTGATTATCTTTTCTATCCATTGTTCAAGAATCTGTCTTCTGTGGACGAGAATAAGCGCCGGGAGCGATTTTTCTTTTATTATTTCAAGCGCTATTATGGTTTTCCCTGAACCAGGAGGAGCCACTATTATCCCGTTGTCATGTTCTGCCGTCTTCTGAAAAGCCTCTTGCTGTTGCTTGGTGAGGAAAATTTCGGACTGGAAAATTACTCTGGATGGTCTCGATCTCTTATCGTAGAAATCATAAGAAACTTTTTCTGATTCTAATTTTGTTTGGAGTTCGTGGATAAATCCCCTGGGAAGCAGAACTTTATTTTCGGTAAATCTGTAAAAAGAAAAATGGCTTTTCAGCCCCCAGAGGCTTTTTCCCATTTTTTTTCTCTGAAAGTATTCTAAATTGGAGAAAGTCAGTCTTTTCTTTATAAAGGAAGATAAAAAATCTGTCTCGTTGAAATCTTCTATCTGAATTATGTTGGTCAGTGTTATTTTCACGGATTATTATAAGCGAAAAGAAAACAATATTCAACAATTGACAGACAGGTTGATATAAAAGCTTTATGGCAATATACTGTAACAAAGAGACTAAAATGTCGGAAAACAATGATTTCTCAAAGAGGGCAGAAGAGCTTTTTCTTGTTCTTAAAAACCAGACCGGTATTCTACTCTGGAGTCTCGTCAAAAAAGAGGGCGAATATTACTATGAATTTGTCAACGATGGATTCGCGTCTGTTGAAAATAAAAACAGCAATTATTACGAAAATAGAAAAGTCCGTGATATTCACGAAGCAGACGAGTATATAGCAATTGAAAAAACTCTCATAAAAACAAAAGAATTAGGTTCATACGAATATAAGAAAAAGCTAAGTAAAAACGGCTCTATCAAGCAATTTCTGATTAAAATCGTCTACAACGCCCCAAAAGAAAACTTCTATGAACATTGGACGGCTCTGGGCAGCGATATAACCGAGTTAATAGATATACAGACTCGGCTTGAGAAATCCGAGGAAAAGCACAAATTCATTCTCGAAAGCCTAAAAAATCCGGTTCTCGTCCTCGACGAAACTTTGCGGGTTCTCTTCTGCAACTTGGCTTATGCGGAATTTTCGGGGATAAGAAAAAATGAAATAGAAGGCCGAATTGCCTCAGAGGTTATTCCGGACTTTTATAATTCAAAAGCCTATAATGCCTGTCTGAGCGTTCTAAAAACCGGATTGTCTGAATCCTGCGAGGCAACCATTGGAGACAAAAAGGTTTGTTATTCGGTTCACAGGACAAAAGAAGGCGTTATAGCTGTTTTGGAAGATATTACAGAAAGAAAAAGGGCTGAAAATAATCTACAGAGAGAGAGGGATGTATATCATTCTCTCATAGAATCGTCCGCTTTGTCGAAGAATGTATTTGATTTTTGCTCTGATTTTCTGAATGAATTCGTCAAAATTCTCTCCCTCGATAAAGCTTCAGTAAGATTAATAGACGGAGAAAAACTTGAACTTGTTTCGCAAATTGGATTTCCCCCTGAAGAACTTGATGAACAGAAAAAATCCAGATTTCTATCGGATAGAAATCATATAACCTCATACGTCGCAATGACAAAAACACCGATTTTCGCCCCTGACACAAAGGAACATGTTCTCGGAGAGCTATTTTCGGATTCGTTTGTAAAAAAAGGCATTAAATCTCTTTTTTCATGGCCTCTGACGGGAGACGCCGGTGATGTTTTCGGTGTAATGCATCTTATAGGAAAGAAAACAAAAGATTTTTCTGAAAGAGACAGAATATTTTTCGAAAATACGGCAAAACTGTTTTCTGCAATCCTCGAAAAAAAATTATCTCAGGAAAAACTCACCAAAAGCGAAGAAACACTGAGAAATTTGCAGGAAAACATTCCTCTGGGGCTTTTCAGGACGGATCTTGAAGGAAAAATTGTGTCGGCGAATTCGTCTTTTGTAAAAATTTTCGGCTACTCTGATTTTAAAGAACTTGAAAAAACACCCGTCTTTACACTATACGCGAATCCCTCTGACAGAGAAATTCTCATCAAACAGCACATGAAACAGGAAGTTGTCAGGGATTTCGAAATACAGATGAAGAAGAAAAACAAAGATATAATATACTGCATGGTGAACGAGAAGCACATAAAGGATGCCGACGGCAGTATAGTCTATATCGATGGATCTATAGAAGATATTACTCAAAAAAAAGAAACTCAAACTGCATTGAAGGAAACACAGGACAGATACAGGCTTTTGTATGAAAGCGCTGACGATGCGATTTTTATCCTTAAAGACGATATTTTTATTGACTGCAATGAAAAAGCATGTGAGATGTTCAAACAAGCCAAGAAAAAACTCGTTGGAAATAAACCGTTTGTAGTTTCGCCTCCGTTTCAGGCAGACGGAAGTAATTCTTCGGAAAAAGCGATTCTTAAAATTGAAAAAGCCAAAAGAGGAGAACCGCAGCGTTTTGACTGGCTCCACAAAAGAGGAGACGGGACTGTTTTTGACGCAGAGGTGTCATTAAACCCTTTTTCTATTGGGAAAATAGTTTATCTTCAGGCGATAGTTAGGGATTATACGGAAAAGAACAAAATTATTAAAGCGCTGAGAGATTCCGAAGATAAGTTTAAACAGTTTCTCGAGATCGTCCCCGATGTTCTTTTCAGACTCGACTTGAAAAACAATAGGTTCGAACTTCTCTCTCCGTATATAGAAGAATTACTCGGATACCCTCTGCACTTGGCATATTCAGACCCGAAAAATTTTCTCTTTTCAATCCTCCATGAAGATGACAGGAAAAACATTGAAAAAGCGATTTCCGACATATACAGCGGACCTGAAAAGACCAACTTCCTCGAAATTCCTTTCAGGGCAGTGAAAGCCGACGGAGCATTTTTATGGTTAAATGCGAAAATCAGATTTGAAAGAGAAAGAGGAGAAATTACACGGGCAAACGGCGTCCTGAGCGATATTACACAGCAGGTCAAGATGGAAAAAGAATTGCTTAAAATCGAAAAGCTCGAGTCGGTGGGAATTCTCGCCGGGGGTATAGCACACGATTTCAACAATATACTGACGGGTATACTCGGAAACATATCGCTTTCAAGGGTTTATATAGACAAAAGTTCGGAATCATGGGGATTGCTCGAAGAAGCGGAAACCGCCGCGGTAAAAGCAAAAAACCTTACGCGTCAGCTTTTAACTTTTTCAAAAGGAGGGAAGCCTGTAAAGAAAACGGTTGAGCTAAAAGATTTTCTCAAGGAAACCTGTGTTTTTGCGACAAGAGGTTCGAACTGCGGGTGCGCTTTCAGATTTGATGACGGTTTGATGGCTGTCGAAATAGATGAAGGACAGATGATACAGGTAATCAACAACGTCATAATCAATGCTGTTCAGGCTATGCCAAACGGCGGATTTATAAAAGTAACAGCTGTAAATGAGACAGTTGCAGAAAAATTTCCGCTTCCGATTGAAAAAGGGAATTATGTCGTAATTTCCATTGAAGACTCGGGCGCTGGAATGAGCGACGATACCAAGGCGAGGATTTTTGACCCGTTTTTTACAACAAAAGAAAGCGGAAGCGGACTCGGATTGACGACGGCATTCTCGGTCGTAAAAAACCACGGCGGACACATAGAAGCTTTTTCAAAAAAAGAAGAAGGCACAACATTCAGAATATACTTGCCGGCAAGCCGCGAAAAGCCTGTTCCCGCCGGCGAAAAAAGCAAGGCGAAAAGAGGAAAAGGGAAAATCCTTATAATGGACGACGAAGAAATGGTTTTAAGCATCCTCTCTGAAATGCTCACTTATTTGGGATATGATATCTGCGCGACTAAAAACGGGGAGTCCGCGGCTGAAGAATACAAAAAGGCATACTCTGAAAACGCCTCTTTCGACGCAGTAATTATGGACCTTACTGTTCAAGGCGGAGGAATGGGCGGCAGGGAAGCCGTCAAAATAATTCTCGAAATTGACAAAAATGCCAAAGTATTCGTTTCAAGCGGTTATTCTGACGACCCTGTGATTTCCGAATACAAAAAATACGGTTTCACCGGGTCTCTTTCCAAACCCTACAGTTTAGAAGAATTGAGCGGTCTTCTCGAATCAGAACTTTCATCTGATCACTGTGAACTTGATAGTTGATTCTCCTTGATCGGATATAAGCAGGGCAAAATAAGATCCCCGGGAGATTTTTTCCCCGGTTGTATCCGTAAAATTCCAGAAGTATTCTCTTCTTGAGGACAGCCCCTCGTAAACAGAAAACACTCTTCTGCCTGAAACGTCGTATATTATTATTGAAATCCTTCCCGCAATACCTGATGGAACTCTGAATAGCGCGCCGCCGGTGGTCTGAAAAACAGAAAAGACAGAAGAAGAATCCGTAAGAAGAGTCCGCTCTTCGACGTTGACGGAAACTTCCATGTAGTTGAGAATTCTCGACAACAAAGTGTCCCGAGGGGCGTAAGCGGGTATATTAGATACAACTCCCTCAAGTCCGAAGCCGGCGAACACGATTTTTCCCGGAGATTCTTTTCTTATCATGGAAGCCATTTCTGGGTTTGTCTGATACCTGAAACACTCCGAAACGCCTGAGACGACAGACAGCATATCCTGCGAGGTCAGGTTTGTAGCGAGAACAAGGGCGTCTCCAACAGGGTCGGATGCCCTTCCTGTCTGAAAGTGAACGGAAGTGTTTCCTTGCCAGGTAACTCCGAGAAAAGAAGAGAGAAAAGAAGATCCTGACAGTTCTTCGGCGATGTTTTGACCCTGAAGAAAAATTTTTCCCGACGAGTTGAAATAGTTTTCTATCAGAACCTGATCCTCCGGCGTCAACGTCCCGGCCGATGAAGAACCTGTCAGCCAGATTACCATCTCATAAAAACCGAGAAAATTGTTCGGCAATGGAAAAGAATCCTGAGCGAAGACTTCACAATTATATCCGAGGTTTTCGAGGCTCTGGATACATGCGGCTTCCGCCGAAGTTCCTCCGTCGTCGTCTATGACGAGGATATTGGATCTTCCTATAAAGAGAAAAAGCGAATCGCGTGAAATTCTTCCGGTCGCCCCGTCATTCATGGAAAGAACGAGCAAGGCGGAGTGAGGCTGAAAAGAAGGGGATGCCGAAAGACTAAAAGACAGCGCGCCCCAAACCGTGTCTCCAGCAGGAATAGATGGGCAGAATGAATTGGCAAAAGTCACCGAAAGACTGCCGTCGAGAGACAGTAAAGTCGCGTCAACAAGAGAAGCATCCTGTGCGTCGGGATGATTGAAAACCGTGAAAGATATGACGGCTTCTTCTCCGGGGTCAATTCTTCCGTCGCTGTTGCCAAGAGAGTCGGTTACCTGAAAGGAGGCAATTTCGAGGAAAGGACCAGCGGGACTGAGCTTCACCGTCGGGTCACCGTAAAGAGACATTCCGTAAAACCATGATTTTTCCCAGTTTTCAAATCCGCCGACGGCTATCGCCTGAAACCACTGGAGAAATGCCTCGCCGAGGTTTGCTCCCTGTCCGAGAGGCGTGTAAAAATGCTGGAATTCGAGCATGCTCCCTGTTTTTGTCGAACCGACTGCGCCAATTCCAAAGGGGGTCTTGATGACATACAAGCCGCCCATGAAGTTGGTTTCGACGAATCTCGCGTTGGAACAGGCGAAGAGATTGTAAAAAAGTCCGAGCGGCCTGAGTTGAGGTATTTCGGAGGCATACATGTCCGACCAGCCGGTTCCGGAGTTGACTTTGAAAGAATGGAGGGCAGGGGAAGAGTGACAGAATATCCCTACCCATTCATAAGTTTCTCCGAGGTGTTTTTTGTAATTTACAGGGTTTGTCGTGTCTATTTGAGAGACGGAGACCACGTCCTGATAAGCCGCCTGCATATTGGAGCTATATATATTTGCCCAGTAAGCCCAGTCGTCGTCTACATAGCTCAAGCCTCTGCAGACCGACTGAAAAGAATCCGTTTTGTATCTGTGAACTCTTCTGAGGTAATTTGGCGCCAGAGAATCTTCGTCTCCGAGTGAAGAGAGAAAAAGCCTGCCCACCCATATTTCCGGAGATACATCACCCGCGTGGGCATCAAATATACCGTCTTGTCCCGGAGAAAGATAGAGATTGGGGTTAATCCATATCGAGTCGTCATTCCATGTTCCGTCTAAATCCATGTAAAAAAGGTCACAGGGAAATTCTTCGTATCCTTCAGGACCTGAACCCCAGTCGTCGATCATCTGAAACCAAGCGACGGGGACGTCGCCGATAAAATATGCTCCGACAAGACCAAGGGGAAGTTTTGACGCCAGATTATTTCTCAGAGCCGTGCATGCCTGAGACGTTTGGACAGAGGGGACTGTTTCGACGGAAACAGAATAGCCCTCAGAAACAAGGTCTGAAACCAGAACACAAACTTCTGGAATGATGCCTGGATAGATTTCGGACTCGACGATTATCTGGACGAGGTCGGTTTCGGGAAAATGGCGCTGGAAGACTTTAACTGAGAAAAAGTCATCCCTTACGCTGTAGGAAGATGCCCATTCTCTGTAAGTGATAGGAAAACCATCTCCTGCCCATCGCGTGACGGGAATATCGTTTTGGGCAACAAAAATATTTATAAAAATAGTAAAAAGCAGTATCACTGACACCTCCGGTTTGTTTATGTATATGTCTATCACCCAAGAAAGACAAAATCAACAAAATAGGGGTAGCGCGCATCAGAGTGTGATATACTATCTGCGTAGAGAATAAAAAAGAGGAAAAGAGAGTTGAAAATACAGGGACTGTCGGCAAATATGGAACTTTGTTTGAGGACAATATTATGTTTGAGTCAAACGAAAAATGTTGTCAGGGTCAAAGACATAAGCGATTCTCTGAACGTCAAAATGCCTTCCGTGACGGCTGTCCTCAATAGCTTGAAAAACAAGGGAATGGTTGTCCACGAAAGCTACGGCAACATTGAGTTGACGCGGATTGGGGAAAAGCACGCGAGAAACAGCATGAGAACGCTTTTTCTTAAAAACAAATTTTTAAGAGGAATGCTCGGTGTATCGGGTTTTTGCATAGAAAGCGACATTAAAAACCTTGAATTCTGTCTGAGCCCTGAAACTTTCGAGAGGCTTTTGGATTTTGTCGAGTTTTCGGACATCTGCCTAACGGGAAAATGCGCATTTTCCGAGAAAAATCTATCCGAGTATATGCGCCTTAAACGCATGAATGCCGAAAAAGGCGCCGCAGAATCAGAAAAAATATCTGAAACCGATTCCGCCGTCTAAATCAGCTTTTGTCTCCGGTATGATGTTGACTACAGGGGCAAGTTCTCCGTATATCTCTATGGGAACCTGATCAAACAAATAAGCCATACCTAAGGGAATTCTAAAACCGACGTTTGTCTCTCCGTCTTTCGGAAAATAAAATCTTCCGCCGATGCCTATAAAAACAGGAGCTTTGCCGCTTTCGACTCTGAAAAGATCATAGTAATAAAACACGTGATCCAAGTGAATATAGAAAGCCTGAAAAGAATTGTCGTCGAAAACAGACCATGCAATTGCCGCGTTCAAAGAATTTACGTGAGAGAGCCAGTATTTCATTGTAAAACCTGTTGGTTCCCCGACGACAAGGCCAAGGCCGAATCTTTTGGACTGAGCGAAAGACGAACAAACAGATGCTGTTAAGACAAGAACTATAATCAAAGTTTTTTTCAATTTTGACTCCTTTCAGTTTTTTTTAATTATATTGTCTAAAGCATTCAGCGACAAGAAAGATTTACTGCAGGAAAAGTGATACCTTTGCGGAAAAGAAAAAGGAAAGTATAATTCACTGTGGGATATAAAAAAGCAGAAGAATATGGAGAAGATGAAAGAGTTGTCCTGACTCTGGACGCAGGAGGGACGAATTTTGTTTTTTCTGCGGTCAAGGGAAATAAATTTATCAGGGGTCCGTTTTCGTTGGAATCTAACGGAGGAGACCTCGATCTGTGCCTTAAAACTATAACCCAAGGATTTAAGAAGGCGTCAGAAGGACTGAAAGGCTTTTTTGTCGCCGCTAGCATAGGGTTTCCCGGTCCCGCGGACTACAGGGAAGGAATAATATACGAACTCGTCAACCTCAAAGCCTTCGACAGGCCTTTTCCTCTGGGTCCCTATCTGAAAGAAAAAATGAAAATCCCTGTGTTTATCAATAACGATGCGGATCTTTTTGCGCTCGGCGAATTCATCTTCGGAATAACCAGGGAAATCAACGAAGAACTCAAGACGAGAAACTCGAAAAGACGTTCAAATAATCTTGTGGCGGCGACTTTCGGGACCGGCCTTGGAGGGGGTATTGTCGCGGGAGGAAAACTTTTGGACGGCGACAACAGCGCTCAGGGCGAGCTGAACAGACTCAGAAATCATCTCTTTCCAAACTCCTGCACGGAAGACTCGGTTTCAGACAGAGGCATAAAGAGGAGTTTCAGGGAAAGCGGAGGTGTTTTAGCGGATGAATCAGCAGGAGTAGAAGAAATCGCCGCGCACGCGCGAGATCCTTTTTCGGAATTTCACGAACAGGCAAAAAACGCTTTTGCTCTTTTTGCCAAAGCGGCGGCAGACTCTTTGGCAAATGCCCTGAGCCTCATAGACGGCGCTTTAGTCATCGGGGGCGGAATATCAAATGCTCACGATGTCTTTCTTGAACAGATCGTCAAGGAAATGAACATGCCTTTTGACAGCGTTCACGGGGTAAAAATCCCCAGAACCGAGGTCAGGGTGTTTAATCTCGAAGACAGAGAAGACAGAGAAAAGTATCTCGCGGGAAAAATAATACAGATGCCAATTCCGGGGACATCAAAAATAATCAGCGTAGATATATTCAGAGGCGCCGGAATAGGAGTCTCTAAAATCGGCACAGGGAAAGCGGCCGCCCTCGGAGCCTGTGTTTTCGCTCTTGAAAAGCTCGGATGATCAGATCCTTGATTTATAGTCGTCTATAGCCGCTTTTATAGCCTGTTCTGCGAGCACTGAACAGTGGACTTTAGCCGGAGGAAGGCCCTTGAGCTCCGAGACAACAGATTTATTCGTGATTTTCAGCGCTTCATCAAGAGTTTTGTTTTTTATCAGTTCTGTTGTCATGGAAGACGAGGCTATTGCGGCGACGCATCCGAAGGTCTCGAACTTGCAGTCTGTGATTATATTGTCCCTGACTTTTATGTAAATCGTCATCATGTCTCCACAGACCGGATTTCCGACAGAACCGATGCCGTCGGCGTCAGGGATAGAGCCCATGTTTCTCGGATTCTTAAAGTGATCTATGACTTTTTCGCTGTATTGACGCATAAAAACCCCTCATATAATTTTTGGTTCATTATTTAGAAAGAGGCGACATTTTTCTCAGTTTTTCGACCGCCTTTTTCAAAGATTTTACCACTATATCGACTTCTTCAGTTTTATTGTGCCTTCCGGCGCTGAATCGGACGCTTCCGTGGGCATCTACGTGATCTAAACCCATTGCTAAAAGAACATGAGACGGGTCGAGCGACTCTGAAGAGCAAGCGGAGCCGGTTGAGACTTCTATATTGTCCAGCTCAAGAAAGGTCATGAGGCTTTCGCCTTCGATGAATTTGAAAGAAACGTTAAGGGTGTTAGGGAGGGAGTAATCAGCCGGAGTGTTGACAATGACATCGGGAATGTTTTCAAGTATTTTGGCAAGAAGCCCGTCTCTCAAAGCTTTCGTCTGTTTTCTTTCGGATTCGGTTTTTTCTTTGGCAATTTCAGCCGCTTTTCCAAAGGCGATTATGCCTGTGACGTTTTCGGTTCCGGCTCTTTGTCTTCTTTCGTGTGAACCGCCGTGTATGAGAGGGAATATTTGAACATCCTTTTTCTTGTAAAGGGCGCCGATGCCTTTTGGGGCGTAAATCTTGTGCCCTGAAAGAGAGAGCATGGAAAAAGACGTTTTCTTGACGTCTAAATGGATTTTTCCGATGGCTTGAACGGCGTCGGTGTGAAAGAGAATTTTTCTTTCAGCGGCGATTTGGGCAAGTTCCTCGACAGGCTGTATAGCTCCCGTCTCGTTGTTTGCGGTCATGACAGATGCGATTATTGTGTCTTTTGTTATAGCCCTGCGAAAATCATCCGGCGACACGCGGCAGTTTCTGTCTACAGGTAGAAATGTGACCGAATACCCCAGTTTTTTAAGAAAAGAACAAGAACTCAAAACGGCCTTATGTTCTATTGAAGAAGTGATTATGTGTTTGCCCTTTTCCGAAAGGAAGAGAGCCGACCCTATAATAGCGTGATTGACAGACTCTGTTCCGCCGGAAGTGAAAAATATTTCTGATGGTTCACAACCGAGCAGGTCTGAAACTTTTTTTCTCGAATCTTCGATTTTCTGTCTGACAAAATAGGCGGTTTCGTATGAAGAAGATGGGTTTTGGAAATACTCTGAGAAAAAAGGAAGCATTTCGGACAACACCTCGCCATCGACAGGCGTCGTCGCATTATTGTCAAGGTATATTTTGTTCATACGATTTACCTTTCCCGATGATTTTTATGAATACAGTCTTCTTCAGATCTTTTTGGCGAGAACTTTTTTCATCCCGCTTCTGGTCTCTTCGATGTCGACGAGAGCGAAGCCTTCTTTGAAAAAGGTTTCGATTTTCTTGCTGTCGCGGAGATAGAGAATTTTCCCTTTTTCAGGGCCGTCGTGCAAGATGAGAGTTCCGTCGTTCCGGAATTCAAACTTGAATTTGGTCGGTATTGGTTCTTCCGGCAGGAAATTTATGAAAAGAAAACCGTTTTTGATAAGAAGCCTGTTGATTTCCTGGACGATTGCTAAAACCTCGTTGTCGTCGAAATAATTTATAGAGTCGATTAATGTGGCTCCGTTGAAGACGTTTTTCGGCAGATTTATCCTGAAGGAAGGCGACATCTCCGCGAATTCAAGGGTGATGTCATTTTGCTTTGCCCGTAATGTAGTTATCTGTATTGCGTCGGGAGAAGTTTCCGTGACTATAACCCTGTTGTTCATTTGAGCGAGATAAACCGAATACATACCAGTTCCGCAGAGAAAGTCGAGAATCCTTCTTTCTTTGTAAATCTCCATTTCGTTGAGAAAGAGAGCGAGAAAGTCGCTCTTGGGCTGATTCTGCAACTCGTATTTCAGAGCTTCCTTGTCCTGTATCAGGCGCCTCAATGTCTCGTCTCTGAAATTCATGAAAAAAAGATAAAGCAGGAGCACAAAATAGTCAATTGTTTTTTGGCTTGACAAAATTATTTTTGGGGGTTAATTTTTGACGTTTTATGACTGAACAGTCAGTCAGGAAATATTATGAACAAACGCATAACAATAATAAAATCAGCTCTCAAAGTAATTTCGAGAAAATATTTCAAAGAGGTGACGCTTGACGAAATAGCCAGAGAAGCTGACATCGCAAAAGGCACATTATACCTTTATTTCAAAGACAAAGAGGATTTATATCTGAACTGCGTGCTTTTTGTAATTGAGGCAATGAAGAGAACTGTTACCGAAAGCATCAAAAAAGAAGATGATTTTTTTAGATCCTGCGATAAAATTATGAAATCTTCGGTCGGCTTATTCAAGAAGAATCCTGAGTATGCGGGTCTTGTTTTCATTTTGCACAACCCCGGGCTGGTTAAAAACAGCCAGAAATTTTTTAACGAGATGTATCTTAAAAAAACAGAATTCTTCGAATTTTTGGTAGATTTGGTCGGAAAAGGAAAAATATCAGGAAAGGTTAGAAAAGATCTGAATACTGAAGAGGCCGCTTTTGTCTTTATGAGCCTTTATTTTGATCTGATATTCAGAACCTTGTCTCCGAAATTAATAAAAAACAAGAAAACCGCGGGATACAAGTCCGTGAAAACAGCGCTCGATATCTTCAGAAACGGCGTTTCGAGTTGAACCTAAAGGACTTAAAGGAGGTTGCGTGTTTAATTTAATCTTTTTGACGGCTTTGATATGTCAGCATAGCCTGACCATGACTTTGGACGATGCTATGTCCATATCTTTGGAAAACAACATAAGCATAAGAAAAGCCGAAGAGGATATTCTCTCTGCAAAAGCGGGATATAGAAAATCTCTGTCCTCTTTTCTTCCTACGATTTCATTTTCTTCTGCATATACGAGATATCCCGAAGAAATAACCCAGCCCACAATAGGCGGAGGAGAAATTGTTTTGAGGGCTAAAGGAACTCATCAGACGGGCTTTTCCATGTCTCTTCCTGTTTTTACAGGAGGAGCGAGAATTGCCGGAGTGAAACTGAATTCATCTTTGCTGGAAATAGCCCGGAATGCGGAGGACATGACAAGAGACCAGATAGCTTTCGGAACTTTGTCTTCTTACCTTGGACTTGTTCAGGCTGTTAAATCTCTTAAAATAGCCACGGAATCTCTCGAGATGGCGAGAGAGAACCTCAATTTGACCAGCGAAATGACGAGAGTAGGAATGCTTACAGGCCTCGATGTGGCAAGGGCGGAGGTGCGCCTTGCTCAGGAGGAGGCAAATCTTCTAAAAGCAGAAAACGACCTTGAAAACGCCGTTAATTCCCTCTGCGATATTCTTCAGATAGAAAAAACTCAAATCACAGTGGTGGAGCCGGTTTTTCACGGTGTAATTCTGCCCGGACCCGACAGCTGTTTGGAGGCGGCTCTGAACGCGCCGACGATGTCGCTCGCTGAAGCTTCTCTTTCGACGGCGATAGCCGGCAAGTTATCTTCAGCGTCTTCCTTTTTGCCGACAGTCAGCCTTTTTGCGGGATACAACTGGTCCGGCAACAATTTTGAATTCGGTGAACCTAATTACTACGGAGGCGTTCAGCTTAGCTGGACTCTTTTTCAAGGGACAGCCAGAGTTCAGGACTTTTTAAGCTCTTCCTCTCAAGTTAGATCGGCGGAGCTCAACGTCATTGATGTTCGCGCCCAAACGGCAAGTTCAATAGAAAAACAATACAGGGACGTAAAACAGGCGATTTTGCAGTATGAAAGCGCCCTTAAAACAGTCGAAGCGGCGAGGGAAGCATACGATTTGACCGATAAAATGTATAAAAACGGACTCGCCACTTCTCTTGAACTATTAGAGGCGGCAAATACGCTTGAACAGGCAAGGTTAGCCGAAGTTTCTTCATATTACGGCATTTATATTTCATACGCTCAGCTTCTGACTACGATGGGCGTTCTGAACGATTTCATATCCTCCGGAGGTCTCTATGAAAAATAAGACTAAGATTTTGTTCATTTTTACCGCGGCTCTTCTGCTTTCAGCCCTTCTGTCTTACGGCTGTTCAGGTAAGCCGAAAAACAACCGGACGCTTTTCACCAGCACGGTGAGAACAATCGAGATCGAGAAAGGCGAGTTTGTCGACAGAATAAGGTCTTCCGGCAAAATCGAAGGGCAGAGGGAAATCGATCTTTCTTTTAAGTCCGGCGGGCGTGTTCTATCAGTTTCCGTCGAGGTGGGCGATTTTGTGAGAAAAAACGATGTCATCGCGACCCTCGAGCAGACGGACTACTACGCGAACTATGTCCAGGCGCAGGCATCTTTCAACCAGGCTCAGGATAATTTCAGGAGAACAGAAGAGCTCTACTCATCTGGTCTTGTCTCGCAGGCACAGTATCAATCAGCCCAAACAGCTTTTCAGAGCGCGCAGGCGGCGTTGATGCTCGCCCAGTCAGCGATGTCTGGAGCTGTTATAAAGGCTCCTTTCGAAGGGACTATTACGGCAAGGGGCATTGACCCGCAGGAGATGGCGAGTCCCGGCGTCCCTTATTTCGGAATAGCCGATATGGACACGGTGAAAATAAAATTGAGCGTCAGTTCCGAAAATGTTACAAAAATCATTGCCGGCGCGTCGGCATCACTGCAGGTCGACGCATTCAGGGGAATGACTTTTTATGGTTCAGTTGAAAGGGTCTATCCTGCGGCGGACAGGCAGACGGGGAAATTCACTATAGAAGTGATAGTTCCCAATCCGGAAAATGTCCTTTTGCCTGGCATGATAGGCCTTGCTTTAATCGAGATAGGCAGATATGAAGATGCCATCATTGTCCCGATTAAATCAGTTCTCAGACAGGAGGGAGAGACTGTGGTCTTCAGGGCTTCGGGAGGAAAAGCCGTCAGAACAGTAATATCCCTTGAACAGCTAAACGATTCTTTCGGCATTGTGCTCTCGGGTCTCGAAGTGAGCGATACTGTCATAATAGCCGGTCAGGATTACATAGAGGACGGCTCTTTGATAAACTGCGTAATGTGCCCTGAATTCGGCCTCGGAGTTGAAAAATGAAGATTTCCCAACAGGCGATTTCTGCCAATCTTACTGTCTTTATCCTCGCGATTTCCGCGGCGGCATTCGGAGTTTACTCTTATTTCAGCATTCCCGTGGAACTCACGCCGGACGTCAATATCCCCTGGATTTCAGTTACAGTCCCTTATCCCGGAGCGGCTCCGGAAGAGGTGGAGAAACAAATTTCGAAATTAATAGAAGAAGACTCGAGAGGGATGGACAACTTAAAACACGTCTATTCATTTTCTTCAAACAGCGGCGCTCAGATCTGGTATGAATTTGAGATAGGTATAGACACGAAAGAGGCGAAGAGAGACGTTGAGGAGATATTAAACAGAGTTAAATACAAATTCCCAGAGGACGCACTTGATCCGGTCGTGATGGACATAAAGCTGAACGAAAGGCCGGTTATTCTTCTGACCCTTATAGCCGAAAACGGGAGCAGGCTTTCTTATGAAAACCTTAAAAAATATGCCGACGACATCGCGCCAATTTTTGAAGGCATAAAAGATGTCTCGAGGGTGGATATATTCGGTGGAAGGGAAAGGCAGTTTGTCGTCCTTTTAAGAGAAGACAAACTCAGAGAATTCGGAATTACAATACCCATGATATTGGGAGCCATAAACAGCTCCAATCTCGACCTTCCCGCCGGTTCTGTAAATCTCGGAGACAGAGAGTTCAGTCTAAGGGTCCTCGGAGCATACAGATCAAAAGAAGATATTGAAAACACAATAGTGTCGATTACGCCAAACGGACCTGTTTATGTCTCGGATGTCGCGACCGTCAGAGACACTCTCGAAAAAACAACTTCCTATTCGAGGTTCAACGGAAACCAGTCGGTTACTCTTGCCATATACAAAAAGACGAGTGGAAACACTATAGGCATTTCAGAGAATATACAAAAAACTCTCAAAGAGATAAAAGACGGCCTCCCGCAAGGTTTAAGCTTCGACGTGACGTTCGATCAGGCGGATTATATAAACGAGAACCTCAATCAGCTCAAGCAGAATGCGGTTTTTGGAGCGATTCTCGTAATTTTAATACTCGTTATAGGCATAGGCTGGAGAAATGCTGTTCTCGTCATGACTGCAATTCCGCTGATTATACTTGTTTCTTTCGGCGCTTTGTTTCTTCTCGGTTATTCGCTTAACAACATAACGCTTTTTTCTCTTATACTTCTCGTCGGAATGATAGTTGACGGAGCGATAATAGTAGTCGAGAGCACATACAGGCATCTTGAATACGGATTTGACAGGGTGACCGCCGCGAGAAAGGGAATTGACGAGGTTGGAAGCGCAGTCCTCGCCTCCGCACTGACGACTATGGCGGCGTTTTTTCCTATGTTCATGATAAAAGGCGTCACCGGCGAATTCATGAAACTTATACCGATAACCGTTGTTATCGCGCTGTCGGCTTCGATAATTGTGGATCACCTCGTCATTCCGGCTGTCGCTTCGAGGTTTGTCGTTTATCATAAAAAAGCCGCAAGGAGAAAAGAGAAATGGGCAACGTCATTGCCTATGAGATACTACAGAAAAATTTTAGACTGGGCTCTATCTCACAGAATAAAGACGCTTTTAATCGCTTCAGGGGCTTTTTTAGCATCTTTGACCCTTTTGCCCCTTGTTGGTTTCGAACTCTGGCCGAAAAGCGGTTTTGGACAGTTTTCAGTCATGGTATCTGTCCCCAACGGGACTCCGACAGAGACGCTGGACGATATTTCTAAAAAGATAGAGAACCTTATCGAAGAAATTCCTGAAGTAGAGAAATACACTTCCAACGTAAGCGGAAGAGGAGCTGAAATAGAAGTCCAGTTATTTGAGGGGGCTGACAAAAACGACCTCGAAGTCAGAGAAATATTAAGAGAGAAAATAGATTCGATAAGACATGATATAGCCGAAGCCCGTGTTGAAATGGAAGGGCAGACAATGGGTCCGCCGACGGGCGCTCCAATACAGATAGAGATAAAAGGAGACAACATATCCGTTCTTATGGATATAGCCTTTAAGGTAAAGCAGTTTCTGCGTCAGCAGGAAGGAACTCGAAATGTAAAAGACGACTTCGGCTCCGGCTCTCCTGAGGTGGAAGTCCGCATAAAAAGGAGAGAAGCCGCCTTCTACGGAGTCACCCCCGCGGACATAGTCCAGACCGTCTCTGTTTCTTTCAACGGCACTGAGGCGACTGAAGTCTATTTGGGAGATGACAAGATAAAAGTCAGGGTGGAACTGCTTGAAGGCGACAAAACTTTGGAAGTTCTGAAATCTTTTCCCATCCCGACGAGAACCGGCTCTACCGTCCCTCTCGAACAAGTGGCAGAAGTCGAGGTCACTTCAGGTTTTTCGAGGATAAACAGGGTGGACGGCAAAAGGCAGGTCACTGTAAATTCGGATGTCTATGGAGTTCTGCCCATAGATGTAATAAGAAAACTCACACCTTTCATAGATTCCATACAGGAACCCGGATACACAATAAATATTACAGGCGAAAAACAGCAGATGGAGGAGGATTTCAGCAGCCTCGGTATCGCCCTCATTGTCGGAATAGCACTCATTTACATTATAATGGTCATTCAGTTTCAGTCCCTTTCACATCCATTCGTCATAATGTTCACCGTTCCTTTTTCTATTATCGGAGTGATGTTTGGCTTAATGATTACGAGAAACCATTTCGGCGTCATGCCTTTTATAGGCACAATTGCACTTGTCGGAATAGTAGTAAATGACGCGATAGTGCTTGTAACATACACAAACAAGCTGAGAAAAGACGGCATGCCCATATATCAGGCACTCAGGAAAGCCGGCCCGGTTCGGTTGAGGCCGATTCTTATGACTTCAATAACGACAATGGGCGGGATGATGCCGCTTGCCCTCGGAATTGGAGTGAGATACAAATTCTGGGGCCCCATGGTCTGGCCTATAATCTTCGGCCTTCTTTTCTCTACAATGCTTACCCTAATAGTGATACCCGTCGTATATTCTTTCATAAACAGGGCGGGAAAAATGCCGAAAGATCTCGAACCCGTGGATATCAATCAAAGCGATTAATATAGAGTTTGTTACAAAGAGTCCAATAGGGCTCTTTGTAACAAAGTTAAAGAAAAGATGAAAATAAATTCATTGCTGTGAAATAAATTTCACTTTTTTTGTAAAATTAAGTTATCCCCAAAAATTATTTATATATGCAAGTTATTAAATAACGAGCTATGTGATAATTTTGATGTAATAAGAATTTCGGCAAAGATATTGCCTATACGATAACATGATATTACGGAGGTCTTCTATGGATAAAAAAGGTTTTTCGATAATCGAACTCATGGTCGTTGTCGTCCTCATGGGTTTGATTGTCTCGATATCGATCCCTCTTGTCAGGGCGCTCAACGACAAAGTGGACAGGACGACAAGGCAGATCATTGGCGCCGTCAGAGAAGCGAGAGAGCTCGCCATAACGAAAGCCGATACAGTCCTGATGAGGTTCAACAGCCCTTCGGGGCAATACGAACTGTGCAAGTGGCAGGGAGGAGTCCCCGGTTCAGCTCAATCTCTCGGGATAAAAGGAGAAATACCAAGCGGTGTCACGCTGAGCGCGGGTTTTTACGGCGAGATTTTTTTTCTGCCGACAGGGTCGGTGACTTACTCGCTCGGAACAGCCCCGACAGATTCAGTGATGATATCCAGCGGAAACAGAAAACTTTCCGTCAAAGTGATCCCCGCGACCGGAATCGCGAGAATCGTGAAATATTGAGGGGGCAAAGATGAAGAGAGGTTTTTCATATCTCGAAGTCCTCGTTGTCGTAGTCCTTTTTGCTATAGGCATAGTGGCACTCGGAGCGGCGAGAGTCAGGACGATGGAGGCTGAGCTGAGCGTCCGCATTGAGAAAAAGGCTATAAACGACCTTGAGGATTTCATGGAGTGGATAAAGAGCATAGACTATGACCTGATAGCCGACGGTGATTCGACTTTCGGTTCGACGAGAATTGTCTGGACTGTTACGCCGGATCCCACGGGTCTTAGGGCAAAAAATCTCATGGTTGTCTATTCCTGGAGAAACAGGCTGAATCAGCAGGTCTATGACTCCATTTTAACCTATGTAGCCGAGAGGTGATACCCATGAAAAAAGGATTTTCGCTCATAGAGCTTCTCGGTGCTCTGACAATGGGACTCGCCTTAATCGGCGTCCTCGTATTTTACTACACACAGGAACGCAACCATCAGTCTGTTATGGAAGGAAGGTCCGAGGCGATGCAGTCCGCTGAGGCGATATTGAGGATTGCCGCGAAAGAAATGAGGGCTATTCCCGGAAACACGAGAGAGTTCGGGGACACGACAATTTTTAAGGTATTCAAACTTCACTATAATCCAAACGGAAACGACTCTTTTTGTTATTATGCCGACGTATATCCTGAAGCCACTTTCGGAAACGGAGCACTCGACACGGCTTTCGAGACTTTCGGTATAATTTACGACGCGGCTTCTAAAAATGTCTATAACAGCAGATATACAGGAGGAGTATATACTTACAATCTTCTCATTCCCGGCGTAGAAAATTTCGACATAGTCCCTTATGACGAGAACGATTCCGTCACAGCCACCACTCTCGACGTAACGCACGTCGAACTGAGGGTCACGACATATAACCAAAGAGCTGTGAGAAATCAGACGTCAGCGGACACTATAACTTTCAGCAGAATTGTCACCATAAGAAGCAGGATGTAAGGGGGTAAGATGAACAGAAAAGGAATAGCGCTCATACTGGCCCTGAGCATTCTCGTCGCTGGCGCGCTTCTCGTCGGAGCGGCTTTCATGCTCGCTATTTCCGACATGAGGATAACAGACGTTATTAAGCATAAAACTCAGGCTTTCAGGGGGACTGAAGCCGGAGCGGAAAGAGTTACGGCGACACTCGGGACTGTATATCAGCCCGACCACGGCGACTCTTTTTCAATTGGAAATGTCTGGTGCCAAGTCGACACTATGACCAAGACGACAAAAATTCTGCCCGGCTACACGTCGTCATGGACCGCAAACGAGAGAGCGCTCGTGGCGTTGAATTATTCTTACAAGATAACCGGAGAAGAACAGATAACATCGCCCCGCAAAGGACGTTCACAGATACTCGTCGGCACCACTGCTGCGCCTGTGCCCGGCGGGACGACTGGTTATCCGTAAAGGAGGAATGGATATGCTCAAGGTCACGATGATTATTGTTCTGACTTTTTTTGTCTTTCACAGCGCTTCGGCGCATGAACAAAACGAGGATATGGCACCTCCGCAGGAGAGAGAGCAGGTCAAATGGTTTTCGCTGAGAACACCCGGTCCTACCGTCTCTTCGACCGCCCTTGAAACAGACGATATCCGAAAAGCTGTTCTCGAAGATTACCAAAAAAGAAATGATCCCTCTCTCCCCTCGGGTGTCTTGCTATACGATCCGGTTGTGATTTACATTCACGGGCCGGACGAATACGGCTTCGAAATCGGAAGCCTGAGAGGCTACGCCCCGGGTTTCCCCTTGAGGCTCCCTGAAAAAATTCAAGTCTCATTCATGGGAAAAGTATTAAACAAAGACTCGTGGCACTACGCGGTGAACGTATTTGAAGACAGCGGTTTCAACGCCGAAGGAATTTACTACACCGTGATGGAGATTCAGCTCGGATCCGGGAAGGCTTGCCTGCCCATGGCTCTGGTAGTAGATCAACGCGCATCACAGGGAACGAGGTAAGGGGGATAATATGAAATGGAAAACAATTTTATTATTTGTTCTTCTTCCCGTCCTTTTGGCGTCGAACGATGAGGTTCTTTTCAGGGTCGCCGCCGAACCTGCCGCTATGCTGTTTTTGGACAGGTCGGGAAGCATGTCCGGCTCGAGGATACAGCAAGCGCTTCAGGTTATAAAGAGCCTTCTCGACGCAGACGGAAACGGAACAGTTGAGGATTCAGACAAGGATATACTCGGCGTGGATCTGGCGACCGGATTTTTCTACAACACGCCTTCCGGAACTTTCAACCCCGGACCTTATATCTATCTTCCGGGGGAGGCCACCGGATCTCTGAGAGCGGACACTTTCGGAACGGGTTATTCGACGATTTGGGCGAATACCAATCACACTACGGTTGGCGGTTGGACTCCAAACGGCCCTTCTATTTATTTTGCCTCGGAATGGATACACCATTACGACACGACACACCCCGACTTAGACTGCAGAAGCTATTATCTGATATTCATAACTGACGGAGAGTCAAACGGATACGGAACGAGTTCAACTTACTCTCAGATCTATGAATCAGATGATTGGCGCGGAAGCTGGTGCCTCGTCAGGGAAGCCTCTTTATGCTACAGAGAAAGAGGAATACCGGCATTCATGGTCGGATTTGGAACGGGAATCACCCAAAAAGGCAGAAATGAACTCAACTGGGCGGCATATTGGGGAGGCACCGACAACCCCGAAAAATACAATTATTCAGACATGCAGTATAACCCCCCTCACACGCACGTCCACAATCCCTGGACCTGGCCCCAGCCGATACCTTCCGGTTGGGGATCAGCCAACGGATGGTATAATCCGAGGTCGGCTCACGGGACAAGTTATCAAGCACTTCCGCCGTCTTTTCACTATTGCGAAGGTTATGCATATATAGCCCAGACGGCAGAAGAGCTGTCTCAGTCACTGCAGAATATTTTCCAGTCAATACTCGAAAACAACTTTTCATTCTCTCCCGCAAGCGTTCCTGTCGTCAGGACGATGATAAGCGACACGGCGATAGTCTATGCGACTTTCAGGCCGCAGACGGGAGGTTTCTGGGACGGTCAGTTGAGGGCTATAGTCTTCACAGGCGACACTGTCCTTGGGCCGCAGATTTGGACTGCAGGAGAATCCCTTCAGCAGACTCCATCAGGAGTCAGAAGGATTTTTTACACGAATCAGCTCGGCGTAAAAACGCCTTTCACATTTATGAACGTCCTTCCCTCTGAACTCGGAGTCTTTTCAGGATGGGAAAAAGACCTTATAGTCCAGAGGACGAGGGAAGGATACAGCGCCGCTTCCCCCGGCTGGAAGCTCGGCGATATTTTTCACAGCGCGCCTCTGATGATAGGTGCGCCGAGCCCGTTCTATACGGGCGATCCTTCTTACGTCAATTTCAGAAAAAATAACGCCTACAGAGACAACAGAAAAAGGGTCTATGTCGGGACGAATACAGGAGTTCTTCACTGCTTTGACGCTTCGACTGGCAAAGAGGTCTGGGCGTGGGTGCCGAAATTCGCCTTGAGCAAAATGAAAGTCTGGGCTCTCGACAATCAGCACACCTACGTTCTCGACGGACCTGTTACAGCGGCGGACCTCTGGGCGGATGTAGATATGAACGGCCAGAAAGATGCCGACGACTGGAGGACTGTCCTCATTGTCGGGCAGAGGGAAGGCGGGAACAATTACTTAATGCTCGACATAACATATGTTCCGACAAATCCTGATTCATCGGAATATCCGAAACTTCTCGCAGAGATATCCGGAACCCTCATCGGCGGCTTATACAAAAGATTTGCCGACACATGGTCACAGCCGACGGCAGGTCAGTTCAGAATGGACACGGATCCTGTAAACACCGACTCGGCGGTTCCTGTCTGGGGATTTTTCATAGGAGGCGGTTACGCCCCTGACTTTGTCGGCGGCTTCGTCCCCGACACGGGAGATTTCTTCGCTTTCTGGGGTTTAAAAGACAACACAGCTTGGGCGAAAGGTTGGGAAAACCCGAACAACAACGGCATAGCGGCATCATTAGCTATGACTGACATGAACATCAACGGATTTGTAGATTATGTCATAGCGCCGGATCTCGCAGGAAACCTCCTTGTCATGGACACGGAAACAGACACAAATCCTTCCAACTGGACCATTAGGACTGCTTTCAGGGCGAGCACAGGCGCGCCGGCGGACGCCGACATGGTTTGTTTTTTCCCTGCCGCTGTGGCGCAGGATTACAGCGGACAATACTGGTATTGCTGGGGATCCGGCAACAGGGACAATCCCATGGACACAACTAAATACGGATATTTTTTCATGCTCTTGTCCCCCCCCAGCGCGGGCGCACCTGCGACGATGGCGGATATGGAGCTTTTGACGGACGTCGCCGCATCCCCGGGGGACAACGGATTTTATTACAGACACACACATCCCGGAGAGAAGGTCACTTCCCTCCCTCTGATATACAGCAACTACGTCTATTGGACGACATTTGCTCCTGACACGGCAGAGGCCGGTCCCTGCGACATCGGGGCGGGTTACGCGAGGATGTATGTCGCTTCTCTCCTCGAGGGAAGAATGATAGACCAGATAGACCTCGGGCATATCGGAATTCCTTCCTCTCCCCAGGTCACGGTGGGTCCGGACGGACCTGTAGTCATAGTCATGACGAGTTCGGGACCCATAGTAAGACAGATTGCCGGTCCTGGTTTCAAGAAAAAATATGTTTATTGGAACGAAGTTTACTGAGGGAGGGGGATAAATGAAAATAATTTTGACTATACTTTCGATGCTGATTCTGACATCGGCGTTGTCAGCGTATTATTTCTGGGATTTCGAGACAAACCCATGGACGGACGGATGGTCTTCGGCAAAGAGGGATCAGGGAGTCAACTGGCCGAGGAGATGGGAATGGCGGACTTACGACCAGGAAGGCATAAGACCTCTCGACCCGCTCACCATGACCATGTGGATTTGCAGCAACAGAGCTGGAAATTTTGTTCTAAGGGATACATTGTATTCTCCGAAACTCACAGATTCTCTGTATTACACCCAGTGGCTGAAATACACAATAGGATACAGATACAGAGCCGGAAGGGATGAAGATACGGCTTCTGTCATCATAAGAAGGTCTGTCGCGGGAGCGTGGACGTCCTGGCAGCAGTTGCAGTTTTACTTCGGAACAAATTATTCTATATGGGACTCGATAGATATAATGCCGCTTGCAAGGGGCTCAGACTCTATACAGATCGCCTTTGCCTACAGAGGTGGAGGCGGAGCACCGCTTAGGCCGGACTATTATTTCGGAGTGGACAATGTCTCCGTCCGGACTGTTCAGGGAGGCAGTATCCCGGGACCGACGATCTCCCCTGTCGGAACTGACAGCGGACTTACCGAGATCGAGTATATCTATACTTCAGAGCTCGTCCCGGGAAATTATGAATATCAGTTCTCGTGGGGAGACGGGACTTATTCCGACTGGGACATATCCAACGTCGCTCTAAAATCGTGGAACACCCCTGGAACTTATTTTGTCTCATCGAGAATCCGCGACGCTTTAGACAGCGCGCTCTATTCGAACTGGTCTCCGCCTCTTTATGCCGTCATGGTTACGCCGCGAACGGCTTATTATTGGGGATTCGAAGTTGACGACGCTGGGTTTGTCGGTCTCTATCAGCTCGGAGACTGGCAGTGGGGAATTCCGAACTCGGGTCCTTTTATGGCGAGGAGCGGAGCGAACGTCTGGGGAACGAGGTTAAACGACAACTACCAGACCAACGCGAGCTGGTTAAACTCCCCGGAAATGGACATTTCGATGTGCGATTCTGTGAAACTCTATTTCTGGATGTGGTATGACTCCCGGCTCAATTACGACGGCGTCAACCTCTGGGTGGGGAGCGATTCTTTCACCTGGGGGCTAAGCAACTACGGTTATTACTGGGACACGGTTCCGAGCGCCAATATAATTCCAGTATATACCGGCAGTTACAACGTCACATGGACGGGAACGACTATGCCCGGATGGACAGGGTCATCTCCGCTCTGGACCCTCTATGAAGTAGAGCTGACTCCTTA
>JAFGIG010000095.1 GCA_016929715.1 Caldifarciminota bacterium
GCGGAAATACGACAGCGAAGCCGACACGGGCGTCATAGTCGCCAACTTTTCCCTCCTCAACACTAACTGGTATATAAAACAAATACACATGCAGGGTTTCCCGCTGAAGTTTTCCGGCGCTTTCCGAAATTGGCATAAGCACGATATACCGGTCCGGAATTCAAACAATTTCTACTCGGTTGAAAATCCGGCTATGGCGAAGTGGAATGAATACGCTTACAAAAAACACATAAAAGGCGACGCGGAAAAGGAAAGGGCTTGGGCATCGCTTGGGGAACTCCAGAAAATGGAATATTCCATCCAAATAGCGAATGAGAAAGGAGACAGTTTTGAAAACTGGCTTCTAAACGAGATATCAATAGGCTATGCAGTCGAATACGTCCCTCTCGAACTCGCTCTCAGCGGAGGTTCTATATACCCCGTCGAAGTTCTGCTGCCGAAAGACATCGCCGTCAGAGCAATAATCTGCGCGGTAAACGATGTCGAATTCACGGAGGAAATCCTTTTCATGGATACCCAGGAATTTGCAGAGTTTGCCGGTTCTATAACCGACCCTGAAGCTCAATACAGGGTCTATTTTTCATCTACCTGCAGTCAGGAGAATATGGCAAAACTCGAACCCTGGCTGAAAACAGAAGGTCTGGTCTACAGAGTATCAAACGAAAAAATAGACGAGGGTTCCATGATGTTCGACAATGTAGATTATGCTTATACGGAAAGCCTCTACACAAAAGAATTCAGATTCAGGGGTATATTTACTAAAAAGATGCTCGACGACAGAGGCGGTTTGAATATGGAAGGTTTCCTCCTCGAAAACATAGAAAGAGACGAAAACACGCTATACAATGACGAATTCGCGAGGCTTGCATCAAATTACGCCGCCGGCTTTTTTGTCTTGGGGACAAATGAAATAAGGAAATTTGAAAGAGGCTTGCCCTGTGACGACTCTAAAGCCGTAAAGTTCATGAAAATCGGAAATCTGATAAGCAAGGGCAATGAGCTCCAGTTTACGTATTATCTTGTGGAGGCATACAAGATAGCGGGAATGAAAAAGGAAGCAATATCTCTAATTGACGATTTCATTGGAAGAATGGAAGAGAGAAGGAAGACCGAATATATCCTTTCTGAAAAAGAGAGGTTTACTTTTTCAATAGGTTTTTTTACTGCTAAAAAGATATACACTCTCTTATACTTCGGAGAAGACGAAGAGGCTAAAAAAGAATTTTCCTCTCTTCAGAATATATTAAAAGAGACGTCTGTTCAGGACTTTGTCATTCTGCAGAGCCTTTTCCTTTACAGGGAAGGCGAAAAAGAAGAGGCAGAGATGATATTGGAAAGCGCAGGTCTTTACACAGTCGATTTTTCATTCGTTGTGGACTGGATAGATCAAGGCGTTCTAAAAGAGACGGGTGACAGCGCTTTTGCCAGGTTTGTTGTTGAACTTTATCTTCAGAACACCGAGGTAGAAGAGTCTTTGATTCCTCAAAATATTTTCGGAATGCAGTTTGTCTTTCAGCCGGATTCAGGAGTCGAATAAGCCTCCGAAAAGATGAGAAATATACTCAGATCGAAAGGACCGGACATGCTTGTCATGTCCGGCGTCTTTGTTTTTCTGTTTGCAAATTTCGCGATAACTTCTTCTCCTTCAATTTCGTGGTGGGACAGCTCTGAACTCGTGGCGGCGGCGCACTGCTGGGGAGTTCCCCACCCTCCCGGAAGCCCTCTATACGTGACTGCAGCGAGAGTATTCTGCATGTTTGCCGAAGACCCCGCCCTTGTGGCAAGATGCGTCAATTTTCTCAGCGTCACAGCGACCGCCCTTGCCGGAGTATTCCTGTATCTATCTATTGCGAAATTATTCGGAGCCCAAAATCTTTTCAGGAAATTTTCCCTGTCAATAGCCGCCGTCTGCGGAACAATGTGTTTTTCTATGTGGGACAGCGCGGTTGAGGCTGAAATCTACGGATTATCTTCGCTCATGATTTTTGTTCTGCTTTGGCTTTCGCTGAAAATAACAGAAGGCAAACCGAAATATCTTATCGGGGCTTCTTACCTTCTGGCTTTGTCGTTTTCCGTCCATGCTACGGTCATCATAGCCGGAATACCCGTTCTTGCAGCGGCTTTTTTTGCGGCTACAAAAAAAGTACTGAGACCTTCAGTTGTAGTCTTATGCTTAATTTTCGTCCTCGTCGGGGCGTCTTCTTACATGATTTTGTATTTCAGGGGTCTTGAAAAACCGGTTTTGAACGAATCCGCCGTCGAGAATTTCAGGGATTTGGCGGATGTCGCTCTGAGAAAACAATACGGGAGTCAAAATTTTTTGCATAGGCAGACTTCCACCCTGACGGGATACAGTTTTCTAAAGGGGCTGTTTTTTCAGAATGTGTCGTATTTAAACTATATGGCTTGGCAGTTCACGCCTTTTGTCCGGGAAGGAAAATTCGGAACGGCTGGCGTCGTTATGACGAGTGTCTTTATGGCGCTGTTTTTTTTGTTCTTTGTGTTTTCTCTCATAAAAATTTTTCGAGGGAGTTCCCCGGGTTTTCTTGTTATTTTGCTTTTGTTCATGTTCTGTCTGAGCTTTCTTCTCGTGTTTGTTTTTAATTTCAAGTTCTGCTCCAGCGATTCTGACCTTTCGCATATACCAAAAGAAGCGAGGGCGAGAGATTATTTTTTTTCCGCGGGTTTTGCCCTGATTTACGCTTTAGCCCTGTCTTTGCTCTCTTTTATGAGAAAAAAGAAGGCGGTGCCTCTGCTGTTGTTTTTTACTTTGTCCGGACTCTACAATGGATACTCCGGGCACGCCAACAGAAGAGACAGCTGGTCGGCTCACGCTTTCGCCTTCAATGTCCTCGGGACGGCTCAGGGAAAGTCTGTTATATTTGTCCACGGCGACAACGACACTTTCACGCTTTGGTTTGCCCAAATAGTCGGCAACGAGAAAAAATTCGATAAAACAGTCGGCACGGGAGTCGTAGTTATCAATTCGACACTGCTGAACTTACCATGGTATATGGACGAGATATCGGAAAAAATACCTTTTGAACTCTCAAAAGTTTATGGAAATCTGTTCGACGAGATAGACCTTACGGGAAAAGACATTGAGGCTTTCTGCAGGGAAAACGCGCTCGCCGTGAAAAACACAGACGGAATAATACTCTATCCTTCTGACGTGGCTGTCAGGTGTATTTTATCTGAAATTTACGAAAGAGATTACAGCCTTGCGACTGTTGCAATGTCCGACAGCTCTTTTTCAGAATTTATTCTCGGAGGCAAAAGCGGCTGGAATGTATATTCGACTTTGGAAATGCCGCTTCTCGAAGGTTTTTGGCAAAGAGAAGGCCTGCTGTTGAAATTATTCGGCGACAGCAGGAAGAACAGAGCACTGTTGCTCGGTTACGATTACAAGGGTATAATCAAAGATGACTGCCTTGATGAACTCGGAAGAATTAAGTATTTCAGAGAAATCACAGCTTCACAGGCGTTTAAAAGAGACGTCGACAGCCGGGCGATGGCTGTTTTCTACGAGAGGGCGTTGGAAATCCTCTGTCATTCCGACAGCCTTTATATCTCTCTCTATGGGGTTTTCTCGGAAAAGTAAAGGAGGGTGCCCATGAATCTCGCTGACGACGCAAGAATATACATTCTCGACACCAATGTCATAATGTATGACTACAGGTGTATATACTCTTTCAAGGAAAACAACGTCGTCATACCTATAACGGTCCTCGAGGAAATAGACAAGTTCAAAAAAGGCAACGAGATGATCAATTACAACGTCAGGGAGTTTTCACGCGAACTCGATACACTCCTCGGAGACAGCCTGATGACCGATGGGATACGCCTTGATGGCGGAGGGTTTGTCAGCATAGAGACAAACCTGAAAAAGGACAAATTTCTCTCAGAAACCCTGATAGACGACAGCCCGGATCACAGAATTCTGTCCGTCGCATACAATCTCTCCAAAAAACACGGACAGAAAAGAGTTGTTCTCGTGACAAAAGACATAAATCTGAGGATTAAAGCCAAAGGAATAGGTGTTTTGGCTGAAGATTACCTGACCGGCAAAATAAAAGATCTGGACAAGCTCTACACAGGCAAAAATCTTTTTGAGGACGTTCCTGACGAAATTATAGACTCTCTATACGAAAAAAAGATGATCAATCTTTCTGAGACACCGGTAGATTTCGAACCCTTTCCCAACGAATACTTTATACTCAGAAATGACCGCAAAAGCATTCTCGGCGCGTATAATTCGTCTTCAAAAGCCATGAGGCTGGTCGAGAGAAAGAGCGCTTACGGAATTCAGCCGAGAAACGCCGAGCAGACTTTTTCTTTGGACGCTCTGATAAACCAGGACGTTCAGCTTGCGACGCTTTCGGGAAAAGCGGGAACGGGAAAGACACTCATGGCTCTTGCCGCGGCTCTCGAAGTCAGAAAGTATTACAGCCAGATACTTCTTGCGAGGCCTATCATACCGCTGTCGAATAAGGATATAGGTTTTCTGCCGGGGGACGTCAAGAGCAAGATAGACCCCTATATGCAGCCTCTGTTCGACAATCTGTCCGTGATTCAGAACCAGTATTCGTCTGATTCAAAGGAATACGCGAAGATAACAGAACTGTTGAACAACGAAAAGCTCCTGATAATACCTCTGGCGTTTATAAGGGGAAGGAGTTTGTCGAAGTTTTATTTTATTATAGACGAAGCCCAGAACCTGACCCCCCATGAGGTCAAGACAATAATAACGAGGGCGGGAGAAGGGACGAAAGTCGTCTTTACGGGCGATCCACACCAGATAGATACTCCGTATCTCGACTCCAGAAGCAACGGCTTGACGTATCTCATTGACAAGATGAAGGGTCAGGAAATCTACGCCAACGTCACGCTCGAAAAGGGCGTCCGCTCACCGCTCGCCGAACTCGCTTCAAACCTTTTGTGAAAACAACTTTTGCGAAAATCAACTTTACAAAAGGGATAAAAAGTAATAATTACTATTTATGAATGGAGAAGGCAGAACGCCTGATTACAGGTATTTTTTTCCTGAAAATCCAGAAAATATATTGGAAAAATCCATAGGAGCTGTTCAAGGCTCTTACAAGGATTTAGACGTCTCGGGAGTCAGAAAAGCCTTCAACGATGTTGTCGCGCTTTTCGATGGAAACTATCCGGGATATAGAAAGTGCTTAACTCGCTACCATGACCTCTCCCACACGATTTCCGTTTTCCTCGCCGCTTCGAGACTTATAGACGGTGCGGCGCGTTCCGGAATGCGTTTCAAGAACAAATACGTCCAGCTTGCTATGATATCCTCTCTTTTTCACGATATCGGATACATCCAGAGAACGGGCGAGAAGAGCGGGACCGGAGCTAAATTCTCCATAGGGCATGAGGAGAGGAGCATTGAATTTGCGACCCGGTATCTCGGCGAGAGAGGCTACACTGATTTCGACAGTATGAGGGCATCACACATAATCGCCTCGACGATTTTAGACCTTTCACTTGAAAGCATTCCTTTTCATTCCGAAGAACTCAAAACTCTCGGAAAAATCGTTGGAACTTCGGATCTCGTCGCGCAGATGGCTGACAGGTTTTATCTCGAAAAACTTCTTTTCCTCTTCAGAGAATTTTCCGAAGCCGGCGTCCCGGGGTTTCCGCGCGAGATAGACCTTCTCAAAAACACCGAGTCTTTTTACAGAGATGTTTCAGAGAAAAAGATTTACGGCGAATACGAGGGGATTTTTGACCTCATCGAAAACCATTTCGAACACACCACGGGAAAAAAGCAGAACCCTTATAGAGAATACATGGACAAAAACATAGATTATCTGGGTAAAATACTGACTGACTGTGAACAGGACTACCGTTCTCTGCTCAGAAGAGGCGGCATAGTTGAGCTATTAAGAAGGGAAGAGCGCCTAAATCCTCCGAGAAAAAAAGGTTTTGTCAGTTGACACTCACCCTGAAAAATGTGAAAAAAAAATACGGGTCTGTAAAAGCCGTCGACGGAGTATCTTTTGAGGTCAAACCGGGAGAACTGATGGGACTTATAGGTCCCAACGGCGCGGGAAAATCGACGACGATAAGAATGGTGATGAACATTATAGCCCCCGATTCGGGCGAGATACTTTTCGACGGCAGAAATATTTCGGACAAAGATTTCGACAGAATAGGATATTTGCCCGAAGAGAGAGGCATTTACAAAAAGTTCAAGGTTTCCGCGGTCTTAAAATATTTTGCTTCGTTAAAAAGCAAATCGGCGAAAGAGACAAGCGGAAAAATAGACGAATGGCTCGAAAAACTTGGACTGCCTGAGTGGAGAGAGAGAAAAGTCGAAGAGCTTTCAAAGGGGATGAGCCAGAAAGTCCAGTTCATCGCCGCAGTCCTGCACGACCCGGAGATAATTTTTCTCGACGAACCTTTTGCCGGACTCGACCCTGTCAGTTCGGAAGTTATTAGGGAAGCTGTTCAAAATCTTTCAGACCAGGGCAAGACTATAATTTTTTCAACGCACATAATGGAGCAGGCGGAAAAAATTTGCGACTCGATTTTTCTAATAGACAAAGGAAAGGAAGTCGTCTATGGAGCCCTCGACGGAATCAAGGAAAAATTCGGAAAAAACTCTGTTCAGATGGAATTTGACGGAGATCTTGGATTTTTGAAAAACACCGGTCTTGTTTCAGATATAATATCCTACCCACGTTGGGTGGAGATAAAATTAGCCCCCGGGAAGACTCCTGACGATCTTTTGTCGGCTGTCGCCGGAAAAGTTTCAGTGAAAAGATTTGAGGTGACGAGGCCTTCCCTTCAGAAGATTTTCATAGACCTCGTCGGAGGCAAAAGGGCGGAAAAATGAGAAAATTTTTCTGCATCCTCAAACAGGAATTCAAAACCGTCGCCATGAACAAGAGTTTTATAGTCTTTACCCTGCTTGGTCCGGTTTTCATGATAGGTATCACGGTTTTTCCCATGGTCTTGATGAAGAGCACACAGACAAAAAATGTCGCCGTGTATATTGTGACAGAGGACAACAACTTCGTGGCGGCACTCAAGATGAGGCTCAAGAACGCAGGGATAGACATCGTCAAGAGTTCCGATTCTAAAATTGCTCTTGACTCATTTGTGAGAAAAGGACTTATTTACGGATATGTAATCTTCCCTGAAAACATACTGACAAAAGATACATTTGAGTTTGTCACCAAAGACATGGCGGACTACACCATAATTGCGTCGCTTGAAGGCGCTCTCGGCAATTATATAATAACCCGGAGGATGATAAATGAAGGAATTGATCCTTCGAAGATAAGCACCCTGACTTCCCCGCCTGTAATTAGCGCCGTCAAACTGACAAAAGAAGGGCAGAAGGTCAGGCAGGATTTTTTGGCGTCGTTTTTCACGGCTATAACTTTTACGACTTTGCTCTATATGACAATACTAATATATGGTCAGTCCATCGGCAGATCTGTCATAAACGAGAAAAAGACAAAAACGGTCGAGATAATCCTGTCTTCGGTCAAACCTTTCACGTTGATGTTGGGGAAAATAACAGGCCAGGCGGCGGCAAGCCTTCTTCAATACGGGTTCTGGCTTTCATTGAGTTTTTTCTCTCTGAAAATCATAGGGAGCAGGTTTCAAAACCTCAACGTTCCCGCCCTGCCGCATGGAATATACGGCTATCTCATATCGTTTTACATCCTCGGTTTTCTGATGTATGCGGCTGTCTATGCCGCGCTCGGAGCGGCATCTGAGGACGAGAACAACCTCCAACAGCTCGCTATGCCCGTCATTTTCCTTCTCGTTTTGCCAATGATAAGCGTATCGGCTATAATAATGAACCCGAACTCGGGTTTTGCGGTTTTTTTCTCGCTTTTCCCTTTCACAGCGCCGATGGTCATGTTTCTGAGGACTACAATATCTTCCCCGCCCCTCTATCAGATTGTGTTGGCATACGCCCTGATTGTTCTGACTATTTTTTTATTGTTTTTTCTCGCCGCGAAAATATTCAGAATTGGAATCCTGATGACGGGTAAAAAATTCAATTTGAAAGATATAATGCTCTGGCTGAGATCGTGAAAAAAAATGGAAATATTTTTTCTAATTTCTACTGAAGATAAATTAACCCAGTAATCCGGACATTTTCAAAATTTTTTGTGACATAAAATAGGCTTCGGATGCAATTTTCCGTCTTTCGTCTTGTATTGACCAAAGCTTTTTTAGGTTTTGCTGCCAAAGAGCTAATTGAATTTGATATTGTATAAGAACAGCAGCACTTTCAGAGTTGATTTCTTGCGCCGTCCACTCAATAAAAAATTTACTTTCTTCCAGAATGCTTTTTACAGCTTCGTAGTTATCATCTTGGGATATAAAAGATTTAATTCGGGATAAGTTACTTGCCAATCCGCCAAGGCGAACATTTATGGGATCTTTTAGAAATCTATTCTTTATGCGTGTCAAATCATTCATGGTATTTTGAACAGTTTTTTGGCTATGTCAAAAACCTTTTTACGTATTTTGGGGTCTTCAATCTCCAAGGAAATATTGTTTTGGTTTGGCCTTATGTTTATAAGGGAATCGTATGTAATATGATATGAATTTGGATTAAAGTCCGCACCCCAAATATTAGCTTGGTCGCTTCCATCTTCCAATAAAGCAGATTCACAATCCGCGTGTAAAACTCCCCCTCCGGCTAATATATTCCGTTCTATATCGACCTCAAGCTTTATATAAGTCTTCAATTCTTCAAGCATTTCACGAACAACTTCTTCGGACGCAGGTTCACGGATGATATGAATCATGGTCATTTTAATTTGAAAAAGATTTTGAGGCAATTGAATTCAATACAA
>JAFGIG010000096.1 GCA_016929715.1 Caldifarciminota bacterium
AAATGCGCAGATAAAGTTATGATAGCGAAATACATAATCAGGAATGTATGTCATAAAAGAGGAAAATCAGCGACTTTCATGCCCAAGCCGATTTTCGGAGAACCGGGCAACGGACTTCATTTTCACCAGAAACTCCATAAAGACGGCAAGAATCTTTTTTATTCCCAAGGAGGGTATTTTGACCTGAGCGACGAAGCCCTTCATTACATAGCCGGTCTCGGAACGCACGGACAGTCGGTAATGGCTTTCACCAATCCTTCCACGAATTCATACAGAAGGCTCGTGGAAGGGTATGAAGCGCCGACGAGATTTTTCTTTTCAGTGGCAAACAGGAGTTCGGCAATAAGAATTCCTAAATCAGCCGTTTCACAGGATCAAAAGAGAATAGAATTTCGAATGCCCGACGCCACATGCAATCCCTATCTGGCAGTTTCGGCTATGCTGATGGCGGGTATAGACGGCATCAATAAAAATATTTCATCTTCAAAATTCGGACCACTCGATAAAAATCTTTTCGAACTTCCCCCTCGTGAGCAGAAAAGATTTATTTCCATCCCTTCATCTTTCGAAAAATCCCTCGAATCTCTTCAGCAAGACAACGAGTATTTGAAAGAGGGTGGTGTGTTCGACGAAGAACTAATAGAAGTATGGAGGCAAATCAAGACGGAAAACGAAATCATACCTCTGAAAATCAGGACTCACCCCTACGAAATTGAACTCTATTACGACATCTGAGCGCTTTAAAAAAACAAAGACCGGCCTTTTCATATACGATTCGGTCTGGATAGCGGCGGGTTCATTTCTTGCCGGCGCCGGCATATCGCTTTATCTTATCCCGCACAGAATAGCTCCCGGAGGAATAAGCGGGCTCGCTCAGGTCCTGCATATCCTCTTCGGGTTTCAGACCGGAATTGTCATGCTATTATTCAATGTTCCGCTTTTTGTCCTCGGCGTTATATTCATCGGAAAGACATTCGGAGTCAAAACCGCGTGGGGAATTTTGACGCTGTCTTTCTTTGTTGATCTTTTTCAGCCCTGGAACGCTTTTACAACAAAGACAATGTCGTCTTTCCTCGTCGGGATTCCGCAATACAGCGGTTATTTTTCTCTGACCGATCAGACTCTCCTGGCATGCCTTGCCGGCAATGTTCTTCTTGGTATAGGATTGGGAGTGATTTTCAGGCACAGAGGCTCTACCGCGGGAACGGACATACCTGTAGCTCTCATAAAAAAATACACAGGACTGCCCATGGGTATGGGGTTCATGCTGGTTGATACCGTCATAATACTCGTCGCCTGCCTCGCTTTCAAAGATCTCAATTTACTCGTCTGGGCTATGTTTGGACTTTTCATATCCGCAAAGACATGCGATCTGGTCATGCAGGGGCTGTCAATAGCCAAGACTGCCTATATAATTTCAGACAAATACGAAGAGATAAACGAAAAATTAATGTCCTCTCTCGGAAGAGGCACCACTTTGATGAGGTCGGAAGGGGGCTTTACAGGCGCTGAAAGGCGTGTAATTTTCTGCGTAATTTCGAGGAATCAGGTGTTTCAGCTCATAGACATTGTCAAAGAGATTGACAAAAATGCCTTTATAGTCCTCTATGACGCCTTCGATGTCCTGGGTTCAGGTTTCAGAAGAATTGACAGAACGACTTTGTAGGGAAAAGGGGGCAAAAGCCCCCTTTTTTTTATCCTTTCTCGTATGCGATTATTATGTCGGCGACTTCTCCTCCGACCCTTTTCTGAGCTTCGGCTGTCAGAGCGCCTATATGAGGCGTCAGTGAGACATTGTCGAGCTCAAGAAGAGGATTGCCGGGTTTGACCGGTTCCCCGGCGAATACGTCGAGACCCGCGCCGAAGAGATGCCCGCTCTTGAGGGCTTCGGCGAGTGCCGCTTCGTCTATTATTCCTCCCCGGGCGCAGTTTATCAGGACACTGCCCTTTTTCATTTTCGATATCATTTCTTTGCCGAAGAGGTTTTTCGTTTTTTCCGTCATCGGCATGTGAAGGCTGATTATGTCTGCTGTTGAAATTGCCTCATCAATATCTTTTAGCACAATGACTTCAGTAAATGGAGGTTTTATCTCGACAACATCATATGCTTGAACTTTCATGCCAAGAGCGTGGGCTCTTATGGCGAGTTCGGAACCGATCCTACCGAAACCGATAATCGAAATCGTCTTTCCAGAAAGCTCTTTTCCCTTGAGGTCTTTTTTCTCCCATTTGCCGTTTTTTATGCCGCTTGTCGCTCTCGGAATGTATCTGTAGAGGGCGAAAATATGAGCCAAAGCGAGTTCGGCAACTGAAGCGGAGCTCGCCGCAGGAGTGTTTTTCACCTCCATCCCCGCCGCTTTTGCCGCATCGACGTCTATGTTGTCGACACCGACTCCACCCCTAACTATCAGCTTTAGAGAGGACTTCGCCGCTTCTATCACGTCTTTGGTTATCTTTGTACCCGAGCGGACGACGCAGGCGTCGTATCCGGGAATGGTCTTAAGAAGTTCGTCGGGTTTCATTTCTGTTTTGACATCGACAGTCACTCCGGCTGATCGCATTTTTTCAACTGCTTTTTCGTCCAAAGGGTCGCAGACTAATACTTTCATAGCGCCTCCTTAAAGTCCGAGAATTTCATCGACAGCTGTTATCAGTTCTTTCATGTCTTTCATTGTCAGATCGCCCATATGGGCTATTCTGAAAGTCTTTTCCTTCAGATCGCCGTAGCCGTTGGATAAAGTCATGTCTTTTTCGGCGAGTTTTTTATTCAGGTCAGCGACGCTTATGCCTTTCGTGTTGTTTATGCAAGTGAGAGTCACGGATTCATAGCCGGGCTCGGGGAAGAGAGCAAAATTCTTTTTCGCCCAATTCCTTATGTAATCTGCCATCTCCTGGTGTCTTGAGAACCTGTTGTCGAGGCCTTCTGCGAAGAATTTGTCGAGTTGTTTGTTGAGGGCGAAGATATGCGAAATTGCCGGTGTTGACGGCGTCTGGTTCTTCTCCTGATATTTTTGAAATTCGACGAAATCGAAATAATAGCCCTTGTTTTCAGCTTTAGCTGATTTCTCGAGCGCTTTCTTGCTTACAGCCGCGACTGCCAGTCCCGGCGGCAGAGCGAAGGCTTTCTGAACACCTGCAAGGCAGACGTCAAGGCCGAGTTTGTCCACTTCGATTTTCACGCCTGTCATGGACGAGACGGAATCGACGCAGAAGATGACGTCGGGGTATTTCTTCAGGACGTCGGATATCTCTTCGAGTTTATTCATAACTCCGGTGGAGGTTTCGTTGTGGACCACGAGAAAACAATCGTATTTGCCCGTTGAAAGCAGTTTGTCTATTTCTTTCGGGTCATGACCTTTTCCCCATTCGACTTCGTATTTGTCCGCTTCAACTTTGTTCGGCGCAGCAAGTTGAAACCATCTTTTTGAAAAAGCGCCGTTTACGCAGGCGAGAATTCTCTTGTGTCCGCAATTTCTGATGGCGGCTTCCATCCATCCGGTCGAAGAATGAGTGCCGAGATAGACCTCATTTTCGGTGAACAGGAGTTTTTTAAGTTTCGAAACGACTTCTCCGTGAAGTTCCGAATATTCTTTGCTCCTGTGACCGACCATGAAATGCCCCATTTCATCTAAAATGTCCTCAGACACTTCCACGGGACCCGGGATGAACAGTTTTTTGTGTTTCACGAAAACCTCCTTTAAAATTAAAAAGTTTTTAGAGTCTCGTATAGGGCTCGAACAGCCGCGAATATTCGTCCATAGCGTATCTGTCAGTCATTCCCGCGATGTAATCGCAGATAACTCTTTTTTTTCCTTCATTTTGAATTCTCGACTGATGAAACGGAGGAAGCTGGCGAGGTTCTCCGAGGTATGATTCGAAGAGCCTTGTGACGAACCTTTTGGCTTTGTCCTGCATTTTCACAACTTTATAATGCTGATACAGATTTTGATACAAAAATTCCTTCAAAAGGCGGTTGTCGCCTTTCATTTTCTCTGAAAAGTCTATGAGAATGGGATTTTCCCTGACATCTTCGACGCTTTTAACTCCGCTTTTTTTTATATTTTCTTCAGATGTCATGATGACGTCTTCTATTTGTCTTCCTATAAGCTCCCGGACGGCTTTGATTCTGAGCAGTTTTTCATTTTTTTCATCAGAATCGGAAACGGAACTAAGGGTTTCTTTCCAAAGCGGGATTTCGTTCATTTGAGGTAGAGATAAGAGCCCGGATTTTAGTCCGTCGTCTATGTCGTGATTGTTGTATGCTATTTCATCGGCGACATTTACTATCTGTGCTTCGAGAAAAGGGCTCTTTCCGGGGAGAAAGGCTTTGCTGAATTCATCATCGGGGCTGTCGTATTCGCTGCTGTGCTTGACTATCCCTTCTCTTGTCTCGACAGTAAGGTTCAGTCCGTTGTATTTGTCTGTTCTGAATTCAAGTTTTTCGACTACCCTGAGACCCTGACAATTGTGCTCGAATCCGCCGTCTCCCGCCATGAGTTCTCTGAGGGCTTCCTCACCGGCGTGGCCGAAAGGGGTATGTCCTATGTCGTGGGCTAGCGAAATAGCTTCTGTCAGATCTTCGTTCAGCATCAGCGTTTTGGCGACTGATTTGGCTATTTGAGCCACTTCGAGAGTGTGGGTGAGTCTTGTCCTGTAGTAGTCTCCGACATGGTTTACGAAAACCTGCGTCTTGTATTCCATGTGCCTGAAAGCTCTGGAGTGGATTATTCTGTCTCTGTCACGCTGAAAGACTGTTCTGAATTCGCTTTCGGGTTCGGGAAAATCCCTTCCGGAGCTCATTTTCGAAGAAAAGGCGCAGTTTGCCAAAAATTTCTCTTCGAAATCTTCCAAATCTTTTCTGTGTCTCAACATTATCTAATGGTAGAAGTGCCTTCTTTTGCTGTGTATCATAATCATACCACACTTTTCGGCGCATTCAAGGACTTTGTCGTCCATCTTTGAACCTCCGGGCTGAACGACGGCGCAGATTCCTTTTTCGCTCGCGTATTCGATACTGTCCGGGAAAGGGAAGAAAGCGTCAGATGCCATCACCGATCCTTTCGATTTTTCTCCCGCTTTTAGGCAAGCCATTGCAACTGAATCTATCCGGCTGACATTTCCGCCTCCTATGCCGATTGTTTTGGTCGAATCGGCGAGGACAATGGCGTTGGATTTAACGGACATAACGGCTTTCTGAGCGAAGACGAGAGATCTTAAAGTCTCATCGCTGGGTTTTTTAGACGTTACTGTCTCCCATTGGGAGACATCTTCGAAAATATCGTTGGTCTGAACAAGAAATCCTCCCGTTACAGATCTTATGGAAACGTCATTTTTCAGGGAAAAAAGAGTTTCGCTTAAAACGATTAACCTCTTTTTCTTTTTTGAGAGGATTTTCGAGGCGTTTTCTTCTGCTGACGGAGCTATTATCATGGTCAAAAACGGCGTTTTGTCTATTATTTCCGCCAGTTCAGGGTCAATTTTTCTGTTGATGGCGAATATGCCGCCAAAAGCGGAGTCAGGGTCCGTATCATAAGCGTTTTTATACGCTTTTATGATGTCTGAGTCTTCTGCGAGGCCGCAGATGCTCTGATGTTTGACTACTGCGACTGCAGGTCTGTCGAAAAGCTTCACCGCTCTGAGGGCTGATTCAGCATCGAGTATGTTGTTATAGGACATACCTTTAGATAATTCCGAGAAAGAAACTTCGCAAAGGGGGTTTTTAAGAAAGAACGCATTTTGGTGAGGGTTCTCGCCGTAGGTGAGAGGGGTCGAGAGGATAAAAGGAAAACTCGACTCCCCTTCATAGGGCTCTTCTTCGAGCGATGCCGCTACGACGGCGTCGTAGTTAGATGTCAGACGAAATGCTTTTGCCGCGCATTTTTTTCTGAAACCAAGTGTTGTGTCTCCGTTGTTTTTTTTTATCTGGTCTAAAAAATCTTTGTATTGTGAATTCGATGTCAGAACTGTCACCCATCGGTGGTTTTTCGCCGCTGAACGGACGAGGGAAGGACCTCCTATGTCAATAAATTCGACTGCCTCATCGGTTGTGTCTGATTTTAAGCCTTTTTCGGTATAGGGATAGAAATTCACTATGACAAGGTCAATCGGACTGAAGCCCGCATCTTTCAGCTGTTCCATGTCTTTTGGGTTGTCACGCCTCGCCAGTATTCCAGCAAAGAGAGAAGGGTGAAGGGTTTTGACTCTGCCCCCGAGAATCTCTTTTTGGCCTGTGACGGAGTCTGTTTCTGTAACGGGCAATCCATTGTCTTTTATGAATTTAGCTGTTCCGGAAGTCGCGATTATATTTACTTTTCTTTCTGCAAGGATTTTTAAGATTTTTTCTGTGTCTTTTTTGTCTGATAGAGATACAAGTGCAGTTTTGATCATTGAGGACCTCTCATTTATCGGCAGAGCCGGTTATCATTATGAAAAGAGTATTTAAGACAAGCTGAATGTCGAGCCATGGGCTGACGCTGTGGCAATAAATCATGTCCAGAAGAATCGTGTCGGAAAAACTGAGCCCTTTTGATTTTGTGACCTGCCATATTCCCGTGCATCCCGGTTTGATTCTGTATCTTTTTTTATGCCACGCGTCGTAGGATTCGTATTCCGACTCAAGGCACGGTCTTGGGCCTACAAGGCTCATGTCGTTTTTGAGGACATTGAAAAACTGCGGTATTTCATCCAGAGCGGTTGCGCGGAGAATTTTTCCTATCCATGTTACCCTCTTTTTATCGACTATTTTTTTCATTACTGAATTCTCTCGATTAATGGAATCAATGTAGGCGTCGTCTCTTTCTTTTATTTCGTTTCCGAGTGGCATTTTCATGGTTCTGAATTTATAGAACCTGAATCTTTTCCCGTTTAAGCCCACCCGGGGCTGAGAGATTATACCCGGTCCCCGGGAGGATATTTTGACGAGAAGCCATATTGTCAAAGTGAGCGGCAGAGAGAGAAGAAGAAACAGGGAGGAGAAAAATACATCGGCAAACCTTTTTATGGATTTATACCAGAAAAAATAAGGCGAAACGCCGAGCGAAAAAACGGGGATGTCTCCGTATCTTTCGGTGTCTATGAACTCGGAGAGCCGTTCATACTGATAAGAAGTGAATTCTATGTTCACTATGCTCCCTGAAAGGCCGGATATTACGGATATTGCTTTCTTTACGGATGTTCCGCTGACGGCGACGAGAAGATCGGTCGGAGAGAACCTGTCTATGAGGTCTTGAGCTCTTTCAAATGAAAACCCGCGAATTTCTACTTGTCTGCCTTTCTCTTCGTCGAGGCTGAAAAAACCGACGACTTCGCATCCGTATTCTCCGTGTTTTTTCAATTCAAGAGCGCATATTTCAGAAATTTGGGTGTCTCCGACTATAAGAAGCCTTCTGGTGTTGAAAGGGGCTTTTGAAATCAGCCTGTGAATATAAGGATACAGAATCACTCTTAAGACTATTGAAGAGAAAAAAGCTATAAGAGGCCAATATATTAAGACGAGCCTGCTGTCTGTGAAATACTGATTAAGTTTAGTAATATAATTCATGAACGCGTATATCACGGCGGAGGATATAAGGGATTTTACTAGGCTTGTTATATGTTCCATTCTGTTTGTAAGAACCTGGATTTTATACAAGCCGAAGAGGTGAAAAATGAAAATGGATAAAAAAGAGAAAATAAAAAAAACAGTGAAACTCAACGGGATTTTCAGAATGCCGAAAATACTGAAAGAAGGAAGCGGGTATTTTGAAAACCTTATTGCCTGCGCCAATACAAATGAAAAATTCAAAACGACAAGGTCAAGAAAAAAGAGATTATATTTGAAAAAGACGGCTCTTTGTCTTACCATATTGAACGGCTATTCCTTTGATGTTAAATTAGAAACGACATCAGTATTATATCACCGGAGGAAAAATGAAAAAAATCCCTTTTCTCGATTTAAGTTCTCAATACTCCTCAATAAAAGATGAGATTGACGCGGCGATTTTTTCGGTAATCCATGATTCGGCTTTTGTCGGAGGAAAATACGTAGAGGATTTTGAAAAAAAATTCGCACTGTTTGCCCATAGAAAACACGCCATAGGAGTCGCAAACGGAACTTCCGCGCTTTTTCTCTCACTGAAAGCCCTTGGAATAGGCGAAAAAGACACTGTCGTCGTCCCTTCGATGACTTTCGTGGCTACAGCCGAAGCTGTGAGCTGGTGCGGAGCAAAAGTGTGTTTCGCAGATGTAAGGGAGGATGATCTTCTTATTGATACGGGAAAAATCACGTTAAAAGACGGCGTAAAAGCAGTAATACCCGTTGATCTCTACGGAAAAATGGTCGCGCCCGAAGAAATACTTAAAATAGCCGAGGACAAAAACCTTCATGTGGTATGGGACTGCTGTCAGAGTCACGGCGCTCAAATACTCGGCGAAGGAAAAATTTCCGGAGCCGGCTCTTTCGGCGATTCAGCATGTTTCAGTTTTTACCCGGGAAAAAATCTCGGCGCTTACGGAGACGGCGGAGCAGTTGTGACGGATTCACAAGACCTTTCAGACGCCGTCAGGCTTTTTTCTAATCACGGCAGGGAAGGCAAATACGAACATGCTGTTGAGGGATTCAACGAAAGGCTCGACGGGTTGCAAGCCGCCGTCCTCGAAGTGAAGTTAAAGTATCTCGATTCATGGAACGATAAAAGAAGAAAAGCCGCTGAAATCTACAGAGAAAGGCTTGCCCCTAAAGGATTGTGGATGCAGAAAGTAAAAGACAGCGATTCTCCGTCTTTTCATCTTTTAGTGATACAGCATTCAAAGAGAGATGAACTCTCTGATTTTCTGGGACTAAGAGGGATAGGGACAGGAAAACATTATCCTTCGGCAATCCATCTTCTGAAGGCTTATTCGGGTTTAGGGTATAAGAAAGGGGATTTCCCTGTCTCTGAAAAAGCCGCAGAAAGGGTTTTATCTTTGCCCGTTTATCCACAAATCAAGGAAGAGCAAATTCATTTCGTGTGTGATTCAGTCGAGGAATTTATAGCGGAAAAAGGGCTGTGATGCGGCTAAAAATATTTTTGTTAAAAACATGTATGTTTTGTTGTAAAATCTGATGTGAAGATATTTTCCTTTTTACTGCCGATCTTTGCATTCGCGAGCCTGAGTTCCGCCGGATTTCAGATATACAGAGAACCGTTGTCTGAAAAAACCGCGTTCCTTGCCTTTTTCAGAGTGAGCTCCGCAGACCTTATTTTCGTCAGGGACGATTCGCTTTACAAAGCTTCATACGGGCTGATACTCGAAGTATTCGACGAAAATAACGACGTGATACACGGCGAGATATTGCAGAGAAAGTGGACGCTGAGTGAATATGTCAAAACCCTTATGCGGTCGGTGACCGATGAATACGCCTTCTCTTTTTACGTGGAAAATTTTACAAGGGGCAAAATTGTCATGACCCTTTCGGATAAAAATTCTTCTGCGGTTCAGCAGTTGTCCGTATCCTTAGAAAGACCGGTTAAGACAGCGGGAGAGATAATTCTGATGAAAAACGACACCATTGTTCTCGGCGACGTGACCGGAATAGGCGAAATCGTGAGTGTCTTTGCATCCTCCTCTGTTTTTCCTGGAAATTTTGTCCTCAAAAAAAATGGAATAAGAATATCAGAATATGAAGGGTCAGTTGTCGAGTTTCTCGGCATAGAAATGTTTTCATTCACTTTAGAAATCCCGCAAGATACAGGAGTCTATGTAATAGCCTTCGAAAATCCAGTTGACACTTCAGAAAGGGTTTTAATGGCGATTGACAGACTTCACGTCGATTCATTGAGAATCGAGAAAATGATTGAGGAACTCGTGTTCGCGGTTCCGCCGGAGGAATACAGATCTCTGAGGACTAGAAATATACAGAGAAAAAACGAATTTCTCAATGATTTCTGGGCTTCCAAAGATCCCACTCCGAGCACGGAAAGAAATGAAGTGATGGAAACCTATTACAGGCGCATAAGTTTTGCTGAAGAGAGATTTGTCGAAGGCGTGAAAGGATGGAGAACAGACAGGGGCAGAGTGTATGTTTTGCTGGGTCTTCCGGATGAAATAGAGGATTATTCTTTTCAAATGGACAGGGAACCTTATCAGGTCTGGTATTATTATTCCAGAGGAATCAAGTTTATATTTGTCGACGAGCATTTGATAGGAGATTACGAATTAACAGAACCCAGGGGGTGGCTTGATGTTTGGCGCAGTTATTTTGACTATAATTAGCAGTCTTTTCTTTTCGGAAGGAGAAGTCAGATTTTACGTGTCCACTTCGAGGTATCTCGACAACGCAGGCGTAACCTGGCTTGAAATGTATATAAATATCCCTTCAGATATATCCTTCAGTTCATTGGATCTTGACTTTGAGGTCTTCAACATTGACGACAGCCAAATGCTGTCGACAAACTGGCCTATAGAAATTCCCATGACCGAAGCCAGATATTCCGTGGTCGACAATTTCTCTTTTGACGTCACTGAAGAATATAGGGTTAGGATAACTCTCTCCGAACCCGTAAGCGGGAAGGAAGGGAGAATTTCTTTCCGCACGTCGCCGCTCGAGAGCGAGGTTATGCTCTCTGACATATTGTTTTCAAACAGCATTTCAGCTACGGAAGACACGGGATCTCTTGTGAAAAACGGGCTTTTGATATATCCCCTTTTCGACAGAGAGATGACTTTGACAAACCCTAAACTAATAGCTTATTACGAAATATATCCCGGAAGCCAAGAGGACACCGTGAGCGTGATATCATCCGTGTTCGACAGCGAAGGAAACGAAATTTGGCGTTATGTGTCCTATGTAAACAGAGTTGAAACCGGTTCTTTTGTCGGGAAAGTCATAAACATACCCATAGGCGATTTTGAAGATGGTGAATATTCTTTTATGGTCAATTCCGGGACAACTGAAAGAACCGAAAAGTTTTCAGTTTTATGGGAGCCTGTGGAGACTTCTTTCGCGGCAGGCGAGATGGAGATGTCCGAACTGGCTAAATCCTATTATATGCAGATAGAAGCCGTCCTAAATGTTGCACAGCTTCAGGTATATCAGGCTCTCGACGCGAACGGGAAGGATAATTTCGCCAGAATTTTCTGGTATTCAAGGGATCCCAATCCGATGACCCCCGAAAACGAAGAACTCGAACTTTTTGCCCAGAGAATGGATTATGCCGACAAAAATTATTCAAGCGGCTTTGAAAAGGGGATATCTTCCGACAGAGGAAGAATTTATATCAAAAACGGCAAGCCTGAGGAAATTGTTTTTGTCCCCGCCGACGACAGATATGTTCCGAATGAAATATGGATTTATTGGAGATACGGCAGGAAGTATATTTTCGCGGACATTTCAGGACACGGATTGTTCAAACTTGTGTATTCAAACGACCCGAATGAAACAAACTACCCCAATTGGGAAAGATACACGAATGAGAATCTCGGAGAGGTTTGGTGAGGGAAAAGATAATAGTCGTCGGCTCTGGACTCGCCGGACTATTTTTCGCTCTTGAGATCAGTAAAAAATTTGATGTCCTCATTCTGACAAAAAAAGAAGGCATAGACGCCAACACGAATTATGCTCAGGGCGGAATAGCCGCAGTTCACGGGAAAGACGATTCCTTCGACATTCACTACGAAGACACTCTCAGGACGGGAGAAGGGCTTTGCAATGAAGAAGCCCTTAAAATAATGGTTGAAGAGGGTCCCGAATTAGTCAGAAAGCTTTTCTCACTTGGTGTCGAATTTTCACTTAAAGGCGATTCACCTGATCTGTGGCTCGAAGGAGGGCATTCGAGAAGAAGAATATGGCACTCCAAGGACAGCACCGGAAATGCAATCGAGAAAACACTCATAGACCTTGTGAAGAATAACAGCCATATTGAACTCAGAGAAAAGACAATGGTGATAGACCTGATTTGCGAAGAAGGAAGGTGCAAGGGAGTTGAGGCTATAAGCTCCGACGGAAAGAGTTTGATTCAAGAGAGATCTGACGGCGTAATGATGGCTTCAGGCGGCATAGGACAGGTCTATGAGTTTACGACGAACCCGAAAATCGCGACGGGTGACGGAATCGCTATTGCCTACAGGGCAGGAGCCGACATTTGCAATATGGAGTTTATACAATTTCATCCAACTAGCCTGTATGAGGAAAACAAACCCGAAGACATGAAATCATTCCTAATATCCGAGGCAGTCCGTGGAGAAGGAGCGGTCATTAAATCCTTGTCGGGCGCCGATATAATGAAAAATGTCCATTCTCAGGGCTCGCTCGCCCCCAGGGATATTGTCGCGAGAGCTATTCAGGCTTACCTCTTCGAAACAAAAGAGAAATATGTTGTTCTCGACGCGTCAAAGATATCCAGGGATCGATTTAAAAACAAATTTCCTCATATCTACAGCGAATGCATAAGAAGGAAGGTGGACCTCAGAGACATGAAAATACCCGTGGTTCCCGCGGCTCATTATATATGCGGAGGAATCAAAATTGATATGGATGGCAGGACGCACTTGCCGGGATTGTTCGCGTCTGGAGAAGCGGCTTTTTCAGGCGTTCACGGTGCAAACAGACTCGCGTCCAATTCTTTGCTCGAAGCTCTCGTTTTTTCAAACAGAGCCGCCAAAATACTGCTGGATGGAAATTTTTTCGAATGGGAACCGGCTTCAGTCGAGCGCGGAAAAAAAGCAGGATTTATCCCCGATGAAAAAAAAGCGGAAAGAGCAAAATCAAGTCTGCAGAAGATAATGTGGGACAAATGCGGAATAGTGCGGGATCAGGAGAAACTCGAAGAAGCGCTCAGAGAGATAAGGGAAATGAAAAAAATCTGCTCAGAAAAAAGTGGAGATGTAAATACCGCCGGAGCTGAACTCGTCAATATGTTAGTTGTTTCCGAAGGGATAGTTCTTTCGGCAATTTCCAGAAAAGAATCGAGAGGTTTGCATTTTAGAAGAGACATGCCCCGGATGAGTGAAGAATTCGCCCGGGATACGGTTCTGTCAATCAGAAAGGAGGAATGATGGATGTCTCCGTTACAATCAGGAACGATGAATTGAAAGCTGAATACGCGAAGAACAAGGATAAAATTGACCAGAAAATCGGAAAACTGAACCAATTCGCTGAGGAAATCCACAACGTCAAATTAGTGCTGGATAAAAGCGGCGTTGATACCATAGCGGAATTATCTCTACATTCCAGGGGAAAAGATTTTTTTTCAAAGGCGAAAACCAAGAACTTAAAAGAGAGTTTCAATTCAGCCGTAAGTAAAATGCAGACACAAATGAAAAAGGAATACGGCAAATACACAGCCAGAAGACATAAAGAATCTCAATAAGCCATGCGCCGGCGTCAGAAATCATAAGTGACGTCGGCGTAAAAAACCGCCTCTTTATAGCTTGCCATTCTTGGGTTACCGGCAATGTAAACTTTTATGGACGAAATCTCAGTGCCTGCTGAAAAACCGGCTCCGAAACTGTATTCGCTCATTATTTCATTTAACGCGTTTTTGTAGCTGAGAAAGTCGAAAAATACAAATACATTGCTGTTTCTGCCTGTGAGAAGACGGGGCTCTATGAGAAAGAAAAAACCTTTTTCCGCTGGAATGGACTCTTTTAGGTATCCCCTGGGACCTTTTTCGCCGCCGTATAATATTTCCAAATCATCAATTTCGGCGTCTGTCAGGCAAGCCTGAACTTCAGAAAATAATCTTAGAGCAAAAGGCTTCTTTGGAAAGAAGAAGTCCACGGAAAAAATTCCGTAAAAATCATAATAATCCCTCTCGAGATAGTTCAGTTTTCCGTTTTTAACTTCTATATACGATAAAATTCCCGAAGAAGGATTTCTCGGGTAGTCCAGCAAGTTGAAGACGACGCCTGTGATGTTCCTGTATGTTTTGTAAAAATAAGTTCTTGAAGAAAAGTCAATGTATTCGGCGCCTGTGAATATGTCAAAATCCCCAAGAGAGTAAAAAAGCCTGAAAAAGCCTGAAAATCTGTCTGAAAATTCCTCTGTTCTCACAGAGACGCTGATTTCGGAGTGAAGAGGTCTGGAAAAAAGCCATCGTGTCCTGAAGATGAAGGACCAGTAAGTTCTTTTTTCGTCAGGTCTATCCCAGTTGACTGACAGACTGTGCCCTCTGCCTGCGATGTTTTTAATGACACCGAAAATCTTTCCGCCCGTTGTATTTGTTTGAGCCAAATAAAAAAACGAGCCTGAGACTGAATTTGATCTCCTTGTCCTGACAGGTATGATTAAATTCGCGTAATCGTCTCTTCCTGTGGTCCTGAGAAAAGTGCTGTCGCTGGCTTCAACAAAATCGAGTCTGTTGAGCTTTCTCAAGGCTTTTTGGATTTTTTCGTAGTCAAAGATAAATTCTCTCAGGGGAAGGCCTGATTCGAGATGAAGAAATCTTCCTGAAGTTGAACCCCTCCCCTGAAAATCCACCCCTGTTATTTTAACAAAAGATCCCTCTTCGACGGCAAAAGAGACGGATATTCCCTCTTCCTCTAGAGCTATTTCTTCAACTCTTACTGATGCGAACGGTTTGCCGATGGAAAGGTAGAATTGAAGGATTTCCTGCGCCGCCAATGAGACGTCGTCCATCTCCTGTATTTTTTGTCTTGAGCTGTCAGGAAAAGAGAAAGCGCCTTCGATATTGAGATTTACGAAGGCGCAAACTGAAAAAAAAAGAGATCAATGACGCAGAGGAGCATCTTGTTTAATATTTTTCAATTCAATATCGTGCTGAAAGACGAAATATCTGTTGAAGGGGATGTCAAGAACGTCACCGAGAAGGCGACAGCTGTCTTTGTAAGTGAATTTTATGGCTACACTGTCTCCTATTTCGCCTTTACCCTTGCGTCTTATGAATATGCTGTCGGGAGAGACAACTATGCCTTTCTCTTTCATGAACTGGACTAATTTTGTTTTTATCACTTCGTTTTCATCGTATCTAATCTTTTCGTCAGCTTTTTTCTTAATTTCGTATTCGCGTATGGGAATTCCGAGGAATTGAAATCCTATGTATCCCAATATTAAAAGAACACAGAATATGAGGAGCGTCCATTTTTTAGCCGCTCCTTTTTTAATAAAATACTGTGTTTTTTGCATGATTATCAGTAAATCTTTTTAAGTCTTGCCGCTTCTCTCAACTGCTGGACATTTAGCAGTTTTTGCTGAGCCTGAGTGACGTAAGAGCCGGAAGTGGCGTTTGAGAAGTATCCTATGGCTATGTCGCAGTTTGCAATGCAGTCGTCCCAATTCTGATTGTTCCATGCCTCTACGGCTGCCGCCTGATACCGCGTGCCGACGAGGACGTTGAGATAGCTGTCCGTGGAATAAGAAGAGAGCGCTTCCTGCGCGAACTGCATCGCAAGAGAAGTCTGTCCCGAGCTGTTGAGAAGTCCAATTACCTGTTTGTAGGCTGAAAGGCCTCCTCCTTTGCTTATGGCCTCCCTGAACCTCGAGATGGCTTCGCTTGTTCTGCCGGCAGTCGCAAGGAGAGAGCCGAACTCCATAAGTCTCTGGAGCGACGAGTCCGTTTCTATGAGAATCTCCATGTGCTCTATTGCTTTGTTGTATTCCCGCATGCCTTTGTAGGCGTCGGCGAGCCACGCGTGAATTTCAATTCTGTCCGGATAAACCAGGAGAATTTCTTCGAGTAAATCAGCCGCGCTTTCCGGACACCCCGTCCCGACATAGCATTTTGCCATTCTCTGCTTGAGTGCTATTATGATGGCGGGATCTTCAGTGAAAGCGAGAGCCGTTTCGAGATAGGGCAGGGCTTCGGAAAATTTATCCTGTTTGGTGAGAATATCCGCCAAACCGAGTATTACGGTTGAATTTGTCGAGTCAATATCGTATGCACTAATATACATATATTCCGCTTTTTCGAGAGAGTCGTTTTTTGAAAGAAATGACGCATATTCAAGATATGTTTCAATTTTATCGGAGAATTTGGTCATCATTGTCTGCCATACTGAAAGAGCCGCATCAGTGGAATCGAGCTCCTCATAGAGGTTGCCGAGACCTACGTATGCCTCGCTGTAATCAGTCGAGCACGATATTGCCTTTTCGTAAAATTCTATTGCCTCTGCCCACAATCTGCTCCTCTGGTAGTTAATAGCGAGATTGTAGAATTTTTTGCATCCGTATTCATCGTCCGCAATGGAGCCTTCAGATCCGTTGAGAATCTGGCCTGTTGTCTGACAGGTCATGATAAAGAAGAAAGCTAAAGGCAAAAACCCGGATTTTTTAAGAAACTTAAACATCACCCCTCCGAATTGGATAAGTTTTTTTTGCATCATTTTAATTCAATATGTTAAAAGCCTTGATAAAGCGCTGGATCTATCGCATTTATGTTTTCCGGAGAGTAGTCGTATGAAGCTTTGGTTGTTTTTCTCGTCGTCACTGGAGTTCTGTTTCTGTCCGGTGAGTTGGCTGAGATGAAGTATTTTCTGTAGGGGTCGGATGTAATGTAAGTGAATCCTTCGAGGGATATAGCTCCCTTTATCTCGTTCAGGGATGATGTGTCTTCTATTGCCGCGAGAGAGTCGAAAAGCCAGAGCGAGTTTTCGCCGGAAGTCTCTTGGGCGGTATAGGAAGTGAAAGACAATTCGTATTCGCCGGGGACAAATAAAATTAATCCGCTGTCTTTGACTGTAAGTAGGTTTTTGGGATCAATATCGTAAATATGGTAAGGCTTGTCCATCCCTCCGTCTCTTATCGCGATTAAGAAGTTTGTATCCTTGACCCGGAGTATAGCGCCGAGATCTTCGGATTGGGCGAAAGGAATTGAAGCGTCGAGAGTGTCAGTTATCAGATGTCTGTCGGAAGATCTTATAAAATACACCCATCTTCTCAGCAAGAATTCATTGTTTTTGATTAATATGCTGTCCTGGGATTCGTTGAAAATGATTGTATCTTTTGTGAACGAAAGGGAAGCGCTCCTGTCTTCACAGTATAGAAAAATTCCGCTGTCACTTACCGTCAGTCTCGCGCTGCAAGTATTCGGGATCAAATCCGATGAAAGGACAGGATAATGTCCTCTGACCTGGTAGAATTTGTCCATTGACTGTCTGAGATTCTTTAGAGCGAGATCGGCTCTGAGGATTTTGCCTGAAGCATCAGCTTCGGATTCAGAGACGCAGGAAAAAGAGCTCAGAAGTATAGCGACCGAAAAACAGCATATAAGACATTTCTTCATGCTACCTCCAAAAATTATTACCGATTATTTGGTGGAGCTGACGGGATTCGAACCCGTGGCCTATTGACTGCCAGTCAATCGCGCTAGCCAACTGCGCCACAGCCCCACTTAAAGATTTATTTTATATACATCCTGCTTTGTGTCAAGGTTTTTTAGTGATATAAAAATAGCGTAAGCTGCCGTTCCCGTTAATATTCCCGAGAAAATGCTGAACACGAATATGAAAGGAAACAAAGACGAGAAAATGCCTTTTATGACTAATTCAGCTGATATTAAAACAATTGCATTGTGGGCGCAACTGGCAGGAACACTAGCTCCTATAGGTCCGGTTCGAAATACTTTGATGAAAATAACCATTACTGCGAAACTGCTCATAGAAGCGGCGGATATCGCCAAGAAAACAGGAGATACTATAGATCCCGTAATGAATCCTGAGGCCGCGATCTTGAGAAGAACGGTCAAAAAAGCCGAAGAGACGTCTTTTTTCAATAAAAGATACAATATAAGGGCGTTTCCGAGACCCAACCTGAAAAAGGTAGGATTTATCAGGCTCTCTATCGCATGAAGAGCTATGATAAGGGTCGAGAAAAGAGACAGTTCAATTATTCTTCGGAGTCCTATTTTCATTTTCAGAATGTCACGGCGTCAATGCCGGTTTTTTCTCCCGTTATATAAAGCCAGACTCCATTGGGCAGGCAGGCTGAAGACTCCCAGGAAGCCGAAATCCATCCGCGTCTTTCGCATAATTTTCGCCGGCAGGGAGATGATAGTATTCTCGCTTTGCCTGCGTGAATTTCCACTTTGGTGATGCCTATTTTTCCGCGGACCTCCAAAACTGTATCATTAAATAAACCTATAACTTGTTTTTCGCCCGAAAAAGTTTCAACCACGGCGAAAAAAGCCATGGAAGTGTTTTTAAGTTTTTTCGCGAAAAAAAACACTGAAAGTGAAATAAAGAGCGCTATTACAATATAATCAGCGGGATAAGGGTATTTTCTAAATATTTTTCGCATGGGTTATGGGACTTTAAGAGAGAAATCCTGTCTCTCTATTGCATTTTGAACATCTGCCTTCTTCGATACCGGTTGTCGTCACTTTGAACGAGTTTCTGTCTATCCATAGATTACCGCAGTCCGGACAGTATGTATTCGACTTTTCCGGATCGTATAAGTTCCCGAGAAAGACAAATTTGAGATATTTTCTCGCTTCTTCATAAAAAACTTTGAGTTTTTTTTCGTCGGTAGGAGGGGCATTAAACTTGTAGTTTGGGAAATACCTCGATAGATGATAAGGGATTTCATCGTCAACTGAAGAGATGAATCTGGCGGCGTTTTTTATCTCTTCAGCCGAGTCGTTGAAACCTGTGACCACGAGAGTCGTCACCTCCACGTGGACAAGATTTTTTTTAAGAAATTCTATGGTTCGCAGGACAGAATCCAGGTCCCCTCCGAGAACTTTTCTGTATTTTTCAGCACTGAAGGTTTTTAAGTCGATGTTGGCGGCGTCTATCAGGGGGGCAATTCGGGCGAGAGGCTCGGGATTTATGACGCCGTTTGAAACTATTACGTTATATCCTCCGTTTTTTCTGACTTCCCTGCCGGCGTCCATGAGATACTCGAACCACACGAAAGGTTCTGTATAAGTGTAAGATATGCCTATAGATCCTTTTTGTCTTGAAAGTTTTCCCGCTTCCTCCGGAGTTAAGGTCATTGTGGGCGAGAAAGACTGGGAAATGGAATAATTCTGGCAGAAAGGGCAGTCGAGATTACAGCCGTTAGGAGCTATTGAAAGAATGCTGGATCCGGGTTTGAAATGATAGAGAGGTTTTTTTTCTATCGGGTCCAGTGAGACTGATACGGTTTCGGCATATCCGAGGCTGTATAGATCACCGTCTATGTTGCCCCTTATACCGCAAAATCCTTTTTGCCCCGAGGCTATTACGCAATTGTGAAAGCACAGGAGGCATTTTACGGAACCATTATCGAGTTTTTCGTAGAATTCCGCTTTTTTTTTCATTTGATTTCCATGTATGGAATTTTCCACTCAGAGACATTATCTGAAAAACCGGGCGATGCGTAAAAATATATCACGGTGTCTTTTTCAAAAGCTACGAGAAATTCGGCGCCTAAGATTTTTGCCGCTTTTGTGCATTCCCGGATATCCAATATCATGAAAGCCGTCGAAAGTGCGTCTGCGTCCTCTGCTCTGTCGCATATAACCGTCGCGCTGATAGCGCCCCGTGAAGGGTATAAAGTAAAGGGGTCAATTATATGATGATATCTTGTCCCCTCGATAAAACTGAAACGCTGATAGTCTCCTGATGTGCAGACAGCTTTGTCTTTAATGGTTATGACGGCGACGATTGTTCCCGGATCTCTCGGATGCTGAACCCCGATTTTCCAAAGATTTCCGTCTTCGCGGAAGCCTTTTACCGAAATGTCGCCCCCTGCGTCGACGAGAACTCCGTAAATACCCATTGAATCTGCTATCTCCGCGGCTCTCTGAATAGCGAAACCTTTGGCTATGCCGCCTAAATTGGGGGTTTTCCAGGGAAAAAGGACGAAATGTCCGTTTTGGATCAAGGTTTCGCCGCTTTTTCTTATTCGGGTGACGGAGTCGAGAAACACAGAATCCGGGACGCATATCTCACCTGACGAAAAATCGCCCCAGAGCCGGATGACATCTCCGAGAGAAGGGTCGAATGCGCCTGCCGTCAGCTCGGAAATTTCGTTTGATCTTTCCCAGAGATAAACTGAATATGGGTGAAGCCGAATATCTCCGAGAAAAAGGTTTTCCGGTCCGTAAAGTGAGTCGAAAAATTTAAAATTTTCCGAAGCCAGTTCGATGTATTCGAGAAGAATCTCTCTGTCACGACCCACAGCAGAAATAGAGATTTTAGTGTCCATACATACAAAAGTTGTCTCTTCCCTGAAAAGACATGAAGTTTTTTGTGAACAGGAAAAGGATACTAAGACGGCTGTAAAAGAGAAAAATAAAAAAAATATCTTCATGCGAAACCGCATATTCTGGCTAAAAAATTCCTGTGTTCGACATACATTTCCCTGATTTTATCTGCTTCAATGATTTTACCCCTGCCGATACCCGGACAGGCGAGAGAATTAAAAGCATTTTCGTCTTTAAGGAGTGTTGACCAGAAAGGAAAGGTTCTGCACTGGACAGGCCTGACCAAATGTATTTGGCAGGATTTTCGGTCTAAAAACCTGCATTTTGAGGGGTGATTGTCCTTTATCACGAGATTTTTATCTTCGTCCTCAGTCACATATTCTTCCATGAAAAGAGGCAGAGAAATTCCAAGAAAAGAAGAAATCTTCTGCAGGTCGCTTTCGAGGAGATAAACCATTCCTCCTTCGACATCGCAGCAAGCGCCGCATTTCTGACATTCGAATCTGATTCCGTTTTCAAAAAAACACTTTGACATATTTTCCTTTCTCTCTTAAATTCTCCGTCTGCGGTAATTATATGACAAAAAAAAGGATTAAAGCCATATTTTTCGATTTTGACGGAACGCTTGCCGACACAATATGGATTTGGGAATCCATAGACGAGCGGTTTCTCGGAGCTCACGGCATAAAAGTCCCCGCCGATCTGAAATCGAAAATAGAGGGTATGTCTTTTGAAAATACAGCAATGTATTTCAAGGAAAAATTCCTCATAGAAAAGTCTCCCGAAGAGATAGTTGATGAGTGGTTTAGTCTTGCTAAAAAGCCTTATGAGGAAGAAGTCTTGCTGATGAAGGGCGCGGCGGAATCTCTTGAAAAGCTGAAAGAACTCGGCGTCAGAATATTTCTTCAGACATCCAACAAGGAAAGCCTTGTGACGCCTGTTCTCAGAAAATACGAAATCAGCGGTTTTTTTGAAAAAATGTTTTTCTGTCAACACAAAGACAGAATCGATACATACCGCGAAATGCTCAGAGAGACTTTTAGCTCAGCTGAAAATTCAGTGTTGGTCGACGACGCTCCCGCGGCTCTCGAAGCGGCTGAGAAAGCCGGATTGACGACCGTGGACGTTCTAATCTATAAATCGGAAAAAGAAAAAGAAAAGGAAAAAAAACTAGGTTTCATAGATTATTTTATAGACCAAAGCCTTGAAGAAATACTGCCCCTGATGTGATTGCATGGGTTGAAAAAAAAGAGCGGCTCATGAGCCGCTCTTTTAGGTTTTTAACAGAACTAAAAACTTATCCGAACAGACCTTGGTCGAACATCGCCTTTGCCACTTTTTCGAAACCGGCAATGTTGGCGCCGTTGACGTAATTGCCTGGGGTTCCGTAAGTTTCGGCAGCTTTTTTCGCCGCTTCATGGATATTTATCATTATGTTGTACAGTTTTTTGTCCACTTCGTCGAAAGACCATGAAGTAAATGCGGCGTTCTGGCTCATCTCAAGGCCTGATGTTGCGACTCCTCCGGCGTTGGCGGCTTTTGCAGGCCCGAAAAGAACTTTGTTGTCGAGAAATACTTTTACGGCTTCAGGAGTCGAAGGCATGTTCGCCCCTTCTCCGACTGCTTTACAGCCGTTGGAAACGAGGGCTTCAGCGCTCGCTTTGTCGATTTCATTCTGTGTCGCGCTCGGGAAAGCGACATCGCACTTTATCTTCCATATATTAGTCCAGTTGTCTTCGTATTTCGCTTTTTTATGGATGTCGATATACTCTTTGATTCTTCCCCTTTTAACCTCTTTTATCTGTCTGACTGTGTCGAGATTTATTCCGTCCGGATCGTGAATGTATCCGTTTGAATCGCTCATAGCTACAGGTTTTGCTCCGAGCTGATAAAGCTTTTGGACAGTGTAGATAGCGACATTGCCCGAGCCGGAGACTACCGCGGTTTTGTCTTTATAGCTTTCTCCAATTGTCTTGAGCATTTCCTGAACGAAATACACACAGCCGTAGCCCGTGGCCTGTGTCCTGACAAGACTGCCTCCCCATGTAAGTCCCTTGCCCGTGAGAACGCCTTCGAAACGGTTGGTTATTTTCTTGAAAGTTCCGAACATATAGCCGATTTCCCTTCCGCCGACTCCGATGTCCCCGGCGGGGACGTCAGTATTCGCGCCGAGATGCCTGAACAGTTCGGTCATGAAGCTCATGCAGAAGCGCATCACTTCGGCATCCGATTTGCCTTTAGGGTCGAAGTCCGATCCGCCTTTGCCTCCTCCCATGGGAATTCCGGTCAATGCATTTTTGAATATCTGTTCGAAACCGAGGAACTTTATTATGCCGAGATAGACCGAAGGGTGAAAACGGATTCCGCCTTTGTATGGGCCTATCGCAGAATTAAACTCGACGCGGAATCCCCTGTTGACGTTTATTTTGCCTGTGTCGTCCTGCCATGGTATTCTGAAAATTATCTGCCTTTCAGGTTCAACTATTCTTTCTGCAATTCCGGCGTCCTTGTATTCCGGATGCCTGTCAAGGACAGGTTCTATGGATTCCAGGACCTCCTTTACGGCTTGAATGAATTCGGGTTCGTTGGTGTTTCTTTTTTCTACTGCTGTCATGAGATCAGAAACATAGGACATCCTGTTTCCTCCTTTTGGTTTATGATTTACAAGATGGGCAAGCAAAAAAGATAAAATATACTTCTGTTCTGTGAGTGTCAAGAAAAATGTATTTATGCACAGTATTAAATGGTGGTAATATAAATTTCACGGATTTTTGAGGGTAAAATTAAAGCTGTTTTTCAACACGCGGAGGTATGAATGAGCATGATTAGCGGTATATTCGCCAGAGAAATTCTCGATTCGAGGGGAAACCCGACGATTCAGACCGAATGTTTTTTGGAAACGGGAGAAATTGGAGTGGCGAGCGTTCCGTCGGGAGCTTCAACAGGCTCTCACGAGGCGGTTGAGCTCAGAGACAACGACAAATCGAGATACAACGGAAAAGGAGTTCTCGAAGCGGTAAAAAATGTCAATGATGAAATTGCCGACGAGATGATAGGAATGGACGCAGTCTATCAGGGAGAAATTGATTCATTGCTGATTCAACTTGACGGCACTTCGAATAAATCGAGGCTCGGAGCGAACGCAATTCTATCTGTGTCTCTCGCCGCCGCGAAAGCAGCAACGCAGTTCTGCGACCTGCCCCTATACAGATACTTGGGGGGAGTTTTCGCCAGGACTATACCCGTTCCTATGTGCAACGTCCTCAACGGAGGCAAACACGCCGTAGGCGGGGTGGATTTTCAGGAATTCATGATTGTCCCCGTAGGAGCTTTGACCTTCACCGAGGCGATAAGGCAAGCGTCAGAAACATATCACGCCCTTCTTAGGCTTGTTCTCGAAAAAGGCTACTCCGCGGGACTCGGAGACGAAGGCGGAGTTGCTCCGTCTCTGAAGCGTAACGAAGAGGCTATGGAACTGATAATTGAGGCGATAGAAAAAGCAGGATATTCCCCGGGAGAAGATATTGCCATAGCTATAGACCCGGCGGTGTCTGAAATATACGAAAACGGATATTACAACCTGGCAAGGGAAAACAAAAAACTTTCGACCGACGATATGATATCGCTCTGGCTGTCCTGGATCGAAAAATATCCTCTGGTATCCATAGAGGACGGACTTGCCGAAGATGACTGGGAGGGCTGGAAGAAATTAAAAAAGGCGATCAAAGGCAAAATTCAGTTGGTGGGAGACGATATTTTTGTCACCAACCCGGAAAGGCTGGCAAAAGGGATTTCAAACGACTGCGCAAATTCAGTCCTGATAAAACTCAATCAAATTGGCACTCTCACTGAAACACTTGAGTGCGTCGAAATGGCGAAGACAAACGGATGGACCACTGTTATAAGTCACAGGAGCGGAGAAACATCGGACACTACAATTGCCGACCTTTCCGTGGCGGTCAATTCAGGCCAGATAAAGACCGGCGCTCCGGCAAGAAGCGAAAGAGTGGAAAAATACAACAGGCTCATGCTCATAGAAGAAGAACTCGGACAAAACTCATATTACCCGGGATCTAAGGCTTTCGCGTAAGAATTTTGAAGTTTAGAAAAATATACATATTGGTATTCGTTTTTCTCGCCGCGGCGCTGTCGGTAAAAACAGTGTTTATAGGTCAGGAAAGTTGTATGAACCTTTCGAGAATGAAAAACAGAAACGACTCTCTGAAAAATAAACTTGTCGAGCTGGAGATGAAGAGAATATTGATGAGATACAATCTTCAAAGGCTCGAGAAAGACACTCTATACTGGGAAAGGGTTTTCAGACTTTCCGGTATGGGCAGAAAAGGGGAAGCGTTTTTTTTGATAAGAAACGACAGTTTGATACTCCTTTACGATTTGCTCGAAAAAACAGAGGATGTTTCGCCTTGAAAAGCACAGTCATTTATTCCGAGATAAAGAATCAGAACATCGGACAAGCTCTTGAAAAAATCACGGCTAAAATGAGCGGAGTATTTTCTAAAAAAGATGTCGTCGCTGTCAAAACGCATTTCGGAGAAAGAGGCAATACAACTTTTATTCCTTCTCATTATCTTAAAATGTTAGTCGCTTCTATAAAAAAGGCGGCAGGACCCGTTTTTGTCACGGACACTAATGTTCTCTACAGAAGCGAAAGAAGCGAAACCGTTTTGCATCTAAATCTCGCTTTTGACCACGGCTTCACTCACGAAAAGATAGGAGCGCCAGTAATAATAGCTGACGGATTCAATGGCGGAGATGTCGTCAGGGTTAAAACCGGAGGAAAACACTTCAGGGATTTTCCGGTGGCAGGAGCTATTCACAGAGCTGACGGACTCGCCGTGTTTTCACATTTCAAGGGACATCTGCTTGCAGGAGCCGGGGGAGCTATCAAGAATTTGGCAATGGGGGGAGCTTCGAGGGCGGGAAAACAGATGATGCACGCTGATGTCGTGCCTGAAAGAAGACGCGACAAAAAATGCATTAAGTGCTCTAATTGCAGTGAAAAATGCCCTGAATCCGCGATAAGTTTCGATTACGAAGGCCCTGTTTTCAATATCGAGAAATGCGTGGGCTGTGGTGAATGCATCGCTGCCTGCCCGGAGGGCGTTATCAAAATCCTCTGGAACGCGGACCCGGAAAATTTTTCACAGAAACTCGCCGAAGGCGCAAAAGCCGTTTTAATGGGTAAAGAAAATTCATCCATTTTCATAAACGGACTTATTTCGATAACTCCGGAATGCGATTGCATAGCTGACGCAGGTAAACCCCTTGTCGAGGACTTGGGTTGGCTTTTTTCAACCGATCCTGTCGCGATAGATACGGCGAGCTACGACCTTGTCCTTAAAAAAAGCAAAGGGGAAGATCTGTTTCTCAGGTCTCATCCGTCCACATGTTTCCAAAAGTGCCTCGATTATGCCGAACACATAGGGCTCGGCAGTAGAGACTATGTGCTGGAGAAAACGGAATGAAGGTAATAAGGGACGCAGTCTGGGGAGACATCGAAATTAATGCTCTCGAGAAGGAGATAATTGACACTCCGTCATTTCAGAGATTAAGAAAAATCCGCCAGCTCGGCTGTGCGCATCTTGTCTATCCTACAGCCCTTCATACGAGATTCGACCACAGCCTCGGCACTCTTCACTGCGCGAGCCTCATAATGCAGAGCATCGTGAAAAAAGGGTTTACTTTTGAGCCGGAAGATAAGCTGACGATAAGATTGGCGGCTCTGCTTCACGACGTCACGCACATTCCTTTCGGACATACGCTCGAAGACGAACGGAGAATATTTCCGAGACACGACATGACCCGCGAAAGATGGAAAAAGATTGTCTCTGAAAAAAGCATAGGTTCGATACTTGGCAGGGAAGGAGTAGATGAAAAAGTGGAATCTATTCTTTTCGGAGAAAGCGGCAGTTATCCGGAGGCAATCGTAAAAGGCGTTCTTTCAGCTGATCTTCTCGATTACCTGTCGAGAGATTCGTATTTCTGCGGGCTGAATGTAGGCTACGATATGAGAGTATTCAGGTATTTCGGAATAGAAGATAAAAAGCTTTTCATAGAACTCTTCAAAGACGGCATTTTCAGGCATGACGCATTTTCAGAGACGGTAAACCTTCTCAGAGCAAGGTATTTTATGACGGAGAGGGTCTATTATCATCATTCAAAAATAGCCTCTTCGGTTATGGTTTCAAAGGCAGTCGAAGAAGCGTTATCTTCGGGTTTCGATCCTGAAAAATTTCTTTACATGGGAGACGACGAAATAATTTTTGAAATTAATAATAATACGCCGAATAATAAAGACGCAGCGAGAATTCTCTATTTGTATGACCGCAGAAGCCTCTACAAAAGATGTTTCATCCATCAGACCCGGGATCTGGATGACGAAAGAGCGCGTGATCTTTATTTCGACAGCAGATCCGTCAGGAAAAAAGCCGAGAAAAAGATAGCGAAAAGGCTCAGGATAAAACCATCAGAGATAGCGCTATATTGCCCTCCGCCCGATATGTATTTGAAAGAAATCGACGTTCCGGTCAGCGTAAGGGGCAAAAAACTGATGAAGCTGAGCGAAATGGACAACCCTGATATAAAAACGCTTGAATACAAGCACAGACAGCTATGGAAAATCTGCCTTTTCATATCCCCTGATTCGGAAGACCTCGCGCAAAAAGCCGGAGAAATATGCGCAGAAGAAATAGGCTTGAAAAATGAACTTCCGAAAGAAAAAACAGGACAGCTTTCTTTGTGGACGAGTTGAAGACCGGACTTGTCAAATTCGTTTTTGATAAAGGCAGGGAACTCTTCGTCCAGAAGAGGTTTGTAACGGAAGAGGAGTATTCAATTTTCAAACCTGCTAAAACAGATTTGTATTCATCCCCGTCAGACAAAGGAGGCAAAGGTTTTGCCTTTGATGTCAGTTTCATCGAGGCGGCGAATTATTGTAATTTATTAAGTGAATTGGATGGTTACAGACACGCTTACGATATTTCAAGCAATCCTGTCAATCCTGTCAATCTTGACTCTGAAGGATACAGACTTTTCACTTTAGGCGAATGGGAGGAACTTCTCAAGGTTCAAATCATGGCTGAAAAAGAAGAGGTCGAATTTCTCAAGGGCGTCTATTGGCAGCTTACTGAGACTGAAATTTCTCTTCCTCATAAACCTGACGGTTCAAGCGACCCGGAACATCCGGAATTTATCTGGTCTTACAGAGTTGCCGTAGGCGGTTCAGCGGATTCTTCAGAAAAACTTCTCTCTGGAAAGCCCTTATCGCTCTTGTTGGGTTATGAAGGCAATTACAGAACCTGTTTCAGAATTGTGCGCGGCAATGCGGAGCAAAACGCGTGGTCAAGAAATATTTTTTCTTTCTGAATAATTTCATCTGACCCTGCTTCTTATTTGGATGCCTGTTTGTTTTTCCCATGCCTCGGGGTTATCGAAATAAAGGCTGAAAAGTTTTTCTTCGTGAGAGTTTTTCGGCATACCGTCGCCCGATCCGTGGCATTCCTTGTATTTCTTTCCGCTGCCGCAGGGGCAGGTGTCGTTTCTGCCGGGCTTTTTGAATTTCAAGACGACCGTCTGGGGTCTGGAAGAAGGTTTAGGCTGTCTTCCGGAGGTCCCGGAGGGTTGAGCATCCATAGCGAAATCCTTTTTGACGGTTTGAATTGACTGAGGACTTTTCCTCTGCTGAGGCTGGATTCTCGGATGATAAAGCCTTTTCACTATTTCTCTGTCTATTTCGAATATCATTTCGGTGAAAAGGGTCTGCGCTTCAATCGTGTATTCGACGAGCGGGTCCCTTTGGGCGTATCCCCGAAGCCCTATGCCTTCCCTCAGCGCTTCCATTTCATAGAGATGGTTTCTCCAGTATTCGTCTATTATCATCAGGCTTATAAATCTCTCTATTTCGCGCATCTTCTCTTCAGTTACAGTTTTTTCAAGATAGAGATAAATTTTTTCGGCTGAATCGATGAGTTCGGTTAGAACACTTTCGAAAGTTGAATCTTTCGTGAATTCAGAAACATGAACGGGCCCGAAATGCCTCGCTGTTTCCACACGAAAGCCGTCGTAGTCCCATGAGGAAGCATCTCCTGAAAGGTAATTTTCGACGAGAAAGGAAGCTATTTTTTCTCTCTTTTCTCTTATGAAACCTTTTAGGTCCCAGCCTTCGAGAACTATATTTCTCATTTCGTAGATAGTATTTCTCTGCTCGTTTAAGACGTCGTCATATTTGAGAACACGTTGTCTGATGTCGAAATGAAAAGTTTCGACCCTTTTCTGTGAGTTTTCGACGGTTTTGTTGACGAAAGGATGCTCTATCACTTCGCCTTCTTTGGCTCCCCATCTGTCCATTATTCTCGCTATCCTCTCCGAGCCGAAAAGCCTCATGAGATCATCCTCGAGAGAAAGATAAAATCTAGATGAACCGGGGTCTCCCTGTCTTCCGGATCTTCCGCGGAGCTGTCTGTCTATTCTTCTAGATTCGTGCCTTGAAGTTCCAATTATGTGCAGTCCGCAGGGCATTTCTTCCGAACATTTTTTCGCGCTTTTTGACGCGTCGCATTTTTCTTCGCCTTTGTGCTGAATCAGACAGCCCTTAGGGCTTTTAAGAACGCCTTCGCCGAGTTTTATGTCGGTTCCTCTTCCTGCCATGTTTGTAGCTATTGTCACTTTGCCTTTTTGTCCCGCAAAAGCTACTATTTCGGCTTCTCTCTGGTGCTGTTTGGCGTTGAGGACTTCATGGTTTATGCCTACTCTTTTGAGCATTCTCGATAAAGTTTCAGAAGTTTCCACTGAAGTCGTTCCGACCAGAATAGGTCTTCCGTTCTCGTGAATTTTTTGTATTTCGCCCAAGACAGCGTTGAATTTCTCGCTTCTCGTCTTGTAGATTTTGTCGTTGTAATCTATTCTCCGGATGGGTTCGTTTGTAGGTATTACCACAACGTCAAGTCCGTAAATCTTGTGAAATTCCCTCGCTTCTGTTTCGGCGGTTCCCGTCATACCTGAAAGTTTGGTATACATCCTGAAATAATTCTGAATCGTTATTGTAGCTATAACCTGAGTTTCTGCTTCAACCGGAACTTTTTCCTTCGCCTGCAGAGCTTGGTGAAGCCCGTCTGAAAATCTTCTGCCGGGTAGAATTCTGCCCGTGAACTCATCGACGATCATGACTTTCTTTTCGACGACGACATATTCGTCGTCCTTGCTGAAAAGCGAATAGGCTTTAAGCAGCTGATTTACGGCGTGGATTTTTTCGCTTTTTTCGGCATAATTCCGGTGTATTTCATCTTCTCTCTTCACTTTTTCATCGAGAGACAAACTTTCGTCGGACTGGACTTTTTTAAGAAGAACGCTGATGTCGGGCAGGGTGAAAAAATCAGGATCATTCGGAGAAATGGCTTTTCTGCCTTTATCAGAGATGTTTATTGTCTGTCCTTTCTCATCCAGAGTGTAATAAAGTTCCTCGAGGAGAACGGGAAGTTTTTTGGATTTGCTCATGCCGTCTTCTGACATGATTTTCTTTTCAGTGTCGTCTATAAGAGAGGTTATGCCTGTTTTCTGCTGAAGTTTCATCAGCCTCTTGAACTTTGGATTGCCGTTTTTTGCTATAAGCAGTTTTATTCCCGCGTTTTCTCTGTTGCCTTGTTCGAGAAGATTTTCTCCATCCGTAATCAGCTGATTCAAAAGAGAATTCTGAAGCCTGACGATTCTTTCAACTGAAGGGTTGAGATCCTGATAAAGAGTTTCTTTCTTATCCGATTCAACCAGTCCGGATATAATAAGAGGAGTTCTCGCTTCGTCAATTAAAACGGAATCGACTTCGTCAACTATACAGAAGTAATGGCCTCTCTGGACTCTGTTATCCGGGTGTATTGCGATGTTGTCCCTGAGGTAGTCGAAGCCGAACTCGTTGTTCGTCCCATAGGTGATGTCCGCGTCGTATTGGATTTTTCTCTCATCGAACGACATATTGCTCTGAATACAACCCACGGACATACCAAGCTCCCTGTAAATGTATCCCATCCATTCACTGTCTCTTTTGGCGAGATAATCGTTGACTGTGACGAGATGAACCCCGTGACCGGGAATCGCGTTCAGGTATACAGGCATCGTCGCAACGAGCGTTTTGCCTTCTCCCGTAGCCATTTCGGCTATTTTGCCTTTGTGCAGGACCGCAGCTCCGATAAGCTGGACATCATATGGGACCATTTCCCATGTTGTTTTTTGTCCCATCACTGTAACTTCGCGGTTTTTCAGCCTCCTGCAGGCTTCTTTTGCCATCGCGAAAGCAGTCGGCATTATATCTTCGAGATATTTCATTTCAATCTCGAATCTTTGTCTTTCGACACGCTTAAGGTCTTCTTTCAGTTCGGCGCGTTCCTGAGTATCTCCAGAATTTTTTATCTTTAATCTGATGCTGTCCACCGATGAGGACGAAGATGCGGTTCTCTTTTTGATTTCCGATTTGAAACTTTCCGTCATAGCGACAAGATCGCGGTCTTTGAGAGAATCGAAAATTTCGTTTATCTGCGGAACGAGATGGGAAATTTTGGAAACTTCTCTTTCATTTTTGGTTTTAATTATTTTTCTCAAGAATTTAATTGACGGTTTCATCTGATCTCTCCGTTTATTTCAGGAAACTCCGATTCCTGTATTATGCCGCTGACGGAATTCAGGAGCTTGCCGAGTTTTTTTCTGTCAAGGCATTCCGGTGCCGAAAGAGTAATCCAGCACCACCATTTACGAATTTCTTTTTCGTTTTCAAAATCAGTCCAAAGGGGAACAGCCGAACCGATGCCGAAGCTCAGGGAAGAATAACCGTCTTCGAAACAGAAGTCAACACCGCTTCTGCCCGGGAATGAAACAGACACAGTGCCGTGTTTGCGGGCTGCCGTGGAAGGCTTGAAAAGGAGGTTGAGTTTGTCGATAAAAGATGTTTTTTCAAATTTTTTAAAGGACTCTTCATACCATTGATACATCGAGAATATTCCTGATTTTTCCGGATATTCTATTAAGCCTTTGTCTTCGACGGACAAAATAGGGATCGGAACATTTCTGAAAACGCAGTAATGCATTCCCAAAAGGTCATCATGGCCTTCAAGGGAAAGAGATATGGCTCTTAAAATAAAAACAGGCAAGGGAATTACAATGTCCTTTTTCAGGGCTATTTGGTTCTTCAGTGAAATTAACCCTGAAACATCGACAAACTTTGCTAAAAAAATCTTCTTGCATGGAAACATAATAATCATTATATTTTAGTTTTTTTACGGCGATATAAAAAGCCCTTTTTATTGTCATCTAAAATAAACTTTTATAAAAGGAGAAACAAGTGGAATTCATCGAAAAAAACGCTCTCGAACAAATTCAAATAGAAATGAAAGAATACAGAAAAAAGAAATATCTCGACATAAGAACCTACTACCAATCGGACGGAGAATGGAAGCCTTCAAAAAAAGGCGTCACTGTTCATCCAGAAAACCTCGACAGGTTGATTGAAATTATTCAAAAAGTTAAAGGTGAATACGACAAGGAAGAACACGCCGAATAGAAAAAAGGCTCATTCCTGATTCATCGCTTCCAGCCTTTTGATTACAGGCGGATGGCTGTAGTTGACCAGCACGTCAAAATAATGCGGAGTGAGATTGCCGAAGCTTGAGATGTAGATCTTCTTAAGGGCTTCTGCGAAAGCTTTTTCATTTCCGGTCGATTCGACGGCAAACCTGTCGGCCTGGTATTCGAATTTTCTCAATACAAAATTCATCAGGACGGATAGTATCAAAGAAAGCGGCATGTAGATAATGGCAAAGGCGGTCATTGCGCCGTAGATTGAGAAATTTTCAAAGCCGAGGGCGCTCGCCGCGGAGGGATCTCTGGTGAAAAGGTATAGCAGAAAGAACATCAAAAAACTCTGACCCGACATTAAAAGCATATTCAAAAATATATGTTTTTTCCTGTAGTGTCCCATTTCGTGCCCGAGCACCGTTAAAATTTCTTCGTTGTTCAGTTTTTCCATGAGAGTGTCAAAAAGAACGATTCTCTTGGTCTTCCCGAACCCGGCGAAGTATGCGTTCGGCTTTGTCGTTCTTTTAGACCCGTCCATTTTATAAACTCCGCTGTATGAAAAGTTGAATTTCTTGGCGTAGTCCAAAATCATTTTTTTGAGTTCTTCGTCCTCTACGGGCGTGAACTTGTTGAAAAGAGGGGAGATGACGACAGGAAAAACCCAGTTCATGGCAAAAAGGAAAAGAGTTACGGCACCCCATGCGATCAGCCACGATAAATTTCCGATTTTGACAAAGCAGAAAAGAACAAAGCCCGTGACGGGAATTCCTATGACTATAGACAGCAAAAGCGCTTTTAAGAGGTCGAGAAAATAGGTTTTGTGGGTTGTTTTGTTGAACCCGTAATCGTTTTCTATTTTGAACTGCGAATAGTATGAAAATGGAATATTGAACAAGGATGAGGCAAAAAAGAGTGAAAAGAAAAAAATTACTCCCGTAAAAATTTCGTTGAGGTTAAAACTTCTGGCGAATACATCTACGAAATTTAATCCTCCGAAGATTATCAGGACCAAAACCGCTGAAGTGGATATTGTGTTGCTGAAGATTGAAAAAGCGGATGTTTTTTTCTTATACTGCCGGTACTTTTGCTGTTTTTCCTCGTCGAAATACCCTAAAAATTCATCGGGTATCCGTTTTTTTGACGATTTAATCCTCAGGATATTCACCGTGAGTTCCAACAGCCACCCCGCGATAATGATTACCACGAACAATAAAAGATAAGCTGTTTTCACGTATTTCTCCTAAAACCTTCCATAAAAACATGTGAGGCGGTTTTGAAATATAAAAACATACGCGATTATTATCATATTTTTCAGACAAGATAAACGCAAAGATTTAGTACTGTTATTTGACACACGTTTGTCCGGGTTCTATTATTTTTAGTTAAACATCCTGAGTTTGCTGTTTATTTTTAATTGACCTAACCAATTGTTAGAGAGGAACTGAATCTATTCACACCCGAAAGGAGATTATCAAATTGGATATTCCAAGGATTTTTAACATCACAGAGAGTGGTCACCGCATCCACAACCCGATCACCTCGGAAAAACTCGTCACTCTCGGCGAAGCACTGTGTCTGAAATCGGGGGACCGAATACTCGATCTGGGAAGCGGTTCGGGTGAGATGCTGTGCACCTGGGCACGCGACCACGGTATCGTCGGTACCGGTATCGACATGAGCGAGTTATACACTGAGCAGGCGAAACTACGTGCTCAAGAACTCGGTGTCGCCGATCGGGTCAAGTTCATACACGGCGACGCCACGGGCTATGTATCCGACGAGAAAGTCAGTGTGGCGGCTTGTGTCGGTGCTACTTGGATCGCCGGGGGAGTTGCCGG
>JAFGIG010000014.1 GCA_016929715.1 Caldifarciminota bacterium
AATAGAAGCTATTGGGCTCTACAGAATATTATCGTGCCTGTTCAGGGGTTTCTGAAATTTTCCTGGCGCTTCGGTTCAGATTCCACAATAAGCGCTGAAGGCTATTTTTTTGACGACGTCTCGGTAAGACTTTTTTCAGGGACAGGAGTGGAAGAAGATGGCAGCCAACTTATTATAGAAGAGCATTTGACTAAAATTTTGAGTTTCTACCCAAACCCTACTGCAGGAAGATTTTTCATCAAATATTCACTCGCTTCAAGAACTCGTGCAGAGATTTTAGTTTTCGACTTGTCGGGGAGAAAAATTGCCGATCTCGTCGATTCAGAAAGAGAAAAGGGGACTTACATCGCTCAATGGGAAGGCAGGGACAAGAGAGGCGAACTTGTGCCGGCGGGAACCTATTTTTTTCTATTCAGAGCCGGAGGAGCAAGCGAAATGGGCAAATTCATCTTGATCAGATAAAAGGAGGACGAATGATTGACAAAGCGACTGTCGGGAGTTTTCTCAAGACAACCGGGAAAACACAGACGGAATTGGTCTTTCACGCATATAAAACCGCGGCGACAAGATTCTCGAACAATTCCATAACACAAAATGTCCAAAACGAGGACATGGAAGTAGATCTCAGAATAATTCAATCCGGACGATCATCAAGGGTCAGTGCCAATAATTGTTCCGAAGATACCTTAAAAAAACTTTGGAATAAAGCTCTCGATATCAACAGATTTTCAAAGGAAGACAAAAACACACCCGATCTGCTCGACGCCTCGGATGCTATTTCCGACAAAGGTGCATTTTATGAAAAAACCGCAGGAATTGACCCCAAGGATAGAGCTGAAATAGTCAGAAAATGCGTTGAAGAAGCGAAAAAGAAAAACATGGAAGCAGCTGGTTTTTTGAGAAACGGCAGTGCTTATATACTCATAGCCACAAACAAAGGAATGAGAAGAGAACACTTGAGGTCATTTTTTTCTTTATCCCTTTCGGTAATGAATGATGAAGGATCCGGCTGGTCCAGCGCTTCTTCTTTTGACGCTGAAAGAGTCCCTATTGACAATGTTGTAAAAAATGCAGTCGAAAAAGCTGATGCCAGCAGGAAACTCCAAATCCTCTTGCCTGGTCCATACACGGTGATTCTCGAACCGGCTGCTGTGGCTGACCTCATGGCTTTTCTCGGATGGGGCAGTTTCGCGGGGCTCTCATTTCTGGAAAAGAGATCTTTTATGAGCGACAGCATCGGGAAAAAAGTTATGAGCGAAAAGATAACAATTGTCGATGATGTCCGCCACGATCTTTTAAGAGGTTGCCCTTTTGATTACGAGGGGATTGAAACCAAAAAAGTAGTTCTAATCGAAAACGGCGTCGCCAAAGGCGTAGTTCACGACAGGAAAACCGCTGTGATGGCAAAGACGGAATCGACAGGTCATTCTCTTCCCCAGCCCAACAGCTACGGGCCTTTTCCCAGAGCTCTTGTAATGTCAAAGGGAAACAGCAGCATTGAAGACATGATATCTTCGACGGACAAGGGGATTCTTGTATCGAGATTTCATTATACTAATATGCTTGACCCCCTGAAAGTAACGGTTACAGGTATGACAAGGGACGGGCTTTTCCTGATAGAAAATGGAAAGGTGACCAAAGCGCTTAAAAATTTCAGATTCACTGAAAGCGTTATAAACGCTTTTTCAAATGTAGAAATGTTAGGAGACGAGCTGAAACTGACATCCGGTTTTTTCGGAGGAGGATATGTCAACCCGTCTATGAAGATAAAAGATTTTCATTTTTCGAGCAACGCCGAGTTTTAGGGAGGGAAGATGAAAGAACTCGCTCTCAGAGCAATAGAAAAAGCAAAAAAAGATGGAGCTCAATACGCTGATATCAGAATTATTACTGACGAAAAGGAAGTAATTGAAACGAGAAACGGTAAACCGGCAAATGTTGAAATGGAGGAAAAAGAAGGATTCGGGATAAGAGTCCTTTGCGACGGATCGTGGGGATTCGCTTCCAGTGCAGGAATTGACAGGGATTCCATGGATAAAACTGTATCTCTTGCGGTCGATATAGCCAAATCTTCGGCTCTCGTCAGGAGCAGAAAAGTCAGTCTCGCTGAGGAGAAAACGTATCAGGAATTCTGGATGACCCCTTACATTATAGATCCGTTTAAGGTTCCGGTTTCCGAAAAAATAGATTTGCTTCTTGCGATAGACTCAGTTCTCAGAAAAAAACCTCAGATTAAAGCGGCTATCTGCATGATGGAGTTCTGGCGGGAACATCAGTGGCTTGCCACTTCAGAGGGAAGTTTTATAGAACAGGTGTATTTAAGATCAGGGGCTGGTTGTCACGTAACAGCCGTAGGAAACCACGATATGCAGGTTAGGACTTATCCGAACACCCACAGAGGGCAGTTCCTTTCCATGGGTTACGAACTAATACCATCTCTCGATTTAGTTGAAAATGCAGAGAGGGTGAGTGATGAGGCGGTCGCACTGCTGTCTGCTGAAAATTGTCCAACGGGAAGAAAGGACATTGTTCTCACGGGATCTCAGATGGTTTTGCAGATACACGAATCGGTGGGCCACGCCACTGAACTCGACAGGGTTCTCGGGTATGAAGCAAATTACGCGGGGAGATCTTTTGCGACTATGGAAAAACTCAACAAATTCAGATACGGATCGGATATTGTCAACCTTGTCGCGGACAACACTTTACCGGGGGGGCTTTCTACGGCAAGGTTTGACGACGATGCTGTCCCGGCGAAAAGATGGCATATAGTCAAAGACGGAATATTTTCAGGTTACATGACAAACAGGGAAATAGCCTTTGAAACCGGACAACCGGAGAGCATGGGCTGTAACCGCGCACAGGGATTTTCAAATATTCCGATAGTGAGGATAGCAAATCTCAGCCTCATGCCCGGAAGCGGCACATTGGAAGATATTATAGCCGACACGGAAGACGGAATCCTCATGGACACGAACAAAAGCTGGTCCATTGACCAAATGCGGCTCAATTTTCAGTTCGGCGTTGAAGCGGCGTGGGAAATTAAAAAAGGAAAAAGGACTAAACTGCTTAAAAATGCGAATTATCAGAGCACGACTCCGGAGTTTTGGAACTCCTGTGACCGCATCGCAGGACACCAAGAGTGGAAACTCTGGGGGGTTAAAAACTGCGGAAAGGGGCAACCTGGACAGAGCGCTGAGATGTCCCACGGTTCATCGCCGGCGAGATTCAGGAACATTGAGGTAGGAGTAGGCAACGATTTTCTTGAGAAAAATACGGATTTAATATAAGATTCATTGTCTAGATCTGAATAATAAATATTAAGAAGAAGGAGGATAATGTGATCAAGTTGTGTTTCAATTTTAAGGATATTTTTCGCGCTGGAAGACTCGGGTTCAGTTTCAAGAAAATGTCAGCCTCAATGATAGGATTAATCTTACTCACGGTTATCTACAATATTTTCGCTTATGCCGCTTTGATGGTGAGGGGCGATTCTCTTTCGAAAATTTGGACTCTTCACAGGCTTGCGCCAGTTCCCTTGGGAATTTCAATGCCTTGGTATGCATGGATTATCTGGGCTGTCGGGGCTTTAATTTCCTGGCTTATCCTCTCAATAACAATTTCAGCAGTATCAAAAATAACTTTCGAACAGCTCAGGGGAGACGAATTTTACGAAGTCAGCAAAGCGTATAAAGATTCACTCAAACTCTGGAAGAGTTCGTTTCTTTCACCGATAATATTGGCTCTTTTCATTGCGTTTCTTTTCGCGATAGGCGTATTGTTCGGATTGATAGGCAAGATAGCTGTCGCGGGACCGTGGTTTGTCGGCCTGCTTTCAGCGTTTCTTTTTCTAGGTGCTTTTTTTATAGTCTATCTTATCCTTGTCTGGATAGTTTCGCTTCTGACATCGCCTACAATATCAGTTGTGACTAACGGCGACAGTTTTGACACGCTTTTTGAAGTTTTCAGCGTGGCTAACGAACAGACATGGCGGTTTGTCTTGTGGCAGTTTCTCGTCGGCGGAATTATGACTGCGGGTGTTTTTTTATATTCAATGGCAATGAAATATACTCTGATGCTTTTCAAGACCGCCATGGACATACCGACAGGACAAGTATGGTGGCAGCAGACCTGGAATTTTGCAAGAAGCACTCTTCCTTCATTGCCTTCGATTATTCCTCCTCAAATCTACAACATATTTTCGAAGATATTCCCGGGATCAGTCCAGATCTGGCAGACGCAGAATCTTCCTGGAATAGGACCGATGGTCGGCGGAATAATTCTCGCTGTTTTCCTTTATCTCGTCATGCTTTCTATTCTATCGCTTAAATTGTCTATTTTCAGCGTAGGACAGACTCTGATTTATGTCGTGCTCGTCAAGATAAAAGACGACAGAAATTTGCTTGAGACGAAGAAAAAATGGTCTATAGACGACGAAGATGAAGATATAGAAGAACAAGAGGAAAAAGAAAAATCCGACGAAGAGGAAAAAGATACTACTGAAGAAAACAAGAGCTAATGAGATTACGGACATCCGGTTCAAGAAATGCCCTATCTGTCTCTGAAAAACGTAAGTAAAGTTTTTCCGGGCGCTAGGGCTCTGGAGCCCTTGAGTCTCGATGTCGAAAATGGTGAACTTATAGTTCTTGTGGGGCCTTCAGGCTGCGGGAAGTCAACTTTGCTGAGAATTATCGCCGGGCTCGAAACACCGAGTTCGGGCGAGATTTTCCTCGACGGAAAAAAAATTAACGATACTGATCCCTCGCGAAGGGATGTTTCCATGGTCTTTCAAAACTATGCGCTCTATCCTCACATGAAGGTCAGGGATAATCTTTCCTTCGCTCTGAAAATGAGGAAATATTCTAAAGTCGAGATAGCAAAGCGGGTATCGGAGGCTACTGCTCTGCTGGAGATAAACCATCTGCTCGACAGGTATCCGAAAGAGATATCGGGAGGAGAGAGACAGAGAGTAGCGCTCGGCAGGGCGATAGTGAGACATCCAAAACTGTTTTTGTTCGATGAACCTCTTTCCAACCTCGATGCCAAATTGAGAGTTCAAATGAGAAGCGAAATTACTAAACTTCACATGAAGCTGGGCGCGACCATGGTCTATGTGACGCATGATCAAACTGAAGCGATGACAATGGGAGACAGGATCGCGGTGATGAGATCGGACAGAAAAAAAGGAGAAGGAGGGAAGATACTTCAGACAGGAAAACCTATGGACATATATGAAAATCCTCTGAACAGGTTCGTCGGTGAATTCATAGGAACTCCGGCGATGAATTTCGTGGAGGATATCGAGTTTAATGCCGAAGGTTTGCCTCAAATAAAAGGAATTTCCGGAATTCTCAGGGGATTCGACGGTAATATAGATTTTTCTAATACTGTAATAGGTATCCGTCCCGAGAAAGTGAAAGTTTCGAAAGCTTCAGAAGACAAAGGATCTATGAATATATCACTTATAGAGAGGATGGGAGCAGAGACCCTCGTTTATCTCGATTATGAAGGATTCAGCCTTGTTTCAAAAGTTTTCTCCAGAGTGGAAATGAAAGCGGGTCAAAAAGCACGGGTCGAGATAAACGCGGAGGATGCCATGTTTTTCAACCGTCAGGACGGCAGGTTGTTGTCTTGATGAGAAAAAACATTAAAATAATAAACAAACTGGGTATTCACGCAAGACCCGCTGCCTTGCTTGTAAAGGTCGCCAATGCGCATGATTGTGAAGTATTTTTTGAAAAAGACGGCATGAAAGTCAGCGGAAAAAGCGTTCTCGATGTGATGATGCTTGCGGCGCCGAAAGGAGCCGAAGTAATTGTTGAAACTGACGGTGAAGACGAAGAAAACTGCATGAGAGAAATAAACAACCTTTTTGAAAAAGGGTTTGACGAAGATTGACATGATGCATAAAAGAGAAAAAATATTTATAGGAACTCCCGTTAGTTCGGGAGTGGCAATCGGACAGACAATTGTCTATAAAGTTCTCAAAAATAGAGAAGAGTTTTCCGAAAAGTCCAAAATAGAGCCACGTCAGGTCAATGCAGAAATAGCCAAGCTTACCCGCGCGATTTCACAGGCAAAAGCCACTTTGGAACTTCACAGATCGAGACTGATAGGAAGGACGAGTAATTATCATCTCGGAATATTCGAGTTCCAATCATTTCTTCTCGAAGATGAATCTTTTATAGGAACTATAAAAAAGCACATCAAGGAAAAGCATGTTTCCGCCTGCGAAGCCACATGGACAGTCACTGACGATTTAGCAAAAAAACTCAAGCAGACTTTCGAAGACATTAAAGACGTCGGGAATCTGATATGCTCAAGTCTTTCGGAAAAGGATAAAGCTCCGCATCTTTCGTTTTTACCTCAGGACGAGCCTTTTGTGTTTATATGCGATATTCTCTCTCCATCAATGATTACTTATCTTTTCAACAGTAAAGTAACCGGAGTAGTAACTGAATTCGGGGGAAGAACATCCCACGCTGTTATACTCTCGGAAAGCCTTGGAGTTCCCGTAGTAGTGAACGTAAAGAAAATTACAGAGCAGGCGACAAGCGGCGATATAGTCGGCATGGAAGGCGGATGCGGAAAAGTAGTCTTAAACCCTTCTTCTTTCAGGATTAAAGCCTATGAAAGACTGCGTGTTTGGAACAGCAAATACAGAAAGACCGTTATGCAGAAAGCCCGAAAAAAAACCGAAACAAGAGACGGCCATAAGGTAAAAGTGATGGCAAACATAGAAATAATGGCTGAAATCCCTACGGCAATTGTTTCCGGTGCCGACGGAATCGGCCTTTACAGGACGGAATTCATTTTTTTAGACAATCCTCACTATCTTCCAAATTATACTGAACAATTCAAGATATACAAGAGTGTTGTATCGGAAATGAACGGTCTGCCGGTGATTTTCAGGACAGTCGACCTTGGCGCGGACAAAATTCCTTTTTATCTGGAGAGCCACAGGAAAATATGGAAAGATGAGACTAATCCCGCCCTCGGATACCGCGGAATAAGGCTCATGCATGATCACAGCAAAGAACTGATGATTCCACAGTTGAAGGCGATTTTAAGGGCTTCAGCATACGGACCTGTTAAAATAATGCTGCCCATGGTCTCACTCGTGGAAGAAATCGTGGAGTTTGAAGAAAAAGTGCATGAGGCGATGGAAGAGCTCGGAAAAGAAGCCCCTTCTAAAAAGCCTAGAATCGGAATGATGCTTGAAACACCGGCTTCAATTCTCATGATGGACAGCTTTCTGCCGCTTGTAGATTTTTTCTCAATAGGGACAAACGATTTGACTCAATACATACTGGCAGTCGACAGGGACAACCCGCAGGTGGCGTATATCTGGGATCACATGCATCCTGCTGTATTGAAAACGGTTAAAATCGCTGTTGAAAAAGCACTGAGCGCCGGCAAAGATATAAGTGTATGCGGAGAGTCAGCCGGAGATCCTTTCGCAGCGGCGCTTTTCATAGGTTTCGGCATCAACTGCCTGAGTGTGTCTCCGTCTAAGATTCCCGAGCTTAAACACTACATAAGGCATTGGAACAAAAAAGATCTCGAAAACATATCGGCGGAAGCGGTGGAAATGGATTCGGCGGAAAAAGTCAATAATTTGGTGAAAAGGACGGTAAAAGTTGGAATTTCAGGGTAAAGAGAATATGTGGAATTGGATATCAAAATGGCCGGAAGATATCGCCGGGGGATATGAAAAGACTATGAAAGCCCAGGTTCCTGTCGCAGAACACATAGCGATATGGGGAATGGGGGGATCGGGAATAATGGGAAGAATAATGACCGACATTTCAGGAGAAATCGGCAGAAAGCCTGTATTCTCGGGAGGCGGATATGCAGTTCCTTCATGGATAGACGATAAAACTCTTTTTATCCCGGTAAGTTATTCAGGCAATACGGAAGAGACACTCGACTCTTTCGATATGGCCGCAGAGAAAAAAGCAAAAATTATCTCACTGGCTTCAGGCGGAAAACTCATGGAAAAATCGGTGGAGAGAAATATTTTATGTCTTGACATGCAAAAAAACAGGCCTCCGAGAGCCAATCTGCCTCAGATGATAGGTATGGGAACCGCGATCTGCGAAAAATCTGGCGTATTTCCGTCCATGAGAGAAAATATTAGGAAAGCTTCTCTTTCCGTTGAAAAGCTGTTTGATGAGAGAACCGATGAAATAAAAGATCTGGCGGCTTTGACAGCCAAAGATAATATTTTCATTGTTTCCCCTGAAAAGGTCAAAAGCGCGGCTTCAAGATGGGCTTGTCAAATAAATGAAAACGCGAAAAAAAGAGCGGAAGCCCTCTGGCTTCCGGAGATGAATCACAATTTTGTCGTCGGGGGGATACCTGAAAATTCTTCATTAATTTATCTGATTCAGAATTGTTCAGACCTCGCAAAAGATTCTGTTAGGAGAAGGGCGACTTCAGACCTATTCAGGGATTTTTCACAGGATTTTAAACCTTTCGAAGTTCATTTCGAAGGAGAAGATTATTTTTCTTCATACATGGAATCTCTGGCTTTTGGAGATATCTACAGTCTATTTCTGGCGGAGATTTTAGGCGTAGATCCACTGCCGATAGAAGCAATAGACAGACTAAAGTCATTTATGAGCAGAGGAGAAAAAAATTGAGAGTGCTCATCCCCGCTGCGGGAATAGGCAAAAGACTCTGGCCCCACACTTTCGAAGAGCCAAAAGTAATGCTGAGGCTTGCCGGAAAGCCTATGATAGGCCATATCGTTGACTTGGTCCAAAATATTCAACCCATTGAAGTCGTCATAGTAGTAGGATATAAAAATGAATCCGTTATCGCTTATCTTTCGAAGAATTACCCTTCAGTGAACTTTAGATTCGTGATTCAGGAAGATATGCTTGGGCTTGGCCACGCTGTCTATATCACAGGGGAGAGCGACGAAGACACTCTCATAATTCTCGGCGACACAATTTTCAGATTTGATTTATTAAAAATATTGAAATCAGAAGACAACTCCATCGGAGTGGCAAAAGTCGAAGATCCAAGGCGTTTTGGAGTCGTCGAGCTCAATGAGGACGGCTCTGTAAGTCATTTGGTGGAAAAGCCGGAAGACCCTCCTTCAAATCTCGCAATAGTGGGAATATACCGTATCCATGAATTTAGAGCTCTCTACAGAGCTCTTGACAAAATCGTAGAGACGGGTAAAAAAACCTCCGGAGAAATCCAGCTGACGGACGCCCTTCAGGAGATGATAACAGCCGGACGCCGGATAAATACATTTGAAATAGAAAAATGGCTGGACTGCGGAAAACCTGAGACTCTTCTTTCCACTCAGAGAGAATTGCTCGGAGAAAAAAAAGGCGTTTATTCAGTCCCCGGAAGCGTGATAAAAGATCCTGTCTTTATTTCCTCCGGAGCTGTCATTGAGAACTCGGTTATCGGACCAAACGTAGATATAGCTGAAAACTGCGTTCTCTCAAACTGTATTATAAGAAATTCAATAATAGGCGAGAATTCATCTGTCAGAAATAT
>JAFGIG010000015.1 GCA_016929715.1 Caldifarciminota bacterium
AACTCGAAGATGATTTAGACAAGCTCAATATCTAAGATTTAACTGCCGAGGGTTAAAATATAATTTTGGTGATTTTACAAAAGTAATATGTTTTGAGATTTTATGAAAAAAACAAAATCAAGAAAAATAAAATCAATCGCATATTGCAAAAAGAACTGCATTTTCTGCTGTAAATATTTTTTTCATGTGAACAATCAATTTAAAAGACCGGAAATTTATACGGTGTTTATAGAAAAATTCATTATCATTTAATGCTTTATCCATCCAAGATGAAATACATTCTTTCCTGTTTGATAATCCTTTTTTACTTATTCTTCTTTCTCAGGGCGCTGATTTTATCCAAAGCTTTGGGTAAAAGCATTAAAGGCAACAGTGTTTTGGTGAATTTTTCGGTGTTTTTCGCCGGTTTGAGTTCAATTATTTTTTTTCTACAGTTGTTTACACCCCGTTTTAAGGGGTATTTTTTGATGATTGACAGCAACGCCGTTCTCGGGATGACAGGCGCTTTTTTTATAGCAATCGGTTTGTTATTCAGCATTGTTGCCTCTCTAAACTTAGGTAAATCATGGAGAATCGGAATTGACAGCAACGAAAAAACCGAACTGGTAACATGCGGTGTTTATAAATTCAGCAGAAACCCTTATTTTCTGGCTTACGACATCGTAATCATTGGAACATCTCTTTGCTCGCCGTCATTACTGTTATTTCTGCTGTCCACGACGACGATTATATTGTTTCATTTCTTAATTATAAAAGAAGAAAAGTATTTGGAGACTAAACACGGCAATGATTACAGAAAATATAAAAAAGAAACAAGACGTTATCTCTGATTTTCGATGAATTTCAAAAAATGATTTTCCAAAGAATATATTGGCGGATGAGTAGTTCACTTTTTTTAATTGTTTACAGATCAATTCTTACATTTTTGACTTTAATTTAACACGCCGAATAATTCTAAAACAAACGACGGAGTAAGCGCTTATTTGATATATACTTCTGTAATCCACGCGTTAGTTATGGTAAAAGAAACATTGAAAGATCGAAAAAGATAAACTGATAGACATTGCCAAAAGCACTGGAAAACTGAAGGTGAAAGAATGAAGAATAAAATATTTTTCTTGATTGTTTTTACAGTTTTACTTTCTGCCTGTGAGGTTTCAAACAACGGAAATTCGGTAACGGAAAGAATAACAATTGAAGACCCCGAACATCACATGAAAGACAGCCCGGATATACTTGTTCACGACAGCACGGTTCTTTATACTGGTTGGTATTTTGTCCTCGAATCCGAAAACGATTACATGCGGCAGTTGGATAAAACGTGTGACACTTTTTATATAGATCCGAATCCAATAGTGTCGGCAAACAATTTTACGTCTTTTGAGATAATCGAAAACGATGAAAATGGCCTTAATCTCATCATGAGGCTTGATGAGAAAGGGACTGAGAATTGGAGCGCAGCGACAGAAAAGGCAATCGGAAAGCGGATAGCTTTTATTCTCGACAACCGTCTTTTGTGCGTGAAAAAAATATATGCTCAAGTTACAAACGGGACAACAACGTTAAATCCAGGTACATTCACTCAACAAGAACTTGACAACTACAAGACAATTTTGGAAAGTGAAAGGTAAAGCAAACGAAACGTCACTTATGAGCCAAAGATATTTGAAATAATTTTGACGGCGGCTTTTTTACTCCACAACGATTTTTAAAGAATATTCGCCAGATCCTGTTTTCATGGCGTAAACCCTGGCCTCATACTCACCTGGTCCGGCGATGACATATATAAGCGCATCACCCATAGGATACTCGCTGTCCCATTCGGCAAGAACCGCACCTGTTGAAACCTCGACGAGTTTTAGGAGAGGAATAAAAGCTTCCGTCTCGACTTCGACCCTCACCTTGTCTCCCAAAGATGCTTCAAAAGTATATGCGTCGTAGGGCAGGTTTGAGTGGTTGGGATCCGTCAGGTCACCTTCTTCTATTGTACCGGTTTTCTCGATTGTCTGTCCGCCTGTTTCAACGACAGTTGAAGTCGTGTCCGCTTGTTCCCCAACTTCCCGTGCGGTGTCCTTTTTTGAACAACCCCATGAAAACATAAATAAAACCGTGAGCAATATACTTATTTTCAGCAAATAGCCGGATGTATTAACTCTCATCTTAAACCTCCTCTTTGGTTAATATTATCACAAAATATATTCCGTAAAATTATTTTTACTCAGCACTTTGATTTGTTTCATAAAATCCAACCCATAATTACTGGGTATTAAAAAGACGACAATCTATCTCAAAACTTTCAAAATCGCCTATTTTTATTTTCTTGAAATCTTTGTGTGAGACATTCAGAAGATAGTTGAATTCCCTGGTAACGATGGCACTCGGGACTTTGAGAACGGGAAATATTTTCTCGTCATACCAATCGTCTCCGATTTTTTTCAGCGATGCCGGCGCGGGGAATTTTCTCCAGTTTTTCTGCAATATTTTCGGATCAATCTCTTTCACCAAAGAATCTTCAAAAGTGACGGGTGTCAAAAAATAGTTTTCAAGAAGAGTCCTGTCGAGATGGACTGCGATTTCGAGCAAAGCCAGGGATATATTTTCGGAAGTATAGACTACTTTTTTTCCGGGGCTGTTCCACCTCCCGCCGTAAAGATTTGAGCCTTCACCTGAAAAAGCTGTTGCCGCAAATTTCTTTTTGACAATCCGCCAGGAAGTTATCTTCAAGAGAAAACGCCGTGTTCGAGCCTACCGATCAGATTTTCGACTTCCTTGGCACCGGTTTCGCTTTTGATGAAATCTATCGGTCTGAGGTTCCCAAGGCCGGCTTGCTTTTCGGAAAGCCACTTTTTGGCGCCGTCGAAATCGCCTTCGAAAAGTTCAAGGGCTTTCCAGAAAACTCTCGACAATCTGACAAGTCTGTCGGATTCTTTGGGTTCAAACTTTCCGGCGGTTTTTCTCCTCTGAAGCGTCCTGACGCTTATCTGAAGAAGTTCGGCCAGTTCACCTGCCGTCATTTCAAAATATTTTTGAAACCTGTTAAATGCCGAATATGGGATTCCACCTTCTATGTTCTTCAATAGAGGTTCCGTGTCGCAAACCTTTAGTCCCAAGAGTATTAAGTATGCATGGGATTTATTTTCATCGGTAGAATTGAGATGCTTTTTCAGATAGTCGGCAGAAACGCCTTTATTTTTAGTTTCTTTTACAGCCATAAAATCCTTTTGCCATTTGGCTTGGTTATACCAGACATTTGGCGCAAGGTAAATCATTTTATTTAAATATATTTTTTTGTAATTGAAAATCAAATACAAATAGGACTAATTTAATGAGTTTTTAATATATATGTGATAGTTTATTGATAGGATTATCAACAAAGGAGTACTGATGAAGAAAATGTTTGTTCTAATCTGTATATTCGCTTGCGTTTCTATTTTCGCAAGCGGACATGGTCCGTCTGGAACAATCTTCACAGAAGCGGTGACAATACACACCGGCGAAGGCATTGACCCCGAAGAAGGA
>JAFGIG010000097.1 GCA_016929715.1 Caldifarciminota bacterium
AACCTTATCATTGTGCTGCCCTCTTCAACAGCTATTTCGTAATCGGAACTCATTCCCATAGAAACATTAGGTAAACCATACTTCTGACTTATACTATTAAGAGTTGAAAACTGTCTTCTCACCTCTTTATCTCCGGCATTAAATTCCGCAATTCCCATAACGCCTTTTAATTCTATATTTTTACAGCTAAACAAATAATTTGTCAAATCATCGAAACACTCAGGGCTTACTCCGCTTTTAGATTTCTCTCCCGAAATGTTCACTTGAACGAATGACGGAAATCTTGACCTTTTTATCCCGTGCATTTTCTCTTCCAATATTTGTTCAATCTTTTCAGCAAGCGCTATGGAATCTATGGTTTGAATTACATCAAAAAAGGAAAGCGCTTTTTCAACTTTGTTTTTCTGAAGATGCCCTATGAAATGCTTTCTATAACAACACTCTTGTTGGCCAAACTTCGTTAATGCCTCCTGCACCCTGTTTTCGCCGATATCCCTAATCCCTTCCGATACAGCCATATCGACCGCAGATCTTTCAAAGCCTTTTGTAACCGCCAAAATAGTCACTTTTTCCGGCTGTCTTGAAACCCTCATACAAGCATCGAAAACATTTTCACGGACAATTCTGAGATTCCGCCTGAATTCATCCGGGTCCAAATATCTCATCCGATCAGTTGTTTTGCCTTCTGAGATAAGCAGGCTCTATTAGTTCATCTGAATTATATAGATCCAATTCGTCTTCTATTGGCCTGTTTTTTCTCAGTCTCTGCCTCTTGTTAAAAATCTCTTTTTTCCTGTTTTCCTTTTCTTCTTCGCTTTCTTGGGGCACTTCTTCAGCCGCTTCTATAACCTCACTGTCAAAAAGGTCATCATTTTCCTCTCCGGAAGTCCATGCAAAATGTCTGTCCAGAGAGTTTTTCAACTGACCCTCTTTTTCAGAAACCACTTCCTGAATACCTATGTTTCTAATGTCTTTCTTCCCTTTCTTGGCTCCTATGCCTGTCGCAATGATAGTTATTTCGAGTCTGTTGTTGTAGGTTGAGTCGTATCTTATCCCGAAAAGGATCTCCTTTTCACCGTCATCTCCGATCTTTTCCTGAATCAGCTGCATGACATTGTCGATTTCTTCAAGTTTAAGGTCCTCAGGACCCGTGATATTGACAAGAACGCTTGAGGCTTCAGTTATTGATACATCGTCTAGCAGAGGTGAATTTATCGCCTCATTCGCTGCTTGAACGGCTCTGTCTTCACCGATTCCATATCCGATTCCCATCAGTGCTTTCCCGCCTTTTCCCATGACTCTTTTTATATCCGCGAAATCAAGATTTATCTGTCCCTGTTTTATGATAAGGTCAGAAACGCCTTTTGTGGCTTTGACGAGGACGCCGTCGACATACTTAAAAGCGTCTTTAGCAGTGATCTGCTTAGAATAAAGAGTCCTTATGTTGTCATTGTGAATAACGAGGATAGTATCCGATGAAGCAGATAGTTCTTTCACTCCTCTCGTTGCCACTTCGAAGCGTTTTCTACCTTCCCAGTTGAAGGGAAGCGTCACGACAGAAACCGTCACTGCTCCTGACTGTTTGGCTGCTTTAGCTATTGTTGAGGAAGCGCCTGTTCCCGTGCCCCCTCCCATCCCCGCGGTAATGAAAACCATATCTATACCTTTGAACATTTCTTCAATTTCCCTCAGGCTTTCTTCGGCTGCTTTTTTCCCCTTTTCGGGGTCAAAACCCGTTCCGAGTCCGCGAGTAGTCTCTTTGCCTATTTGGATCTTCTTCTGGGCGCGGGATTTTATGAGATCCTGAAGATCCGTATTGACAACGACAATATTCACTCCTTCTATGCCTTCTTCAACCATTGTGTTCACAGTATTCCCGCCAGCCCCTCCGACGCCTACCACCACAATCTTTGCCAGGGGGAGTTCCTGCGGAGCCATTTCAAATATCCCCATTTATGCCTCCTTTTACTTTATGCATTGTCAATTTAACCCTAATCGGTCTTCTTTCAGAAAAAATCGCTCAGCCATTTTTTTAAACCTCCTACCATATTCTTCTTCTTTTCTTTTTCGCCCCTGAATTCAGTCTCTTCATTACCTGAAATCGAATACTTAATCAGTCCAATAGGTGTTGAAAAAGCCGGAGATGAAACCGCTTCTACCATTCCAAGCAAATCATTCTCCGGAGTTCCCACTCTGACAGGAAGCTCGAAGATTTCCTCCGCCACTTCGACTATGCCCTTTAAGTTCGCAGTCCCTCCGGTAATTACTACTCCTGAGGCGAGATTGTGAGCATATTCGCTTCGCTGTATCTTTCTAAAAGAGAAATCGATGATTTCTTCTATTCGTGCTTCGACTACGTCATGAAGTCTTTCAGTCGTCACCTTTCTGCTGGATCTTCCCGCGGTCCCCTGAATGTCAATTACTTCATCAGGATCTACATAAGAAGGGTGGGCAGATGCCTTTTCTCTTTTGATTTTTTCTGCGAAAGCGTAAGATGTAGCCAGACCCATAGAAATGTCTCTGGTGATGGAGTCTCCGCCTAATTTGACAAGACCGATGTCTCTGAGGGAGCCTCCGAACCAAAGGGAGATATTTGTAACGCCCCCGCCAATATCAAGAAGAGCTATCCCCTGCTGCCGGTCTTCTTCATCGAGCACAGCATACGATGAAGCAAGATGCTGGAGAATTATCGAATCAACAGATAAACCGGCTCCTTCCACTGCTTTTTTTATATTCCCAAGCGCGAGCGAAGAAGCGGTAATTATATAGATTATTGCTTCAAGCCTCATCCCCATCAACCCGACAGGATCTATTATGTTTGGTTGGTTGTCGACAATAAAATCCTGGGTCAGAGTGTGTATGATCTCTCTTTCAGCAGGAATGGCTATTCCTTTCGCCGATTCTTTGACTCTTTCCACGTCTGCTATTGTTATTCCCTGTTCCCTGCTGGTTATCGAGATCACGCCTTTGCTTGCAATTCCTTTAATATGCTCTCCAGTCACTCCTACATTTACCGGCCCAGCCTGAACTCCTGCCATCACTTCAGCATCGTGTATGGCGTTTTTTATTGAAGACACTGTCTTGTCAAGATTTATCACCACTCCGTGCCTCATCCCTTCAGAAAGGGATTCGCCTACTCCGATGATATTAATCTTGTTTCTCGAAGCAATTTCGGCTATGACCGCGCATACTTTATTCGAGCCCAGGTCAAGGGCAGTCACGATCATTTTTTTATCCATTATCATCCCCCATGGCATTCTCTGTTGTTTGTTAAACCGGATCTCCTGAAAATCAGAAGTTCTCCGGGAGAACTCAAATCGTAACAATACTTTTTACTCCACAGATCTGTTTCTTTCAAAGTGAGTATTACTCTATAGGACAAGATTATGTCTGTATTTCCTATGAATACCGCTATTCCGTCTTCCGTCATCAAAGAAATTCCTTTCTCGCAGACAAAAACCGACTCAAGAAAAGGAAAACTTTGCCCTCTTGTGCAGACTGATGCCACGCCGTTTAGAAAACGGTCAGCCCCGGACAGCTGTCTGTCGCTGTCGGAATATTCATTGATTGTGTAAGCCCTCAAAAGAATTTCCCCGGAATCGATCTTCATTATATATCCATCCGCGTCAATGCCTTTTCCTCCTCCGATATCGAGCGATGCGTATCTTTTTAACATTTCAACAACTACTGTATTTGATCCTTCTCTGTATAATCGGACTTTTTTAGCCGAAACTTTTTCAGAAAGATTTCTTTGGGCCGCCGTCCAATCTATGAAAAAAACGCATTGGCCTCGTTTAATACCTGCCAAACTGATTATTTCATCGCCGTTAAATTCCGTGCTTCCGTAAATTTTTACATTTTCCACCCTGAACAGGCTTGTTTTTCCGACTACGACCCCCGCGCAGAAAACAATTGTCGTCAAAAACAAGAAAAATATTACCTTAAACATATTTGTATTTTCCGTTCTCGTCGAAAATTTTTATTTCTGTTTCGAGAGAAAAAGAAAGTTTTTTGAATACATCTTCCTTGACCATGGCGACAGATTCGATAAAATCGGAACTCTTGGCGTTTCTCAGAGGTATGAAATAATTGGCATGCCTGTCTGAAATCAACACATTCTTTACAATCTTCCCTTTCCAACCCGCCTGCTCAATCAGTTTTCCAGCGGGAGGTCCGTTGGGAGGATTTTTAAAAATACATCCGGCAGTCCTTGAGTTTCTGGGGAATCTGTCGATTCTGAATTTTTTTATCTGTAATATAGTGTTTTCTATCTCTTTTTCGTCCGATTTTTCGAGTATGAATTCAACTCCCAATATCAAATCCTCTATTCCTTTCCGGTATCTGAACATTTCTTTTGTGACCTCGAAAAAATCCCTCCCCTTCGTCTTTACCCTTCTGACTCGCTCTCCCACGGTCCCCCATTTCGTTCCCGCATTCATGTGCACCGCTCCTCCGATTGTCCCGGGAATACCGAACATGCACTCAAGCCCTTTTAAACCATTCTCTTTCGCTCTTCCGACAACTTCAGAAATGAGAGCTCCTGCACCTGCTTTTACTATGTTTTCCTGAACTGATACGTTTCTGAAACTCCCCGAAAGCTTTAATACGCAACCCCTTAAACCCTTGTCGCTGAACAAAACATTGCTGCCGGCACCCAATATAATGTATGATATGTCATTTTTCTCACAATATGTGATAATTTTATCAAATTTTTGGTCATTATCAACATAACAAAAATAATCAGCTTTTCCACCGAGTCTTAGAGTAGTGAAATCAGCAAGATCGATTTTCCTCAGGCAATCAATCATTTGTCTTCCTTGAGTATTTTTATAACTTCATCTTTTGACATATCAATATCACCCGCGCCGAGGAGAGCGATGATTCCGCGCGGTTTTAAGCCTGAAAGAATTTTAAGCATTTGATCTATTGTCTCTGCCATATAGGCGCTCTTTCCGGATTTTCGCAGGTCATCTATTATCAACTCCGATGTTACTCCGGGTATCGGCTTTTCTCTCGCAGGGTATATTGGGAGAAGGATCAATTCATCCGCTGCTGAAAGGGCATCGGCAAAAGATTCGTGAAAATCTTTTGTTCTAGAAAACAAATGAGGTTGGAAAACTGCCGTTATTTTCTTACCCGAAGATTTCAGCGCGTTCAGAGAAAAACGAAGTTCGGTCGGGTGATGAGCGTAATCGCTTATTAAAACACTATCCTCAAACTTATAAACAACTTCCATTCTTCTTTTTATTCCTTTGAATGATAAGAGAGATTCTGCTGACTTTTTGGGCCGCACTCCCATTTCTTCAGCCGCTGCAACCGCTACGGCGGCATTTTGCAGATTATGTTTACCCGGCATTTTAAGCTTTATCTCCTGCCCGAAAAGCAAAACTGAATTTTCTCTAAAACTGTATTTCAAGTCGCAACCCATTGTTTCGCCTAAAGTTACTGTTTTCGCTTTTTTCTCCTTCGCTGCTTTGGCAGTCATTTTGTCACATACGTGTATTATGCATTTTTCGGAATTTTCTTCGAATTTCCGGAATGCCTCCAGAATTTCTTCTTCTCCTGAATAGAATTTTCCGATGTGATCCGCTTCTATTGAAGTTATTACTCCGAGTTTTGGAGAAAACAAAAGAAACGTCCTGTCGCTTTCATCCAGTTCGCAAACGGCGGTCTTTTTTTCAGACCAGCATAGACCGCTTTCCCAGCCGAAAGGCGCTCCACCGGTGATTCCCAGAACACCAACGCCGTTTTCCCTCAAAATGTGAACGAGCATTGAGACAGTGGTAGTTTTACCGTGAGTCCCTGCCACTCCGGTCAATCGGGTGTTTTCTAAACTGTCTCTCAAGGCTTCTCCCCTGGAAAACATCGGCAAACTCATGCTTTGCGCCTTTTGGATCTCTTCGCATTTCAGGTCAACGGCTCTTGAATACACGACTTTGTCTATTCCTTTAAGATGATCCGGGGAATGTCCCTTGATGGTTCTTATGCCCTCTGATTCGAGTAATAAAGCGTTTTCATTTAAGTTCTTATCGCAACCGTTGACACTGCTTCCTTTATTCTTCAGCAATATTGCAAGAGGCGTCATTCCCGAACCGCAAATTCCAAGCATGTGAATATTTTCAGATTTCATTAATAATCTCCTCGCTTATCAATCGAGCGGGATCGCATCTTATATGAGAAATATTTTCTCGGGGTTTCAACTCAGAATAATTTTTCTCAAAAGCTTTTTCAATGCTGTCATACAGCGTTTTCGCGTTTAATCTTTCCTCATCAATAATTACCGCTATTCCTTTTTTCTCAAGTTGAAGAGCGTTATCAATCTGATGACCTCTGGCTAATTTCAACGGAACTAATACTGATGGAGTCCCGGAAGCCGACAGTTCGGCTACTGTCATCGCTCCGGAGCGTGAAAGCACGACATCCGCGCAGGCGTATGCTGAAGCCATGTCATCGATGTAACGAAAAACAATTGGTTTTTCACCGCACTTTTCAAAGAGACCTATTGAAAATTTTCCTGATGAAGCCAGTAATTGAGCTTCTCCCGGGATTCCAAAATTTTTATACATATCATAAAATGTTTTCTCCAGAGTTTGAGATCCCTGACTGCCCCCAAAAACGAGAATGACTTTTCTGTCAGGACTGAGATTGAATTTTTCTAAAGCTTCTTTTCTTTTAACCTTTCCAATTTCCTTTCTCACAGGTGTTCCTGTGTGAACAGTTCTGACAGTCGCCGGCAGATATTTAGATGTTTCGCTGAAAGCCAAAAACACTTTTTTTGAAAATCTGCAGAAAAGCCTTGTCGTCATTCCGGGCTTTGTATCCGCTTCGAATATGTATATCGGGACAGAAAGAATGATGCACGATAACATGACAGGAACAGTCGCGAAAGAACCCGTTCCAAAAACCGCATTCGGTTTTATACCTTGTATTTTTCTCGCACAGAAATAAACACCCCTAAAAAGGACCAGCAAGGAGCCTATTTTTTCCGAAAGTTTTTTTCCTGCCCATGGAAGACTTGCAATTTCTAAGTAAGCATAACCCTCTTCATTCACGATTTTTTCCGACATTCCTTTTCCGATTCCGGAAAAATAGATTTCCGCTTTTTCTTTCGCCTCCTTTGCAACCGATAGAGCCGGATATAAATGTCCGCCGGTTGTCCCTACGGCAATTAGAAGCCTTGCTTTTTTCACGAGCTGTTCCCCGTCTTTTGCCCTGCAGAACGGATGTAATATCCTCTGCTATTCAGCTTGCTTTTTGTGCTGAGAAAAATCATCTCTCTTTTTTTTATAATATTTTCATTCATCTGCCTGATTTTTGATTCAGCTGAAATATTCAAAAGAATTCCGAGCATAAAAAGATTTCCTACCATCGATGTTCCTCCGTAAGAAACAAAAGGGAGAACAAGTCCGGTAGCGGGAAGATAACCTATGCTGATAAAAGCGTGGATAATTGCAAAAACAAAAAAATTAGCTGAAATGCCGAATGCAAGAAAAAACAGAAACCTGTCTTTGTCCTCAAAAAACAAAGCAATCTTAAAACCGAGCACGAGAATCACAAAATACAAGGACATAAGGAAAAGCGTCCCGACAAAGCCCATTTCTTCTCCTACTGCCGCTATTATGAGATCTCTGTCAACTTCAGGGATAAAAGATCCGTTTTTGAGTTCTCCTTTGCAGAGGCCTCTTCCAAAGAGACCTCCGTTGGCAAAAGCAAGTATAGAATTCTGCATCTGTGAGTTTTCCGGAACGGCTGTTTCGCCTCTTCTTATGCTTATCGCGTAGTTTTTTATTCTCTCGTCTATATGCTTGAACCTGCTGCCGGGCAGTAAATACAACATTAACCCGATTGACAGCACACACATTATTAGGACCAAGGAAAACTTCAGGGGAACATTTCCAACGAAAAAGAACACAAAAATTAGAAGAAGAAGAACCAACGCCGTTGAAACATCAGGCTCTATCGCGACAAGAGCTATTATTCCTCCAATTATTATGAGAAGTCCCCATGACCATTTTGGGTTTTTCTCCTTGACTGTGCTGTTTTTTCTCCTTATGTAATGCGAAACGTAAAATATCAGAACGATTTTGGCAAGCTCTGACGGCTGAAAATTCAAAAATCCTATTTTTAACCATCTGTGAGCTCCGTTAATGTTTGAACCAAACAGAATTACTGCAAATAAAAGAATTATAACGGCAAATGAAAAGAACAGTATAAGAACTGTATTATCAAGCTTTTTCAAAGGAAGGCAAAAAGCTATAATCATCGCAAATAAACCGATGCCTATATTGAGAAGGTGCCTGTATGCTGAACTTGAAGGACCAAAGCTGAATACTGAAGCTCTGTGCTGAGCTGAAAATACGCTAATTATCCCTATGGCGAGCAGGACGGCAACTGCCAGCAGCAGCGCATAGTCGGCTTTTAAGGCTTTTTCCCTTAATTTAGTTTCATCTCTTCTCATAATAATCTCTGACTTCCCGCGAAAATACATCTCCTCTTTCCTGAAAATCCTTAAACATGTCAAAACTTGCCATTCCCGGATTTAGAATAACCGTTTCACCTGCTCTAGCTTTTTTTGCTGCTTTTTCCACTGCCTCTTTCATTCCTTGGGCAATTTGGTGGTCAACGTTCATCTCTAAAAGCTTTTTTGAAAGATCCGCTGAACTCGCGCCTATAAGAATCACTGATTTTGCATAATCCCTGCAGGACAAAGCTATTTCCGACAAATCAGTGTTTTTCGCCTTTCCTCCTACTATTGTTACTGATCCTCGAAAAGCTTCGAGAGATCTCCTAAAAGCCGCTTCGTTTGTGCACATCGAGTTATTTATAAATAATATTCCTTCGAAATATCCGATTTTTTCAAGACGGTGACGGAGTCCTTTGAATTCTTTAACTGCTTCGACGATATCTTGCGGTTTTATTCCTATCAAATATGCCGATATTCCGGCCGCGAGAACGTTCTCGAGGTTATGCTTTCCCTTGAGAAACAACTCGTCTTCTCCTACGCTGAATTCCAAGTCACCTTCCGGCATGAAAACAGCTTTCGATTCATTAATGCAGGCCCAATTTTTAATGTCTTTTCCGGAACCGAAAAAATATTTCCTGCACTGAGCACCTTCCGACATATATACTATTTCCGGAAAATCCGAGTTGAGAACTGCAAAGCCGTTTTTTTTCACTCTCCTTATTAGATCCGCCTTCAAAGAAGCGTATGTTTTCATCTCTCTGTGCCGGTCCAAATGATCGCTTGAGATGTTTGTCCATACAGCCGCGTCGGTCGAAAAATCCTTTACCCTTTCCATTTGAAAACTGCTTATCTCGGCGCTTACCCATTCGTTGGGAAGAGCCTGGATGGAAATTTCAGACAGAGGAATACCGGGAGCCAGATTTCCTCCCATATGGCATTTTATTCCTGAATGATTTAAAACATGACAAAAGAGGGCAGTTGTTGTGCTTTTCCCGTTTGTTCCGGTTATTGACATGAGATTTGACCTTAAAAATTTCGAGGCAATTTCGATTTCCGAAATGACATCAATCTTTCTTGTTAAAAAATTTTTAACTATATTTGACTCCGTATTAATTCCCGGGCTTATGACCGCATAATCGCAATCAAATGCCCTTTCCGAGTGCCCGTTTTCCTCAAATTGGACTCCAAGGGTTCTTAACGTTTTTTTTACGTCTTCGTTTATGGAGTCCTTATCCGTCAAAAATACTCTACTCCCTTTTAGATTAAGCAGTTTTGCAACCGCTATTCCGCTTCTACCCGCTCCTAACACGGTAATTTTTTCCATAATCACCTTATTTTCAGCGTGCTGATTCCTATGAGTGCAAACAATATCGCCAGAAGCCAGAATCTGACGACAATTTTGCTTTCGGGCAATCCGCACTTTTCAAAATGATGATGTATGGGAGTCATCTTGAAAATCCTTTTTCCGCCTGTCATCTTAAAATACGAAACCTGAAGTATCACAGACAAAGCTTCCACAACAAAAACTCCGCCTATAAAAACAAGTAAAATTTCCTGTTTTATTAAAACTGCCATCAAACCCAGAGCTCCGCCAAGTGAAAGCGAGCCTGTATCACCCATAAAGACCTGAGCGGGGTGAGCGTTAAACCATAAAAAACCAAGACAGGCTCCGAAGGCGGCGGCTCCGAAAACAGTGACTTCAGCCGCAAGCGGATCAAAACCTATATGCAGATACTGAGAAGCCTTGAAGTTACCTGCTATGTAGGAAACCACTGCAAATGATGCGAAAGAGGCCGCCAGAGAACCGGCTGCCAGTCCGTCCAAGCCGTCAGTAATATTGACTGAATTTGAAGCGCCGAGTATCACTGTTAAAATCAGAGGAATGTATAACCAACCAAAGTCAACTATTAAATTTTTTAGAAAAAGTGCGTGAGTCTGGGTGACTTTCAGATCTCCCCCGGAAGGAAACTTAAAGAGCATGAATCCTACAAAACCGGCGAGAAAGATTTGACCTATAAGTTTATATTTTCCTCTCATTCCTTTTTTTCTTTTCATTTTCATCAGATCATCAAGAAATCCGAAAGTTCCGAGCCATATCATGGATGAAAGAAGAATAATTATGTTTCTGTTTGTCAAGTCGCCCCAGATAATCACCGATACAAGAATTGACACTACAATAAGAATTCCCCCCATTGAAGGCGTTCCGATTTTCTTTTCATGCCCTTCAGGAGTGAATTCTCTCACTACGGAACCGGTTCTGTGTTTCTGCAGTTTTCTGATGACGTAAGGCCCGGCAAAAAATGATATAAAAAGCGCGGTTACAACTGCGTAAGCTGACCTGAAAGTGATATAACCCAAGACGTTGAAGACTGAAAAAGTGTCTTTTAATCCGAAAAGGATCTTATACATTTCGACCACCAGATTTCAGAGTATCGGCTATATTATCCAGCTCCATAGCTCTGCTTCCTTTAATTAAAACTACGTCACCCTCTCTAACATCATCTATAAGTGTTTGGAGAGCCTGTCTCCAATCATCCGCTTCCCTGCAAATCACACTTTTAGAGCTATTCTCTTTCGCACCTTTAAGGATGAAACCTGAATATTCTCCTACTGCGATTATCTCTGAAAAACCGAGTTTTACAGCATATGAACCCGCCTTCTCATGGAAGAACGGGCTTTCTTTCCCCAATTCCTTCATGTCGCCGATTACCGCCAACTTCCTGCCATCAAAGAAATTTGCAACATATTTCATGGCAGATTCCAGGGCGACAGGACTGGAGTTATATGAATCGTCAATAACAGTAATTCCGCGGGATCTAAACACATCCAGCCTGTTTGGAGGAAGTTTCATTTCAGAAATTCCTCGTGAAATCTCTCGTGCTTCAAGACCGCAAAACAAACCGGTTTTCAATGCCGCTAAAGCGGCGTAAAGACCGGATTCACCCGGAGATCTGACGCAAAATTCAATATTTTCAGCAATAAAATTTGTCTTTGTTTTACCCCTTCTGATATTTGTGACCTTTTGATGCCGAACTCCGAAGTATTGAATCTTAGCCCCGTATTCATCTATGCGCTTTGTGATCTCTTCGTCGTCGCCGTTTACAAAAGCTTTTCCGTTTTCTCTAAGATTTTCAATTATTTCAAATTTGGAATCGGCAATAGAGTCAAGCGAACCGAAAATTTCAAGATGAACAGGCGCTATCCTTGTGATAATAGCAATATCGGGCTTCGCTATCGAACATAGGTTTTTAATGTCATGTTTTTTTCTCGCTCCCATTTCGAGAACAAAATAGTCCGCTTCGCTGTCTGCGTTCAGTATTGTCAGAGGCATTCCAATTTCAGTGTTCATGTTTCCTTCGCTTGCCGTAACTTTGAAGCCCGTCGAAAAAACCGATCTGACAGCTTCCTTTGTCGTAGTCTTACCAACCGATCCTGTCACTCCGATTACTTTCGCGCCCGAAAGAGTTATCTTTGCGGATGCAAGAACGCCTATGGCTTTTATGCAGTCAGGGACTAAAACGATTGGTCCATCAATTTTCTTTTCGCATAAAACGGCTGCGGCTCCGTTTTTTAAGGCTTGGGCGACATAAAGATGTCCGTCGGTCTTTTGGCCTTTTAACGCGACAAACATGTTGTTTTTAACTATTTTTCTCGAATCGGACGAGAACCCCTTGACCTGTATTTTTTCAGAAACGTTTTCTACTTTTCCTCCTGTAAGCTTTGCAAGGTATCCTAATTCTATTTCCACCCTGCCTCCTCGAGAGCCGCTCTTGCCTCTTCACTGTCATCGAACCTGAATTCCGTGACGCCTACTATCTGGCATATTTCATGCCCTTTGCCGCAGATAACCACTACTGAATTTTCAACGGCTTTATTAATCGCTTCCCTTATGGCTTCTTTTCTGTTTCTGATTACGAGCGGCTTTTTATTCATCCCAAGGATAATTTCTTCGATAATTTTTTCAGCGTCTTCGCGTCTGGGATTGTCGTCTGTCAATATAACTGTATCTGAGTAAGTTTCTGCAATTTTTCCCATAATCGGCCTTTTTAGTCTGTCCCTTTCGCCTCCGCATCCGAATACAGTTATGAGCTTTGCCGGTTTTAGTCTCCTGAAGCTTAAAAGCAGATTTTCCATGGCATCCGGTGTGTGTGCAAAATCTACAAAAACACCGAAAGGAGCTCTGGATTTTATCTTCTGCATTCTGCCAGGAATCGTCTTAACAGATTCAAGGCCTGCCTTTATGCTCTGATGATCTATCCCTAACTTTACCGCGCAAGCAGAAGCTCCGACTGCGTTGAGAATATTTATCGCCCCCGGTATATTAAGTTTGATTTGGAAATCTGCACCCTCACCCCTTAGAAAAAAGCATGAGCCTTTGAAATCAGAATATATCTGATCCGCCCAGAAATCGGCTTTTTTCTCCATGGAATAAAAATATACGGGCTTGTCAGTAGATTTAGTTATTTCATCTTTTCTGCCGACAGATTCACTCACACATGAGAAGGATTTTTTTTTCATAAGTGAAAAAATACCGAGTTTCGCGTTGAAGTAAGACCTGAGGTCTCCATGCCAGTCAAGATGATCGTGTCCGAAACTTGAAAACACAACTGCGTCCAATTTCATGTATTTTGTGCGCCCCATGGAAAGAGCGTGAGATGAGACTTCAACCACGACATGCGTGGTTTTTTTGTTTTTCATTTTACCCAATAACCTCGCAATTTCGAGGGCTTGGGGAGTTGTATTATAGGCTTTTTCTTTTTCATCAGGAAAATAATGACCTGTAGTTCCTATCATACCTGAATTCAATCCTGCTCCATGAAACATTGACCTGAGCATGAAAGACAAGGTGGTTTTGCCGTTTGTGCCTGTTACACCTGTTATAACGAGAGTCTTAACGGGATCATCATATATGAAATCGGCTATTTCCATCGCGGCTTTCTCCGGCTGTTTCGATAAAATCTGCGCGACAGGAAGATCTAATTCCACGAGTTTGTCCGAAAGAATCGCCGAAGCACCTTTTTCTATTGCTATTTTAGCCCACTCTCTCCCAGAAGAACTTTTTCCATCAAGAGCCGCGAATACATCACCCTTTTCAATTGTTCTTGAATCAGGGCCTATTCCGCCCACTTGTATATTTTCTGATTTTTCCCCGACAATTTCAATGGAAGGGAAGCGCAGGCGAATGTCTTTTAATGTCTTCATAAATTTATTCTCGCGGTTTCTATTATGTTCATGGTTCCGATTATGTATCGGGTGATTTCCCTGAAAACGGGAGAAGCTACAGCTCCTCCGTAATAAACACCTTTCGGTTCTTCAATAACCACGCAGATTACGTATGTAGGATCTTCAGCCGGAAAAAATCCTATAAAGGATGAAATATAAGCATCTTCAGTGTATCCGCCGCTTTCAGAAGCGATCTGAGCTGTTCCTGTCTTTCCCGCTACTTGCACACCCTGAATTCTAGCGTTTCTTCCAGTCCCTTCTTCCACTGCCATGACAAGGAGGTTTGTGAGAGTATCCGCCAAATCTTTTGAAAGCACTCTTCTTATCGTGTCTGTTTTTTTATCATCGTTCCTCTGACTGGCGACACGATGCTGTCGACGATTTTCGGCCTTATCAAAAATCCGCCGTTGGCAACTGCGGCGTAAGCTGTTGCCATTTGCAGAGGAGTCACCGACAGTCCCTGCCCGAAAGAAATAGTAGCCAATCTGACATCCACCCACAGATTTTCGCTCGGAATACTTCCTCTTGCTTCATGCGGAAGGTCAATTTCCGTTTTTTCGCCGAAACCGAAGAGAAGAATATGCTTATACAAAACACTTTTACCTGTTCTTTTTGCGACATTGACCATTCCGACATTAGACGAATGAACAAAAGCTCCCCTGAAATCAAGAGGCCCATGCTTTTCAGCGTCTTTTATAATATAATCTCCGATTTGGACTCTGCATTCTCCCGTTTCCACTAGCTCATCTAGCTCTGTGGATCGCGAAGACAATGCTGCAGCAGCAGTTATCAGCTTGAAAGTAGAGCCGGGTTCATATTGCCAATCCACAGCCATGTTCAGATTCTTTCCGCCGATGGTAGCCATCGCTCTTACATCTCCCGTTCTGGGGTCCATAACGATTACGGAGCCTGATTTTGCCGAATGATTTTCAACCGCTTTTCTCAGTGAGTTGTAGGCTATTTCCTGAATATCCATGTCTATGCTCAAATAGACGTCGTCGCCCCTGAACCTTGCCCCCTGAAGAGCTGAAGATCCGATATACATGTTTCCTTTTTGTGTCAATGACATCACTGTTGTGTCTTTTTCGCCTCTGAGGAACTTGTCGAATGTATATTCGATTCCTGACAAGCCTTTATTGGAAGGATCGACTGACCCAATGAGATTATTAAAGGCATGCTCTCTGCCGTAATATCTAATCTGATCATAATAAACACCTACTCCGGGAATCATTTCCCTTTTTACGGCACTGCATAATTCTTCCGGCGCATCTCTTTTTATCCAAGTAAAACCGTTTCTTCCCTCGATTGCATAGAGTATTTCCTCAAAGCTTGATACTCCCAACCTTTCTAAATCTCTCGCGCATTGGATTTTGTTATCGACGCTTTCGGGGTAGACAAAAATTGAAATTGCCTTGTGTGAATAAGCCACGCATCTGGATTTTCTGTCCAGAATGGACCCTCTGAGCATTTCCGGAGAAAAACTGTAAGCTGTGATTTCCCTCGCTTTTTGCCTGTATTCTTCTGACATGGCTACTTTACCCAGTTCAAGAGAGAACAAAACAAGCAAGGCGAAAGCTAAAACTGTAAGAATCTCAACCTTGGGATGCTTTTTTCTAATCATCTCTATAAATTTCCGTTTCGATTATTCGAATCGCCTTGTATTCTTGATTATTAACAAAAACAAACTCGAGAGTTTCAGCCAAACGCTTTACAAACGCGGCGGTAAAATACATGTCATCCATTTTTATCTGGGTTTTGAGGAGATCCTGATTTTTCCTGTCAATCTCTCTTTCCAATGAAAATGTTTCGTTTGCAAGAGCCATCACTTCAGATCTCTGCTTCACAGTCAAAAAAAACCCCGCAAATACTATTAGGGCGATAAAAGCCGAAAATGTCAGGATTTTTTTCATGTGCAAAACTCCGCGCACCTCAAATGAGCGCTTCTAGATTTTTTATTTTTGAGTTTTTCTTCTTTAGAAGGTTTAACAACCCGTCTAAAAAACCTTTTGGCTATTTTTTCTTTTTCCCATTCGATCATTTTGTTTTTGACTATTGTATCCTCGACGGAGTGATATGATATAATTATGAATCTTGCCCCCGGTTTGAGCATTTGGGGTATTGTCTCCAGAAGCCCTGAGAGTTCTCCTATTTCGTCGTTGACCTCAATTCTGAATGATTGAAAAACCCGCGAAAGCCTTTTTGCGGCATCATGTCTAATGCCCTTTTTTCTGACAATTTCAACAAGATCTTCTGTGGTTTTAATATTATCTCTTTTTTCGAATATTGCTTTAGCTATGGCTTTAGTCCCGTCTCTTCTACCTGATAACGAAAGTATTTCACATAGCTTATCAAGAGAAGATTCCGAAAGAACGCTCTTGAGGCTTTTTTCTTGAGACGCGTCCATTTTCATGTCGAGAGGGGAGTTATTTTTATAACTAAAACCCCTGTCGGATTTAAGCTGCATATCAGACATCCCCAGATCGGCGAGGATTCCGTCAAAAACATTTTCACCATCCATTTTTTTTATTTCTGAAAATTTGATGTGAAAATAATTTGTCACCGAAGAATAATCCGAGAGACGACTTTTAGCATAGTCCAAAGCTGAAGCGTCCCTGTCGACACAAGCCAAATATGAAGGCTTAAGGGACTTCAATATCCAGAAACTATGCCCTCCCTGTCCGACAGTGAGATCAGCAAATCTTCCGCCGTAGAATTTGGAAAATAAAGCGACGACAAAAGGAGCCATTACCGGAACATGTTCATCTTTTAGAGATATTCCGGCAAATTTCATTTCGTCAGATCCGATTTCCAGTTATATCCGGAAAGGTTCAGGACAGTTAAGAAATAACTGCTGACATTTTTAAGCCTAAGGTTTTTACCTCTCGATTTTAGTTTTGATTTTAGCGTTTCGAGTAAAATGCCGGATTGAAAATGCATATAATTGAGGTCCTTGAAATCGAGGATTATTTCCTGTTCATCTCCCTGAGTGAGGCTTTCGAGCCTGTTCATTATCGAAGGTTCTTTGAATGGGTTAAAACCTCCGGATATGTAGACTACTTTTCTCACTATTCTTTTTCTCATATCTCCAGACCTTCGAAATAATCCACAATGTTCTCGTCAATTTTTTCCATCACTGGTTTATAATTCTCGTTGGACCACAGCTCAATGACGTTACCTCTTCCCACGGCTGTTATCTCTTTAATTATTCCTGCAAAAAAGATCAGCTCTGATGGGATTTTCATTCTTCCCTTTCCATCAATGTCAACATAGTCGCCCGACCCTATAAAATAGCGCAAAACACTTCTTACTTCATTTTTACTGACAGGGAGCCCAAGAAGTTTTTTTTCGAATTCAGTCCAGTCGGATACGGTATATAAATTCAGGCATCTGTCAAACCCTCTGGTCAAGAACATCTTGTTTTCGCCGAGGTCTTTTCTGTATCTTGAGGGAAGAAAAAAACGCCCTTTTTCATCTATTGAGCATCTGTGCGTTCCATAAAAACCCATTTTAACCCCTTTTTACCCATTTTTTCCCACAACCTATTAAAATAAACCTACGTAAAATTGTCAAGTATTATTTTCAATCCCTTAATATGGAGTTAATAATATAAACTTGTTGTCCGGAGAGCATAAAATAAATATACTAAAATTAAGGTAGAAATGGATAACACTCCTCTCGCAGATAGAATCAGGCCTAAAAGCCTATCTGAGTTTTTCGGACAAAGGCATATACTTTCTGAAGGGACAGAACTTCATTATTGTTTTAAGAATAAAAGGTTTCCTTCCATGATATTTTGGGGGCCGCCGGGAACAGGCAAGACAACTTTGGCAAAAATAATATCCATGGAAAACCCCCAGATCCCATTTCATTCTGAAAGCGCGGTTTTGATTGGCGTGAACAGAATAAGGGAAATTGCAAATTCGAGCTCTGTCGGAATTTTCGGAAAATCATTTCTTTTTTTGGACGAAATACACAGATTTTCCAAATCACAACAAGATGTTCTTCTCCCTTTCGCCGAAAAGGGAACAATTATCCTGATAGGCTCGACTACAGAAAATCCTTCATTTTATATCAATCCTCCTCTGCTCTCAAGAGTCAGGCTTTTTATTTTTGAAACCCTGTCAGAAAATGACTTACTCCAAGTATTGAAAAGAGCTCTTAAGCAACATCCGCAGATAGAAATTCCGACGGAGCTCATGAAAAAAATTGCCGCTGCCGCAGAAGGCGACGCAAGAAGAGCACTTAATCTTCTCGAATCCTGCTCGCAAGCTTCCGGCAACGGAAAAGAAATGGACAGAAGATTGCAGAAAACACTTCTCTTTGACAAAAAAGGAGATTTTTTTTACGACACTATCAGCGCTTTCCACAAAAGCGTCCGATCAAGCGACCCTCACGGAACTTTATATTATCTGGCGAGAATGGTCATCTCAGGGACAGACCCCAAATACATTCTCAGGCGGATGATAAGAATAGCTTCCGAAGACGTGGGCATGGCAGATCCAAACGCCTTAACCGTGGCTGTCCAGGCAAGGCTCGCTTTTGACCTTGTCGGTATGCCCGAAGCCGAACTGGCTCTAGCTGAAGCCGCTGTGTATCTTTCCACCGCTCCGAAATCGAACTCTCTTTACAGGGCTTGGTCAAAGGTCAGTTCCGCCGTGAAGAAGACGGGAAACTTGCCGGTTCCCATCCATCTCAGAAACGCGCCTACTGATCTTGCAGAGAAAATGGGACACGGTCAAGATTACAAATATGACCACGATTTTCCTGACGCTTTTTCCGGACAGGAAACACTCCCTCCCGTTCTTTCAGGCAATAGATTCTATACTCCGTCTGACAGGGCATTTGAAAGGGAAATCAAAAAAAGAATGGAATGGTGGGAAAAAAGAAAATCTGAAATAGATAAAAACAAATAGAGGTTATTTGTATTTTTTTATTCTGTCTTTAATGTCCGAAAAATCCGGGTAAACTTTCATTATCTGAAAAAACTGATGCTTTGCCTTTTCGTCTTCGCCGTTTTCTTCGTATAAATTGCCAAGAAGATACCTTATGCCGACAAGTTCGTTCTCGTTGAATTCATTTCTCGATAATACTTCCTCAAGCTGTCTGACAGCGGCGAATTTTTTTTCAAGTTCGATTAGACAGTTCGCTATCATTTCCATGGATTTGACATAAGATTTCTTGGATTTCGTAGCAATGTTGAATTCCTCCATCGCTTCTTCTATCAAGCCCATTTCCTTGAATGTTATCCCTAAGTCGTAATGCGCGTCGAAATTCTCCCTCTCTGTTGAACTTATGCTCTGATAGACTTCCTCTTTGAACTCATCTATCAGGGAACCTATGCCCTCTTCGGGTGTTTTGTTTTTCTGATGTTCGTGTTCAAGCAGTTCACTTAGGTTCAAGGATTCGCTGATGTGACCGTTCATGGCAGGTTTGGCGACGTCCCTTGACGCTACTCCGGGATTATCCGGCGCAATTCTTCTGAGTTTTTTCATGGTGTCTTCAGCGTCAACGAAAGCGCCTCTGAGTTTCTGACAATCATATAGAGAAATATATGCTTTTACGGCTTTGCCGCTGTCTTCAAGCTTCAGAGCTATCTGAACCATTTTCTGCCTTGGTCTCAGCTCAAACGGCCTGAGATCCACTATTTTTTCATAAAGGCTCCATGACTTATCTAATTGCGTTTCGTCATAATAGGCGTCCGCGGCTTGATAAAGATAATCCACGGCTTCTTCAACTTCGCCCACGGAAAGAAGAAGCTCCGCCTGTTCTTCAAATTCTTCCCAAGTAGATCTCTCAGTCAGCATTTTGTTCTGTGTTTCTTTCAGTTCTCCAATCGCTTTGCTGTCAAGCATTTCTTTTGCGAGCTCAGCGGCAAGATCACTCCATGAGTCAACACTGCCCTCAAGAAGCGAATCGAGCGATAAAGACTGATCAAGAGAAGACATGGTCACAGTGTCTTCCCTTTTCTTGACTTTCTCATTGACCTCTATTCTCTGCAGATTGTCCCCGACGAAAACCGTGTCAGTTGTCTTGATGTCCTTCATTTCCTTTATCAATTCATCAAGGTCAAGACCGGCTATAAGATCCGGAGGTTCCGAATATTCATTTTTGTCCCCTTCTATCAGATCGAAAAGTTCTTCACTATGCTTGTTCTGCATCTGAGCAGGAGCAATACTTTCAGAAAGTCCTTTGCCCCCTTTTTCTTTTACAGGCTTTTTTTTCGTTTCGAATATGTCCTCAAGAGTTATACCTTCGTCAACTTTTAAGGCGCTAATGTCAAGTTCAAGGTCTTTTGAGGGTTTTAACTCCTTATCTGAATCTTCTTTCGTATCAAGAGAACTAAACGATTCCTCTCCGCCTATTTTTGACAGGGTCGGCAGGGCGGCCAACTGTGAATCTTCAAGTTTTATTTCAATATACGGATTTGGGACAGCTTCCTTTTCTTTCTCGGCAACTGGAAAATCGTCATAGAAATTCTGCGTTATAGCCGAGGCTATCTCTTCGTTGTCGGCGGTTTCTTTAGACGCGGCTTCGTCTTCAGAGACGAATTCTCCCAGCATGAAACCGACATCACCTCTTTCATCTTCAGTATATTCTTTTGTCTTTCCTGAGATAACAGTAGTCATCTTGGATTTGACAAATTCAATTTTTTTTTCAAGATTGCGGACAATTTTCGGATCGTTCTCTTTCTGAAAATACTTTTTCATAAATTCATAATTTTCGATTGCCTTCTGATATTGACCTTTCTGTTCCAGAAGGTCTGAATATTTTTCCCTTATCTGCATGTTCATAGGTTCGAGCTCGACAATTTTGTCGAATGATTTGAACGCTTCGCTTAAATTGTTCTGTTCGATTTTCTTAAACCCGTAAGAAGTGAGCTCTTTTATCGCTTCTGCTATCATGTTTCTTTTCAAATACAACTGAGCCTTGTCGAATCCGAGTTCTTCTTCATCGCCTCGCATGATTCTAGATAAACGGCGATAAATTCCGAGCGCTTCATTCCACATATCTAATTTCTCGTAGAGCTTCGCGGACATCAAAAAATGTTCTTTGGCATCGTTAATTTTGTTGGTTCTCTCAAAAAGATCTCCAAGTCGCTGATGAACTTCAGGAGCATCGTTAGAATCGAGAATTTTCCTGCAAATCATTATCGCTTCATCGTAACGCTTTTGGCGCATATAATCAGTAGCCTGTTTCAGAATACGTCTTTCACTCTGAGAAAGAGGCATTAAAAATAGTCTCCCTTTCTGAAGCCGAGCATTTCTGCCACTTCTGCAACAAGGTTTTCGTCTATCGGTTTTTTATTGCTCAGAGCACCTTCAAAAAGAAGGTTATCGCAAATAGAGTTCGTGGTTCTCGGGCTACCCATGGCATACTTGAAAATCAAAGCATAAGCGTTTTGCGTGAAAATTGAAGGATCTCCTCTCACGGTGGCGAATCTGTGCTGTATGTATTTTACTGTAGACTGAAAGTCCATAGGATTCAAAACAAGTCTTAAAGCAGCTCTTTGGGAAAGAGATTCGTTTTTGTTAAGGTGTTCAATGAATTCGGTTGTTCCAAAAAGAATAAAAGTCATTATTCTTCGGCTCCCTCTTTCGAGGTTAAGAAAGCCTCGTATTTCTTCAAGTTGTTCAGGATTTGTCATCTTATTGGCTTCATCTATAAGTATGACGGTATGTTTATTCTCGTTGTCATAAAGAAGCAGTCTTTTCGTCACAAGAGCCAGAGCTTCCGTCTTGTCATCCGGGATTTCTCTCATTCCGAGAAGACCCGCTATTCTCTTGACGAGCCAACCGGGTTCGAATTCACTGTGCATAAGGACGAGAAGACCGGATTGAATGTTTTTATCGCTTCTTAAAAGGTGAAGGAGATGTCTTGCCATGGTAGTTTTGCCGGAACCTACACAGCCTGTCAGAATTCCGAGTCCTTTTCTGTCTTTGGCGATTCTAAGAAGCCGTGAATAAATCCTTGTGTATTCGTTGCCTGGATAAAAGAACCTCAGGTCAGGAACATTGTTGAAAGGATCTTCTTTAAGCCCGTAAAAATCCCTGTAGTGCATATATTCTCCTGTCATTACAAAAAATCAATGTTGTCTTCCGTCTCTTCTTCTTGTTCAGGAATCCCGTGCGATTCTTTCTCCGGCAAGGAAAATCCGGGAAATTTTTCTCCGGAAGATTCACCGGTCGGAATGGCGTTAACGCCCTGTGAGGGTTCAATATTATCGGACACAGTTTTTTCATCCCATTTATATATATATATTTCTTTTTTGTTTTGATCTTCATCGCGTTTCTCTGTTATAACAGGTTTAAGAGAAAAATATCCTTCTCCGAAAGATTTATAATCATCGCCGTTCTTAATTCCTGGAATCTTTTCAGTTTTGTCCGAAACATTTTCTACACTTGTTTTCTTTTCGGAGAAAAAATCCTTTCCCGCTTTCGTGTATATACCTATAGTCCCGGTGGATTCGTCGGGTTTTGGTTTTTCAGGCAAAAAATCTACTTTTTCCATTGTCGACATTATTTCGCGGGTCAAATCGAGAACTTCTTTATCAGCAGGTTCTTGTTTCTGAACCTTTATAGAACTAATCTCTTCTTTGTTCACTTTTCCTGAATTGTGAAAAAAATCCATAACTTCATTGGCCCATTCAATGTCATTATTTGCGAGTTCAGAAAACAGGTTTTCTATATATGTCCTTCTCTGCTCTTCGGGATAAGTGAGAACAGAATACAGATATTCATTTTTAGTCTGCTCGTAAAGAGCTCTCCCGTATAGAGAGTGGGCGAATTTAATGTGGTTTTCAGGGGCTTCAAAGGGTATTTTGTCAAATATTCCGTCAATATAATTTACAACAAGTTCAGATACGCTTCTTTCAGTAGGTCCGTAATGCGCCGTGTCCTTTGTGCTTTCAATAGTTTTTTTAAGTTCCTTGACTTCCATAAGACCGCCATAGCCGAGTCTTTCAAGAGCATCAATAGAATTTTTTACTTCGTCGTATCTCTTCAGTTCAATCGCTCTTTTAGCAAGTTTTATGTATGAATATGCCGCATTTTCATTTGAACCGATTTTTTCAAGATATTTCGGGACTGAAAAATCAAGGCCTTCAGCTGTGTTTTTAGCAGTGGCTGTTTCAATCATTTTTTTTGTTTTCACAATAGTAGTGATGTCTTCAAAAACTCCTAAAACCTCAGGATTCTGACCTGCATATTGTTTTAGAGATTCTATATACTGAGAAACCCCTTCTACGTCGTTTCCGTAAGTGACAAAAACATCCCTCACGACGTCGAGAAGTCCGGACCAAAATTTTGCTTGTATTAGAATCCTGTTTTGGACCTTAAAATAATTTCTGTAATTCTTTTTTGAAAACACTCTCATTGTCTCCATGAAAGCGAGACATTCAAAAAAATCATGCCTTTTTATGTATTCTTTAATAAGTTCAGAGGATATATCTTCTCCTCTCTTTTTCTGATTGATGTTGAAAAAAACAATAGATCTGAATTCTTTGGAAAGGTCCTCTTCAGGCAGTTTTTCGCTGAACCTCAAGGCTTCTTCCCATTTTGCTGTTTCGAACAGTTTTTTAAATATTTCTACTTCTTCTTTTTTCATTCTGAAACTCTGATTACCTTCCCGTCTTTTACGACTGTTTTAACGGGATTCTTCCCGACAAAGTAAAAAATTTCTCTCAAATCATTCTCTTGGATAAAAATCATATCGGCTTTATATCCTTCTTTTATCAATCCCACTGAATTATGAATTCCCAGAGAATACGCCGCGTTCACCGTAATTGCATTGAGGACTTCTTCACAGGAAAGAGCCAGCTCTATAACTCCTAAACTGCCGATCAGCCAGAGGGACTGAATAGGACAACTGCCTGGATTGAAATCAGAAGCCAAAGCAATAACACAGTTTTTAGAAACAGCGCTTCTCGCAGGCGCGTATTTATTTTGACCTAAAATCAATTCAGTCCCGGGCAGAAAAATCATTACGGTATCTGTTTTCGAAATTTTATCAAGATCATCTCTATTCATTTCGACGCAATGATCCACCGAAGCCGCTTTATATTCAACTGCGAGGTCAGCAACGCCCGACCTACTGAACTGCTCAGCGTGAAATTTCATCCTCAATCCGTTTTTTACGGCAGACTGGGCTATTCTGCGGGAATCCGATGGGCTGAAAACTCCCTTTTCGCAAAACAAATCACAAAACACAGCAAGACCTTTTTCTGCGACCCGAGGGATCATTTTTTCACAAACTAAATCGACATATTTGCTTTTATCGGCTTCATACTCCACAGGAATTGCGTGAGCTCCGAGAAAAGTAGGCACTATTCCTATATTTTTCCTTTCTGAAATATCTCGTATTACTCTGAGCATCTTTATCTCATCATCAATAGTCAGTCCATAGCCTGATTTGATCTCGACAGTTGTCGTTCCGTAATCGAGAAAGGATTCGATGAACCTTGATGCGAAGTTTTCGATATCCGAAGATTCGGCGCTCCTGACACTTCTGACTGTGCTGAGAATTCCCCCTCCAGACTCGAGTATTTCCAAATAAGATCTTCCCTGAGAACGTTGGTAAAACTCATTCACTCTTGTGCCGAAAAAAACAGCATGTGTATGCGCATCGATAAGCCCCGGAAGAGCAGTCAGTCCCTCAGCGCTGTATAACACATCCACATCTGATGAGGAATAACGGCCCTTTGGAGAGATTTCCTTTATGAAGCCATCTTCAGTCAGTATATCCACACCGTTCATTAGGCCGATTTTGCACAAATCATTCCCTCTTTTGGGTATGCTGCCCTCGTTCATGGACACGACAGATTTGATGTCCTTAAACAACTTCTTCATTCAATAACACCGGTCCTTATTAACCGCCCTCATTGTAAAAATATGTATGTTTATCAGCACTTTAGAAATAACACCTTAATCAGAACATGTCAAGTTTATGCAAAGTTATGAAATTATGTGTCGCTTTAAGTATTTATTTGAAAATTTACGATAAAGAATATATAAATAGAATGAAAGGAAAGACTACTTGAAGTGAACTTTTTGACAATTGCTTTTTCGCTGTTTATTTTAAGCGCTTTTCCTGAAGAGGATAAGTTTTCAGACATCAATATTTATACCTGGACGGAATCTTTCGGATTTGACGTTTTGAAATACGAATTGGATCTATTTTTTTATGAACCTTTCGACACTCTTTCCGGCAAATGCATGATGTTTTCCTCTGCTCTCGGACAAATGAATATAGTAAAGTATCATCTTGGTTCGGATATGAAAATAGACAGTATTTTATTCAACGGCGCCAAAGCTCAAGTATTTGAAAGAACTCTCGACACAGTAACTCTCAGAACCGAAGTTTTGTTGGATTCAGGGGATTTTTTCTCCGTGACAACATTTTACCACGGGAAACCTTCTTCCGGCCTTTATACAGCATTCGGCGGTTTTTTTACAGATGTCCAGACCTTACAGGCATCAAAACAATGGTGGCCTTGCGTTGATTTCTGCGGCGAAAAATCCGACAGCGGAATCGACATTTCGGTAACTGTTCCTCGGAGCCTTTATGCGGTTTCTAACGGCAATCTGCATTCCATAGACACATTAGAAAATAATAAACTGAGGTTCAACTGGAAACACCCTTATCCGATATCTACTTATCTTGTGGCAGTCCTGTGTTCCGATTACGCTATTCTGGAAAAAGATATATGGGCTGGAAATCTTATATACTACGCAATTAAAGGAAACGAGAATACAGCTTTGACTATGCTTGACAGTTCGGAAATTATTGTCTCCTTTTTTGAATCTATAATAGCTCCTTATCCTTTTGCTGGTGAAAAGATAGGCCAGTGCCAATCCGGCGGAAGAGGAGCAATGGAAAATCAGACCTGCATCAGGTATTCTCCCGGAAGCTGGGCGGCGACTCTCGTCCACGCTCATGAACTCGCCCACACCTGGTGGGGCAACGCAGTTACGTGTTCGGATTATTCAGAGATGTTTATCAACGAAGGAACAGCTTCATATTACGAACTTCTTGCAGCTTTGGAGCTTAGGGGCGACAGTATGTTCAAGGAAAGACTTCTCTACATCAGGGAAAGGGCTTTGAAATGGGATGACGACCATCACTGGCCAATAATCGGCAGTCCTGATCCTTTCGGATCAAATGTCTATTGGAAAGGCGCCTGGTTCTACAGAATGCTTCGGGAACTCACGGGAGACAGTCTTTTTTTTCTTTCAATGAAAAATTTTTATTCCGAATTTCTCTGGAAAAACGCCTCTTCAGAAGATTTGCTGAATACTTTTGAAACCAACTGCGCCATGGAATTAAGTTATTTTTTTGAGCAATGGCTGAAAGGGGTTGACTACCCTAATTTGTCTCTTAATTGGTGCGGAAATTCCGAATCCCTTTGCGTTATAATATCTCAAAACTCATGGAGCGGCAGAATATACAGCTTCCCTCTCGAAATAGCCCTCTGGAAGGAGGGCAGGGTCGATTCAATTCTTGTTCTATGGATGGATATTGACAGTGTTTATGTTATTATCCATCATGATATCCCGGATTCAGTCACGCTCGATCCGGATGACAAACTGTTTTACAGAAAAACAAAAGAAGCATCGGAAGAGACTGCCGAAAACTATACTGCACTGATTTTCAGAGTAATCACGGGAAAAAGTTTTATTCTCGAATCAAAGTTTTTTGACGGCTCGGTTTTTTTATTCGATGTCGCCGGCAGAAAGGTTTTAGAGTTCAACATTCACCCCGGAGAAATCCTGCTATGGGAAGGTTTGTCCTCATCCGGCGCTTATCTCCCGAACGGCATTTATTTACTGCGTTCAGACCCGCATTATTTGGTCGAAAGCATCTTTGTCATCAAATGATAAAAGCGGTGGAAATTGATCAAGTCCTCGGATAAAATTTACCTTTCCGGAGTAGCAGGTTCCGGAATGGTTACTCTTGCTTCTTACCTCGTTTCTAAAAATTTCAACATCACGGCTTCAGATAGGCTCTTCGATCAAGGGAAAGCCCTCTCCCGTGAAGAATATCTGACCGGATTGGGGGTTGAAATTGTAAGAGAAAACGGAGAAAAACTCGAAAAATCCTCAGTTTTGATAAGAAGCTCGGCCATTGAGGATTCCACGCCTATTATGAAAAAGGCTTTCGAGTTGAATATACCTGTATTTTCAAGATCTGAAACCGTCTCTTTTCTGATTAGTAAAGGTCATTCAATTTGCGTCGCTGGCACCAGCGGCAAAACTACAACTGCATTTGTCTTGGGACACATTTTCAGATGTTGGGGTAAAAAACCAGTTGTTTTTACAGGCAACGAAGGAAATCCTCCGGATTTCTCCGACACTGAAAATTTTTTTATTGTGGAAGGGGACGAAAGCGACGGAAATCTTCCTCTCTATAAACCCGACACCGGCATTTTGCTGAATATCACAGAGGATCATGCAGGCGTTTTTCTACTCTTGCCTGATTTCAGGCAATTTTGTATGAAGAGCCAAAAGTGCTTTGTCCACGAATCCTGTTTCAATATTCTCGGCTTTGGAGTAAAATACCGGACTGAAAATACAATCCTTTCCCGTGAAACAGATCTAAATGGAATTATATGGACGACATTTCAAAACGAGGGTGATCTATTCAAGGTGCCTATGTTCGGCGCTCATAATATTGAAAACTGTATTTCAGCCAAGACAATTGCCGTCGAATACGGCGTTCCCATTGAGACAGTCCAAAATGCTTTGGCTTCGCTTCCTCTCATAAAAAGACGGCTTGAATACAAGGGAAATGTCGCCTCGACGAAGTTTTACGATGACTTTGCTCATAATCCGGCGAAAATCCGGGCTTCTCTCAAAGCGCTCAAGGAAAATTATAAAAAATTACTCGTAATTTTCAAACCTCACGGTTTCACGCCCGTCAAAAACTTCGGTAAAGAAATGGCTCTTGCATTTTCAGAATATCTATCCCCTTTCGATTCACTCCACCTGCTCGATGTTTTTTATTCCGGAGGCACAGTTCCCGAAAGAGAATATGATTCAAAGTATCTTAAAAGTCTTATAAAAAAATTTAACAAGGACATTCCGGTCTCACACGGAACGATGGTTGTCGAAGACTTTGATTTCAGCTCTTTCGATGCCGTTGTGACTATGGGTGCGCGGGATCCTGAACTCGGAGAGATGACTGATGAAATCAGAAAAAAAAAGCAGAGACAGTTATAGACCCGGTCACAGAAAAAGGCTCAGAGAAAGATATTTTGAAAATGGCATCCAATCCCTGACAGATATAGATATAGTGGAGCTTTTACTCACGTTTGGCGTCCCGAGAACAGATATGCGCGCTCAGGCTATCGAGATTTTAAATAAATTCGGATCGCTTTATTCTGTTTTCAACGCGGAAAAGGCTGAACTCGCTCAAATCAACGGCGTTGGAGATTCAGCCGCTTTTGGAATTCTTTTCACAGCAGCTGCATACAAAAGAGCATATCATGAAAGCGTTGAAAAGATCGAAATCAAAATTGACAATTACAATAAAGCAGTGAAAGAGCTTGAAAAAAAAATGTCGGTTTCTCTGGGCGCTCTCAAAGATGAGCATGTTTATTCTCTGTATCTCGACAATGCCGGTCATGTCTTGAAATACGAAGCCATATCAAAAGGAACAGTAGGTCAGGCAGAAGTTTACCCAAGGAAAATTCTTGAAACGGCACTTTTGAAAAAAGCATCTTCAGTGATTCTTGTCCACAACCATCCATCAGACAATCCTCAACCATCAGAAACAGATATAACCCTAACCAAAAAGATAGAAAAAGTCCTGTCAACGGCTGAAATAAGCCTTCTGGATCACATAATAGTTTCAAAAAGCGGAATATACAGCTTCAGAGAAAACGGATTCTTCTGAAACCTGAATAATACTTTCTTTTGCTTTGACCGCAATTTTTGTCTAAAATTAAAAAATGGTAACTCCGTATTATATCGACGTCGGCTTCAAAGACGTCAGGGAAGGAATGTATGACAATTTCACCTTCGACACGGAAGGAATACCCCTATACAAGTATTCATGGGGTGTTGAATACAACCCTATTTTCATAGAGCATTACGCTCTGTATAACCTTCACATTTTTCTCCAGGAAAAAAAACAGGAAAAACTCGACGAATTTATGAGGGTAAGCAGATGGCTGTTAGATCATTGCAAGCCCCGCGGAGAGAGCTGTATCTATGAGTTTAGTTTTCCTCTCAAGCATCTCAACCTCAAGCCTCCGTGGATTTCGGCTATGGCGCAAGGCAGGGCGGCTTCGGTTTTCACGAGGGCTTATGAAGCGTCCGGAGACAGCCGTTACCTCGATGCCGCTCAGAAATCCATACTGCCGTTTTTCAAACCTGTCGGTGAGGGCGGTGTCAAAACCGAATTTCCCGACGGGTCCCCTGCTGTCGAAGAATACACATCAACGCCTAAAAGCCTCGTCCTGAACGGTATGATAGTGGCTCTTTTCGGTCTTTTTGATCTCTGCAGGTTCACCGTAGATTCTTCTTTTTATAGGATCAAAGAAGAACTTGTCTCTTCATTGGAAAAAAATATCTTTCTTTACGACATGGGTTTCTGGACATACTATTCTCTTTTCAGACACAAGCCCATAGCTAATTTGGACTATCACAGATATCATGTTTTACTTACTTGGAAACTTCACGAACTCACGGGAAAAAAGATTTTTTTAGAAAAAAGCCTTATATGGGATTCTTATCTGAATTCACCTTTTAAAATTCTCTCTCGTCATTTCATAAGATTTTTGCAGAAAACAGGTTCGAAATTAAATATTTTATGAACCCTCCATATTCAGATATAATTGACGATACAACTGCCAAAAAAACCGGATCAAAAAATAAACAAGAGCCAAAAATAAAAATGGCTCTTTTCTTCGCCGATCTGTCGGGCTTCACGCATATAGTAAGTAGTTTTTCCAAAAAAGGCAGAGAAGGCATGGAAGAAATAGCTAAAATCGTCAGTGATCTTTACGGGACTTTTATTCAGGCTTATGAGCAGAACGGAGGTTTTTTCATTAACGCCGCCGGTGATTCCGTTTTGATATCACTTCCTTTCAACGCCGGATCAATAAACACAGTAAAAGAAGTCAACAAGAACCTGACCAAGATAATCAAATCCTATATATCTGAACAAGTAGGTCTCAAATCCGCTTTCATCTGCGAAGAATTCGTCTATACTCCTTATTTTTGGAAAAACAACTACTTGTCCGTCATATCAGGCAAAGCGAAAGAAACCCTGTCTGGTCTTGATCTCGCCGATGGATCGATATTTTTTTACCCTTTAGTTCATCATCCGGATAGACAAAAACCATTTTCGAAAACGATATTTACAAAAAACATTTCTGTGATAAAAAACCCTGAACACAGAGTTGTAGTTTCAATGATGATACAATCTCCGGCAATTTCAGTTTTAGATCTAAAAAAATACATAAAAAAAATCGATTATTTCATCAGCGCTCATAATGGAGAAATAAGCGATATAGATTGCATCAATCGGGACGGCTTTAAGACTCTTGTTCTTTTTGGACACAGATCGGAAAATATTTCGGAATTCGAAGAAGTACTTGAATGCGCGCAGAGAATTATTCAATCGAACATCTTCGGCTCCAACAGACCTAAAATAGGTATATCAGCCGGTTATGCCTATACCGGCATTCTCGACATAAAAGACAAGTCCAAATTCATGGCAATAGGCGACGATATTAATCTTTCCGAAAGGCTCACCCGTATCGGCTCTCAGGGCGACATATATTTTTCAGATAAATTCAAAAGGCTTCTGTCTTCAAAAATAAAATGCCTTAAATCAAGATCCAGATATCTGCCCAAATATCCCGAGAAAATTGACTATTACCGATTCGAAAGCTACTCGAGGCCAGTTTCTGTTTTCATCGACAGAAACAGGGAAATGCGATCGGTTATAAGCCTTCTTGACAAAGGCTGCCGTTCAGTCCACTTGAAAGGCGACTCGGGGATAGGCAAATCAGCTTTATTATCCCGCCTTTCAGTAGAGTTGAACAAAGATTACAAAGTGGTCTTCATAAGAAAAGAACCCGGCGAAACGCCTCTGTTTCTTTCAGACTCTGCATCCATAGAATTAGGATACAATAAGGATTTTCAAAATATTTCTTCTCTTCCCCAATCGTCATGGCAATATGTTCTTCAGGACAGGATTATAAATAGTATGAGAAAAAAATTCCCCTTTGCTCTTCTCATAGACGACGCTGAATTTAAAAGAATTGACATGTCTATTGTCAAAGCCATCCAGAAAATTCTCGGTCCCAGCAAAAGTGTCCTGATAATATCATCAAAACCTAATTTTTCATACAATGGTTTCGGAGAGATTCTGATTACGCCGCTGAAAAAGCGCAACACTCAAGAACTACTTTCTTCCGGTTTCGGGGGTCGGCAAATAGATAATATTTTTCTTGATTATGTGATGGAAAAATCTAAAGGAAACCCGCTTTTTTCTCTCATGCTCATCAATCATCTCGAAAACTTCGGATACTTAAAAGAAGAAAAATCAAAAATTTTTCTCAGAAAACAACCTGAAAAAATTCCCGAAAACCTCGCTTTCGTTTCGATGGCGAAGTTTAATTTGATGAGACCTGAAATGAAGAGAGCACTGAAATTCGCTTCAATCGCGGGATACAGTTTTAGTCCGGAAGTAATCAAAGAATTGACCGGTGATCAGGAAACCTCTCTTTATCTGTCACAAGCTGCTGCGGAAGGAATTCTGGAAATAAAAAAGGATATTTGCTTTTTCACTCAGCAATTCTTTAAAGACGCTCTGTATGAATCCATTTTATCCAAAGAAAAAAAACAGACACATGAAAAGATCGCTGAAATCCTCTCCAGAAAGAGTTCAATTCAGGAATTTTCTCCGGGAGAAACGGCTTATCATTTCCATATGGCGGGTAATAAATCTAAAGCTATGCCTCTTTATTTTTGCGCGATAGGAAAGGCTGTTGCCGATAAAAAATCCGAAGAAGCATTAGGTTTGATAAAACTAGCGGAAGAGATAACCGATAATGAAAGCGAAATATACTTCCTTTACAAAAATAAAGCGGAAGCAAGTGTAATCGAGGGAAATTTTACCCTTTATGATTTCTACATAAACAAATGCGTCGCAAGGGCTAAAAAATTAAAAAACAAAGAGGAACTGGCTCGTTTATATACATCAAAAGGAATGAAAGAATATCTTAGATTAGATACGGTAAAATCCATTAAATATTTCAAAAAAGCCATGTCTTTCGCCTCGGGCGATAACCTGGATACAATTTATATGCATATGTCCGATGTAAACTGGCGAATCGGCATGATTGAAGAATCAGAAAAATACTTGTTAAAACTTGAAGAATCCATATCTAAAAAACCTGATTCTTTTGTATATCCGGATTTTCTTCACAAAAAAGGATTACTCGCTTACGCAAGGGGTCAAATGGATGAAGCTCTATTCTATTTAAAACAAGCGCTGAATCTCGACACTGGTTTGTTTTTCAAGGAATTTTTGTGCAACGACATTGCGGAAGTGTATTATCTCAAAGGAAAAACCGCGAAGGCTATTGAGTTCATAAAAAAATCCATGAGTTATTCCAAAAAAATCGGTTATGTATGGTCCATTTCTTATTCATTGCTTAATTATTCAATTTTTCTTTCACAGCTAAAACGCTATAGTGAATCCCTGAAAGTCATCGAAAAATGCTTAAAAATGACAGACATAGTTTATCCGCAGATAAACACGATAGCCCTGATAAACCGATTCCTGATAAACACCGAGTTTTCTTCGAAATTCGACCCGGAATCCGCTTGGAAGGAAATAAAAGGTTCAAAACACTACAAAAGCAACAGTCAGATAAAAGTATTCGCTGATTATGCGTGGGCTGTCTATCTTAAAAAAAGTTCCAGAAAAGCTGAGTTTAACAGGTTGGCGCCGAATCTTTTGAGACAGGCGAAAAAAATAAATCTGTCTCCAGGATCAGTCACAGGCATATACATAGACATAAAAAAAATAGAAGACCTCACAAGACTTTCTCTAAAAGGGGCAAAAAGGAGGAAATATGATCCAAACCGGAATTAAAGCGCCTGATTTTGTTTTAGAAGACCAAAATGGCGAAAAAATTTCCCTTAATCAATTCAGGGACAAGTCCGTTCTTTTGTCTTTTCATCCTCTCGCCTGGACCTCTGTTTGTTCAGAGCAGATGAAAGCCCTTGAAAGCAGTTTTGAGATTTTTGAAAAATTTAACGTCATGCCTTTAGGTATAAACGTCGATCCTGTCCCTTCAAAAAAAGCTTGGGCTGAGAATCTGGGGCTGAAAAAACTCAAAATTCTCTCTGATTTCTGGCCCCACGGTAAAACCGCTGAAAATTACGGGATATTCAGAACTGAAAACGGATTTTCCGAAAGAGCAAATATAATAATTTCCCCCGAAAGAGAAATTATTCTTACAAAATTGTATAAAATTCCTGAATTACCGGAATTGTCTGAAATCATAGGATTTATTTCAAGAGAAAGATAAAAGCCATTTAGACCAATCTTTTTATTGCTCTTTTATTTTTCTTTTAATAGAATTGTCCATAGGACAAAAAATGTTTAATAACGACATTCTTCACGAAGAAATTTTCAATTGCCTTCAAAAGCTTATTCTTGTATCAGACGAAAACGGAAATATTCTTTTTCATTCAAAAAATATAAAAAATACTTTCGGCACTCCTCCAGATTCGGTGGTCGGCAGAAACGTATTTGAATTCATTCACCCCGACGATTTGGTAAAAGCCCGGGGCTTCGTATCTCAAATACTCAATCCCGCGAAACCCTTCGTTTCATTCGATCTGAAAATTATCCTCGATTCCTCAGTGGAAAAATACGTTTCCGGACAGGCTAAAGACCTTCGAGAAAATCCCGAAATAGGGGGAATTTTAGTTTTGTATTCCGACATCAGCAGGGAAAAAAGCTCTCAAGAACTCCATAAAGCTGTTTTTTCCATATCCGAAATGCTCAATCAGGCAGACGAAATTGACGTATTATTCGGGAGAATTCATGCTACGGTCAGCTCCCTTCTGCCTTCGGAAAATTTTTACATAGCCGTTCATGACACCGATAAAGACATACTCAGTTTCCCTTACTATATAGACCGTTTTGACACTAAGCCTCCAGCAAGAAAACTTTCCAACAGCTTGACAGATTATGTTGTCCGGGAAGGGACTGCTCTTCTTCTGACGGGAAAAGACATAGATGAATTCTCCAGAGATAAAAACATTGTAGTTCAAGGGACAAAACCCTTCAGCTGGCTTGGAGTCCCTCTAAAATCACGGGGTGAAGTTCTCGGCGCTTTAGCGGTTCAGTCTTACGAAGAAAATCTGTCTTACGACATATTTCACAAAAACATTCTCGAATTCGTATCAAACCACATATCAGCGGCGCTGGCGAAAAAACAAAGACATCTTAAAGAACTCGAATACAAACAATTTCTCGTTAAAATCATCGAAAACATTCCCCTTGCCCTTTTTGCGAAAGATATCGAAGGAAGATTCATAATGTGGAACAAAAAAAGCGAAGATTACTACGGATTGAAACAAAATCAGGTCATCGGAAGAACAGATTATGATTTTTTTCCGAAGGAACAGGCGGATTTTTTCACGCTGATGGACAAAAAAACGCTTCAATCGAATGAGGTTTACGATATACTTGAAGAACCTATCGATTCTCCAAAAATGGGAAGAAGAACTCTTCATACAATTAAAATTCCCGTCACCGACGAAAACGGAAATCCTTCTATTCTCCTTGGACTTTCCGAGGATATTTCAGAGAAAAAACTTAACGAAAGTATTTTAAGACTCCAGCATGAACTTGCAGTCAGGATAGGTAAAACAACAGATCTTCAAGAAGCCTTGAATTACATCCTTTTCATATCCATAGAATCCATTGAAGAGATAGACAGCGGCGCAATTTATCTTTTTGAACAGGACACCGGAGGAATTTCACTTGCGGTTCATTCAGGGTTTAAGGACGCGCTCTTAAAGAAAATAAGCTACTACGAAAAAGACAGCCCGATAGGAATTCTCGCGAGAAAAGAAATTCCTACTTTTCTGTCTGAAAAAGAATTCACTTCACACTTCGTGAACAACTTCAGAGAAGAAGGGATAAAATCTATATCAATCCTGCCAATATTTCATCTCGGCAACCCGATAGCTTGTCTGAATTTGTGCTCTCATTTAACTGACGAATTCAGCATTATTTCCAAAAGACTGCTCTCTCAAGTCGTTTCTTTTCTCGGAGATATTATTACAAGAATACAGAATGACTTAAAGATACGAACCAGCGAATCGAAATTCAGAAGCACATTCGAAAACGCTCCAGTCGGCATGAGCATAATGGATTCTGACGGCAGATATCTCGCTGTCAATAAATCACTTTGCGATATGCTGGGGTATTCAGAACGCGAATTGCTTAAAATGAAATTCGAAGACCTTACATATCCTGACGATCTATACAAATCCCTTAAAAACCTCAACTCTCTCATGTTCGGGGAAAAAGAACACATCCAGTTTGAAAAACGCTACTATCACAAATCCGGCAAAGTGGTATGGGTCCTGCTGAGTTCTTTCGCTTTCAGGGAAGGCGAAGAACCTTACGGACGCATAATTACTCATGTGATTGATGTCACCGAGAGAAAACAGATAGAAGATCAGCTCTCTAAAATGAGAAATCTTGAATCTCTGGGACTCCTTGCAGGCGGCATAGCCCACGACTTCAACAACATACTGACAACAATAAGCGGTAATATTTCAATCGCAAATCTATACGCTCAGGAGGACTCTGAATTAAAAGAGAGCCTCACCGAAGCCGAAAAAGGAATAAAGAAGGCGACAGATCTGACACAACAGCTTCTGACTTTCGCAAAAGGCGGAGTCCCCGTGAAGGAAGCCTCTTCTATAGAGGAAATAATCAGGGATTCTTCAGGTTTTATATTAAGAGGAAAAGATATTAGCGTTGATTACCTTTTCGAAAAGAACCTGCGAATAGTCGACATCGACAAAGGCCAGTTTTCACAGGTAATTCAAAATCTCGTCTTAAATTCCGTTCAGGCAATGCCATACGGCGGGAAAATTAAAATCACAGCGAGCAATTATGACATGAACGAAGACAAACTCGAAATCTACAAATACCTTCGCTACCTCAAACCCGGAAAATACGTGAAAATTACGATTGCCGACACTGGAATGGGTATTCATGAAGAAGATATTCTCAAAATATTCGATCCTTACTTTACAACAAAAGAAGACGGATCCGGGCTTGGTCTTTCGATAGTATATTCGATTATCAAAAACCACAGCGGAATAATCGAAGCAGAATCAAACCCCGGTCACGGCTCTTCTTTTCATATTTTCATGCCCGCATCAGATGCTTTTTCTGTCGACAGAAAAGAAGTGAAAGAGCCCGGTATAATACGCGGCAGGGCAAACATTCTTCTTATGGACGATGAAGAAATGATAAGAAAAGTCACCTCAAAAATGCTTGAAGAACTCGGATATTATGTCGAAACGGCAAGAAACGGCGAAGAAGTTTTAGAGAAATTCAAGAATGGGACAAAGACAAGCTTTGACCTCGTAATTCTCGATTTGACAGTTCAGGGGGGCATGGGCGGAAAAGACGCCGTCAAAGAAATTAAAAACCTATATCCTTCGATAAAAGCGATAGTCTCCAGCGGATATTCAAATGACATGGCGCTTTCCCATTACAGAGAATTCGGTTTTGACAACTATCTCGTAAAGCCTTTCACGCTCTCGGACCTTTCAGAAAAAATCACGGAAACTCTGCTATAAAAACTATCAATTAAGCTTAAATACTTTGAATGTCTCTGTTTTAATATCCTGTCCGACTGTTAGAAAATATTGTCCACGGGGTATTTCGCCGGTCTTTAACCTGAAAACTCCATTATCATCGGCGTCGGACATAGCTGAAAATACAAGTCTGCCCGCGGTATCATATAGCCGGAATAAGACATTTTTTTCTCCCATATCCGGCAGAGCACATAAAAGATCAGTCCCTTCAAATCGCAAATAAACAATTGAAGGCGTTTCCCGGGGCTGTTCTTCTGAATTCAAGGAAAGAAAGGAAAATCTGACCGCATCGAAAGCTATTTTTTGCCCCTGAATACCCGTCATGTCACCGAGATAGACAAATGCGCCGGCGGTGTCTAGCAGGAAAACGCCGAGCTGAACCCATTCTCCCGCAAAAATGGATTGATCGATTATTACGCTGTCTATGCCCGTGGCATGATGAATTCTGTAAATGGCTGAAGCCGCTGTTGAATTATGAGCCGGAACAAAAGCCGATAAGGCGTAAAGTCCGGCGTTCTCCAGATGAGGGGTCCATCTCGCATAGCATGTATCCGATGATCCCTGTGTTGTGTATGTCCACCAGCTGTGATTTTCATATCCGGAAAGAGCGTCTTTCCAGAATCTCATTGATGATGGGTGTTCTGCATTAAGATAAAATCCGCTGGTAAGGTGCCTGTCGTCGACAATTGTATCGCTGAGGTCAGGAAATTCTCCCCTTGACGTCACGCACCAATAGACCTGGTTCAAGTTTAGATATCCGTTGTTATAGCCGGGCCAATCATATCTGGAAAATTTTCCGTCATAACTCGGATATCCCGCCGTATTTTTATTTCCGTAAGGATCGTTGAAAATCAGAGTATGCCAATTTTGAACCTGACCTACTCCAAGGACCAAATGCCCTGAAGTTGTGAGCCCCACGCACATCGAATAAGGATAGCCGGCATTGATTTCATCCGCTGTTTCAGAGAAAGTCGGCGTATCGTCCCGCGATGATAAGAGTCCATGATTGGAAAAATAAGAAACCATTCTCGAATAGGGAGAATAGCTTCCGGTCCACATATACCCGTATCCTCCCTGCGCAGGAGTTCCGGCAGGATCGTCAGCCCATAAATTGTAATCCGACTCGTTGAACATATATCTCTCGCAAATATAATTTCCGAAGGCGCTTATGTGGCTATATGGATAAGAACACTGGCAATTCCATTGGGGAAGAAGTCCGTAATATGATATCGCCATCAAAGCGGTCGAAGGGGCGCAAGCCCAGTGGCCGTTGAACCAGTCCGGCGTGTCGTAAACCTGATGAATATAGGGGACATTCAATGAATCGCCTTTAGCCCGGAGGATAAACGAAGAACTTTCCTTTTCAGAACTAAAGTCCGGTATCAGTATTCTCGATTCTTCAATCAGGAATCCCTCTTCCAGCAGGGAAATAGTTATCTCGTTTTTTTCAGGCGATAAATAAACTAACTTTCCATCCTTTGAAAAAAAAGGGAACATTTCATTGTCATCCGGGGTAAATGTGAGCTTTTCTGAGTTTTGTCTTTGATGATTCCAAAGAAACAAATCAGTATTTATGTATTCCATGCCTTCAATATATCTTCTTTCGTAAACTATATCTTCTCCGTCAGGCGAAATGGCCGGGTTGTTGCCTTTGTCAACGAAAGAGACTTCTCTTCCTGAAGAGTCGCATGCGAAAATCTGCCCGGAAATTCCGCTGAATAGGATTTTTTGACCGTTTAGAGACCATACCGGGCAGCAGCAAGGAACACCGGGCGGTGATATCTGCAGCTTTTTCGAATCTTGGAGATAAAAAAGCCAGAGAACGTCTTCTGAATCGTTAAATACCACTTTTTCCCCGTCGGGCGAAACCGGGCATAAATTGGAATAATACCCGAGATCGAAAACGACACTTCTTTTTTCCGAAAGTATTTGAAAAAAGTTTCCCAGAGTGAAAGCAGGTTCTTCATTTTCGTTAAAAGAGACCTGACCTACGAGAGGTTGAGGAGGCGTCAGTTCGGAAACTTTCATTTTTTCAAGATCGAAAACAGACGGTATCTGCATTCCATCCCCGTCGATATACTTAAAACCGATATATCGCCCCGAAGGCGAAAGGGATAAATACATTCCGCATCCCGAAGCTCTGAAAATTTCGCTGAGACCGGTTTCGGACAGAAGATATATCACGTCTGCATACTCATCAGTCAATACAAAGCCTTTGGCTGTCATAACAGGTTTTGCGAAAGCCGATGACAAAAAAAGTGTAAAAAACAGAGAGAAAATCATCGTGGTTTTCCTTTTTTTAATAATATTTTAATTACTATGTTGTATTAAATCAAATGTATTGGTCCATGGATATGTTCCTGACCATATGCATTCAATGGACATTAAAAGGGAAGAGGTTTATAATCATAAAACTCTAAACGGCAATTATGAGATTAAAAAAGTTGATACACAAATTTATCTCGCCTCTTACGGTGGGAATACTCTGGTCTGCCTCTACTTTTTTTCTCTTCAATGCGGGGTTTTTGGCAAGGCTGGAATTATATACCTCAGACCTGAGAAGGAAATTTTTCGCTTTTTCTTCAGGAAAACCGAGTGAAGAAATCGTCTTTTTCCTCATTGACCAAAACTCCCTCGACATAATGGCAGGAGAAGGTGTTTATTGGCCATGGCCGAGGAAAATGACCGCTGATATCATCGATTATCTCAGCGCAGGTGGAGCTAAAGCCGTTGTTTTGGATGTTTTATATACTGAACCGTCAGTTTACGGTCCTTTCGACGATTCTTCTCTCGCTATTTCAGCCAAAAATTCCGGTAATGTTATTGTCGCATTCATGGCGTCCATGCATGAAAATTATTTTTCGGATACTGCAAACAGCTTTATAGAAAAACTTTCTCTGAGACGAAACGATTCCGGCTTAAAATTGCCTCAATACAGCTATTTCCAAGCTCCCATTGACCTGCTGGCGGAAAATGTTTTTATGTCCGGGTGCGTCAATATCAGACCCGATGCGGACGGCATTTACAGGGGTTCGCCTCTCTTCTACAGGATCGGCGAAAACTACTATCCTCACATATCTCTCGCCGCATATCATGCAGTCTCCGGGGTTGAATCGCTTAATGTATCAGATGAATTCATTGGTATTTACCTAAAAGAAGCTTATATTCAGGCGCCTATCAGCGAAGATGGCCGGACAACAGTTAATTTCAGGGGAAAGATGAGCGAAACATACAGGAGCTATACAATCGCATCTGTTCTGAAATCAGCTTCATTTTATTCATCGGGAGGCATAAACGATTTATACGGAGAATACAAGAATTATCTTGGCTTATTTTCTGAATATGAAAAAATAAAAAACAAACTGTCTCAAGAGCTTGATCCTGCGGTTGAATTCGCTCTTTTTAACCTCCACCTTAGAGAAATATACGGTTTTGAATACGATTCGCTTGAACAGATGCTCGCCGAAATAGACGACGCCGTCATAACTTCAATCAAGGAAGACGAATTCACGGCAATTGAAATGGCGATATCAAACTTCGAAAAAAACTACATTTCTCCCGGAACATTTAGAGACAAGATAGTATTCATTGCCGGAACCGCTCCGGGTCTTTTGGATATAAGACCGAACCCATTCGGGCCTAATGACGCCGGAGTTTTTATTCACGCGTCAATACTCGACGATCTGCTCTCCGGAACGTTTATCAGGGAAAGATACGACAAGGTCTTGATTTGGACATTCATCTTTTTGATGTCTCTATTCGGATCATTCGCCGGATCCAACATAAAAATCCAAAAAAGCATCGTGATTTTCCTCTTAGCATTATTCTCTTACGCGTTTTTCGTTTCTTTCATGTTCATATTCAAAAATACCCTCGTGGACTTTTCTTCTGTCCCGCTTTCTTTGTTTTTCTCTTACGCTTCAGGCACTCTGATAGGATACGTCAGAGAAGCGAGGGAGAAAAGCTTCGTCCGCAATGCATTCGGATTTTATCTTTCAAATAAAGTCGTCAATGAACTTTTGAGCCATCCGGATAAACTTAAACTCGGCGGGGAAAGAAAATTCATGACGGCTTTTTTCTCAGACATAGCCGGATTTACGAGCATTTCAGAGACAATGCCTCCTGAAGGCGTCTCCTCTCTTCTCAACGAGTATCTGTCTTCGATGTGCTCTATAATATCTCATCACGAAGGCATTGTAGATAAGTTCGAAGGCGATGCAATAATAGCTTTCTGGGGCGCGCCTCTCGATACTGACGACCACGCAAAAAATGCCTGCTCGTGCGCTCTTCAAATGCAGGAAAAACTCTCCCTTCTAAGGAGCAAGTGGGAAAAAGAGGGTAAACCGCCTTTGAAGATGAGAATCGGAATAAATACCGGGTTCATGGTCGTCGGCAATTTCGGCTCTGACAAGAGAATGGACTACACAATAATAGGAGATTCTGTTAATCTCGCGTCGAGGCTTGAAGGAGTCAACAAATTCTACGGGACTTCCACAATTATTTCCCAGACTACAAACGAAGCTGTCGAAGCCTATTTTGAAACCAGAAAAATAGACATAATAAAGGTGAAGGGAAAATCCGAACCCGTAGCGATTTATGAACTCGTCGGTTTAAAGAATACCCTTGCCCCGGATCTTATATCGGCTCTTGGAGCATACCGAGAAGCCCTTGAGCTTTATATCAAGGGGGATTTTAAGGGATCTGCGGTCAATTTAGATAATGTTCTTGGTTCTTTTCCGGATGACGGGCCTTCAAATGTTTTGTTGAAAAGATGCGAAAACTATATTGAAAATCCCCCAAAAGAACTCTGGACAGGAATATTCAGCTTAACTGAAAAATAAAGGAGGTGTATTTTGAGAAAATGGTTTATGGCCGCCGTTATAATCTTCGCGATTCTGTTCATCCCTCTGATTGGCGGAGACAACACGACTTTTCAGCAGAGGAGAGAAGAAGCGCAAAAAAGAGCGGAAAATTACAACAATGCCGTTTACAGCGGAGATCAAAGAGCCACCGACGAGGAAGTGGCTGCCGCGATAAAAAATTTCAACCCTGAAGTCGAATCCGAATACATAGACGGACACGCTGATCTCAAAAACAGTTTTGCACTTTTAAACTCAATAGAAAAACACTGGAACTTCAGCTCTTTCGAACGAAATTATTCCGTGGACTGGGACGCATGGATGCTCGAAGGCGAAGTCGGAGCTTACGCTCCATAGGAGGCAAAAAATGAAATTTACGGCAATTATACTAACTTTATCTTTTTCAGCTTCTGTTTGCGCGGCATTTCCGACTCTGCCTGTTAACATTCCCATAGATACTCCCATAAACGATTACCTTTCAATTGCTACCGACATAATAGAAGCGCTCAATGTGTTTTCAGAGGGATACACTCCGGAACAGGAATATTATCTCGGAAGATCCTGCGCAGCAAACATACTAAAACAATATTCAAACAACTTCGTAACAAATACCCAACAGCAGGAATACGTAAACCAAATAGGCCAATCCCTCGCCGTCTTCGCAGACAGAACCGATTTGTTCTCAGGCTACATTTTCATAGTAGTTGAATCGCCGAAAAAAAATGCGCTGGCGGCTCCCGGCGGTTTCATTTTCATAACTACCGGCATGATTCAGGCCTGTGAAAATGAAGATCAGATAGCAGGTATTCTCGCGCATGAAATCGCGCATGTTGTCCACAAAGATGCTATAAATTCAATCAGCGAAAGAAACAGGCTGATCTCCTTAATCAAACTCGCCGATAAGTATGGCGGGGAAATCGGCAGAGCCAAAGCTCAGCAGGCTCTCGACAAGCTCCCAAGCTGGTTCGTCAACGAGATAATGAACATCAGCGTCGAGAGCATATTTTCGACGATAACAGACGAAATCGTTAAGACTTTCGAAAAAGCCTACGGAAAGGAACAGGAAAAACAGGCCGATCTCTACGCGGTTTACCTCATGGCAGTCACGGGATACAACCCGGAAGAGCTCTCTTTAGTGATAGCTAAGCTGAACGAAGGCACGGATTCTCATTACGGTTCGCATCCCTCCCCGTCGGAGAGAATCTCCTACATAGACGATGAAATTTCCCGTTTACCTTCTCATCCGGCAACATCACCGGTGAGGACAGCAAGAATAGTTAAATAAAAAAATATCTACACACAACTTGGAGAACACATGAAATTTTTATCGGCGATTTTCATTTTCACCAGCCTTTGCCTCCATGGAGCCTTTGTGGATTACTCTTCCGCTTACCGCGCCGCTCAGGCAAAATTATCGAGCGACAAGATGACCGGACTGCACGCTTTTTCAAGTTCCATAGTCATCATGAGCACTTCCTCTTCAGACACTCTCGCTTATGCTTTCGAGCTGAATCCGACTGGATACATCATAGTTACGGCGGACGACGAACTTTTTCCGATTATAGCGTATTCCTATGATAACGGATGCAGAGCCTCAGACGAAGAGGACAATATACTTTTCAGTCTTGTCAGGAGAGATATTGAGCTGAAAAAAGCCGGCCAAAACGAAATTCCGCCATCCGTCCTTTTAAGGTTCAAATCTCAGTGGAAATCCCTTCTCGAGGAAAACCGCGAACAAATGAATTTTCCCATTTTCGAACAGTGGCCCCCCGCCGGCTCTACTCCGACAGGCGGATGGCTAATGTCCAACTGGACTCAGAATTCTCCATACAATAGTATGTGCCCTATTGACCCGCAGACAAGCCTGAGAAGCCTGGCAGGCTGCCCGGCCGTCGCCATGGGCATGATAGTCAATTATCATGAGGAAATCCATGGAACCAGATTTTCCGACACCGACGACTACTACCATTCATACGCAGGCAGAAATTACTGGATAGACGACGATTGGGCTGTCAGGGGATTCCCTTCCTGGAGCCAGCTCAACGTCTATCTCGACACCCTCGAAAACCATTATTCTTATGGAGTGACTCCGACAAATCAGGACAAAGCGGCTCTTGTATGGGCATGCGGTGCTGCGATGAGACAGGTCTACACGAGCGGCGGCTCAGGAACTTTCGGAGCCACACAAGCTCTCAACGCATACATAAAATTTGGATACGGCGACTGTTCTCCTCTCGACACTCTTTCCGACAGCCTTTACGAAAGGCTGTCTCAAAACATGAAAGACGGCATGCCGGCGCACATCACCGCTCTTACGCCTCCTCCGGTTCAGGGTCATAATTTCGTAATTGACGGATACAACACAAATGACTACTACCATCTCAATATGGGTTGGGGCGGGACATACAACGGCTGGTATATAATCCCGGACAGTATTCCCTACAACCTTACCGTCATAGATACAATCATAATAGACATAGGAGAACCCTTAAACTTCGTCGAAGAGTTGCCCTCCGGCGGCTTTTTTGCTGAATTCGAGCGCAATTCTTTCTACTTGACCCCGGAAAACCCTTTAATATTATTCTCCTTCACCTGTCAGGGCTCAGCGCAGGTAAGTATCTACGATATTACGGGAAGACTTGCGCAACCGACTGAAAAAATTTTCATTGAAAAAGGTTCAAACCTCTACAGGGTCAATATAGAGGACTTGCCTGCCGGAGCGTATGTGTTAAGCGTTTACTCTGAAAAAGGTTGCTCTAACTGCAGGTTTACGTATCTGAAATAAGGATTTTTCAGACTCCTTCGGATGCGAGGACCATTCTGTAAAGACTGCTCGTCTTCATAAGATACTCATGAGTTTCGAAGGCGAGTTGTCTTCCCCTGTGCAGGAATAATACTCTGTCTGACTGTTTTATCGTCGAAAGCCTGTGGCTGACCACCAAGATTATTGATTCGGCGTATCTTTCCTTCATGTATTTCCAGAGGGATTCTTCATTTTTCGAATCGAGAGCCGATGTGCAGTCGTCAAAAAGTATAAGAGAAGGCTTTCCCGCAAGAGCTCTCGCTATGGCAACTCTCTGTCTCTGCCCGCCGCTGACACCTACTCCTGCCTGCTGAAGTTTCGCTTGGGCTCCCCCGCTTATTTCTTTCGAAGTTATGTTGACCGCAAAAAGCGATTCAATTACTGAATCCCCGTCAATATTTCTTCCGATGTCGACGTTGTCCCCTATTGTCTCGCTGAAAAGAAGCGATTCCTGAGGCACATATCCTATCTGAGATAAAAATGAATTTCTTGAGTAGTCGCTCGTCCTTTTGCCGTTTATTAAATACTCCCCCTCCATCAAAGGAAGAAGAGAAGCCGCTATTTTTAAAAAAGTGCTCTTCCCGCTCCCGACTTCCCCTACTACTGCGATTATCTGACCTTCACTCGCAGAGAATTCTATTGCGCTTATTCCTTTTTCTTTGCCATAGATGAATCCGGCATTTCCGAAATCCAAGCTCTTTATTTTTTTGCATTCCAAAAAACCTTCCTCGAGCTCTCCTGAAGGGAAATCCAGGATTTCATTTTCTCTGTCAATGGAAATAAAAGCTTGTTTGGATGTGACAAATAGATTCGGTATGTCCATCATAGGAGCGAGAATCATATCGAGATACACATAAAAAGCGTAAAATTCACCGATACCTATGGTTCCCCTTATGACGAAAACGCCTCCGACAAACATCACGACGACTTTTCCTATCTGTCCCAAGATATTATAAGCCGAATGGACAAGCATGACGTATTTTGCTATTTTCATATCTATTTTCAGTCTTCTGTCGAGAAGTTCTCTCAGGCGTTTTTCCTGCCCGACTTCGGCTCTGTATGCCTTGATTATCGATATACCGGCGAAAGTGCTGTCAAGCAGATCGTTTGTCCTGCTGGTCGCTTTCCTGTTTTCCATGACAATTCTGCCGAGTTTGTTTTGGATCAGATAGAACAAGTAGAGCATAAATGGCAGTGGCAGAATTGATATAAGAGTCAGCTGTCTGTTCATATAAAACATCACCGCTAAACAGAAAAATAGTTTTGAGGTCGATTCAAGAGCCCTGAAAACCGCTGAACAACTGAACCATGCAATTCTCGGGTGCTCTACAATATCGTCAGTCAGCCTTGTGGCAAGGTCTCCAGGTCTGAAAGTGTTGAAGAATCTGTAGTCTTTTTTTAGCATGCTCGAAAAAACAAGATCCCTGACATCTAATCCGATTTTTGAATTGAGCCAGGCTCTCGCTCCCGGATATAGTCCGGCTACGAACTTCGCCAATGCCAAAGCCATAAGAAAAAGCAAAGTATTCCTGAAACCGTCCTGCAGAGCCGACCCTTTCAAAACATCATCTATGCCGTCTAGAAGAAACTTAAAAACCAGCGGGAAAGAAAGAGTCACCGCGCTCGATATAATAGTGAAGAAAAATAGAAACACTATGTGAAGTTTATGCTTTTTCCAGAACTGGAAAATCCAGACAAAATATTTAATCATAAATGATCTCCCCAGCCTGAAGTCTATACAACCCCGCGTAAATTCCTTCGGATTTCAGCAGGTCATCGTGAGTTCCCTGTTCCACGACTTCTCCCGTCTGAAGGACAATAATTTTATTGGCGTTTGTTATAGTGCTGAGCCTGTGAGCTACGACAATGGATGTTCTTTCCGCTGTGAGCATATCAGTCGCGTCCTGAATCTTCTTTTCCGTTCCCGGGTCGACTGACGATGTGGCTTCGTCAAGTATAAGTATCTCGGGATCGTAGAGAACAGCTCTGCCGAGGCATATGAGCTGCCTTTCGCCCATAGATATGTTGAGTCCCCCTTCGCTGATTTCCTCTTCAAGTCCTTTTGGAAGTTTTTCAACTATATCCCAGGCGTGCATTGATTCGAGCGCTCTTTTCTGCGCGAATCTAGACATCTCGTCGTTGAATACAGATATGTTCTCTGAAATAGTCCCGGAAAACAGGCTTACATTCTGCAGGACAAGTCCTATTTTGGAGCGCCAAAGTTCGAGTCTAAAACTTTTAATGTCGATGTCTCCGATTTTTATTACACCGTGGGTCGGTTCGTAAAACCTCAGAAGAAGGCTGATGATGGTCGTTTTCCCGCTCCCGCTCGCTCCGACAATCGCATACATTGAACCTCTCGGAATTGAAAAACTGACATTTTTCAGCACCCAGGAATCTTTATATTTGAACCATACATTTTCAAATCTTATCTCTTTCCAATTTTGGGGAAAAGATTCTTCGCCTAACTCTCCGTCAGGCGTTTTTGTTTTAGTTTCGAGAATAGAAAATATTCTGTCAGCGGAAGCGAAAGCTCTCTGGACTTGATTCAGAGTTTCCGAGAACTGAACAATGGGCATGAAAAGCCTTCGGGTGTATTCGACAAAAAGGACAACTGTCCCGATTGTTATAACTCCTGTCGATAAATTGCTTCTGCCTCCCAATAAAATTATGATAACGACAAGAATTTCGCACGCCCCGATAAAGCTCCAGTAAGCGTATTCAACTGTGTATGCTTTAACTTCACTTTTAAGGAAACCGACTCCTACATCGTGCATTTTCCTCTTCGCCATTTCGTTAGCTCTGAATATCTGAATCACCTGAACCGCTCTGACGTATTCTGTTATAAAACCGGTCATTTTAGCAAAACTCACTCTTACCTTTGAGGTGAGTTTTCTCGTCAATTTCAAAAAGAAATATGTCGTGAAAGCCACCGGAAAAAGAAGCGCCAGCACCATCAGGGTCATCTTGATGTTGGTATGCATCATCACAACAAGTGTTCCCGTGAACATAATCAGGTTGGAAAGAAGCGCCATCGACACATCGCTGAAAAGCATTCTGACTCTTTCGGCATCGCTCTCAACTCTCGCCATAAGTTTACCCGGGGGGTTCGTATCAAAATAAGCCATGGAAAGCGTCAGAAGGTGACTGAAAAGCCTAGCTTTAAGATCTCTTATTATGGAAAGTCCTATCCTGGTCGTAATGATTATCTGAATGTAGGATATAATTACAGAGAAGGCAAAAATACCGGCAAACAAAGACGCGAGCCCAAACACTTCAGCCGTGTTTTTATCCGGTATGGCTTTGTCTATAACTTGCCTAAGTATGAGAGGAGCCGCCAACGCGCAGGCAGTGACCGCGAGAAGAAGGCACATCGCTGCGAAAAACTGCCACAGAAAAGGTCTTATGAAAGGGAACATGACCTTTATAAGTTCAGCGGTGCCGTATTTTCTCGCTTCTTTTTCCAAAAGATCATCGTTCTTCCAAAACCTCATGTTACCCTTTCCGGTTTTGTCCCGTTAAATGTCAAAAACGCTTCCCAATTATACGCTATCATATCAAGAAGAATAACCCTGTTGTTGAATTTTCGGTGAAATCTGTTATCATAGGAATGTACCACCTTCAATCTTCTCCGGAAAGAGAAGATTACGCCATCCCTCTTCAGTCCCCCTTCTAAGAGGGATGGCTTTTTACTTCAGTGCAAAGAATATGATGAGAGGCAGAGCCAATATGCTCGCTATAAGCGATAGTGATACCGCGCCGCTGGCATTTTTGATGTCGTGCCCGTGAAGGGAGGCATAGACCACAGAGTTAAATCCGCATGGTGATGAAGACGCCAAAAGAACCACAAATTTCTCGGTAGGAGGCAGTTTTATAACAGAAACGATTATCAATCCCAGAATACCTCCTACAGCCATTCTGAGAAAAACCGACATCAGAACTGTTTTTAAATCGGCAATCTTAAAGTCGAGAAGCGAACCAAGGGCGAATAATATCATCGGGAAAGCCGGCTTTTCCAAAAATTCAGCTGTTTCCAACAAGACTTTCGGCGGGTCGTAACCTAAAACATTTACCGCCGCGGAAACGGCTACTGCCCATACAGGAGGAGAAAGCATCAGGTTTTTAAGAGTGTCCTTAAAAGATCCTGAGGCGTGATAACTCGAAAAAGCGAAAAGGAAAGTCGCTATCACCGCCATGTTGCCAATATCGAATATCATACACGACGAAAGTCCTTTTTCTCCTGTAAACTCTCTTATAAAAGGCATTAAAAAGCCGGTGTTCATTATTGAGACCGCGAGAATAAACGAGACTTTTTTTCTTTTGTCTTTCGTTATCTTTTTCGATATAAAAAGGGAAAGGGCAAACATCGTAAAGAGAATAAACGACGCTATAAAAGGAAGGATAACCTGATTTTGTTCTATCTCAACAGAATGAAGAATCCTGAAAACGAGAAAAGGAAACACAAAATAGAAATAAATTCTTAAAAGAGCCTGTCCGTTTTTTTCAGATACCAGCCCAAATTTATTCCCCGCGAAACCGAGAACAAAAGCCGCAATATATGGAACCATCCCGGTTATTATATCATTAAACATTTTCTTTCCTTTCCCGTATTTCGGAACAGTTTATCAGATTAAAGAGAAAGATGCTGATACAGGTCGCCGTCTCTAAAACCGAGTTTTCTGTAATAGTTCCTCGTCCCCACAGCAGAGATTACAGAAATGACAGAACACCCGCATGAGGAGGACAATTCTGAGGCTGTCTGTATCAGTTTTCTGCCTATTCCCCTGTGTTGGCTTTTGCCATTATTTTTTTCTCCTATCACCGCCGTGTTGCCGTAAACGTGAAGCTCCCTGATAAGGCCGGATTTCTTCACTTCGGGCACGAAATTTCTGCTTTCTTCAGCTTCCTCGCGAGAGTGTTCGCTTGGAACCGAAAGCCTGAGAAATCCGGCCAACCTTCCTTTCGAATCGGTGCATTGAATAAAATGCTCTACGAAAGGCTCGCATTGGTATGCAGTATCAGAAAAAAAGAGTCCTCCTTCGGGAGTTTTTCCCCTAATTTCACGGTTTCTTATGTTGACATCTTTCAAGCCTTTCTCTTTTATCTCATTTTCTACTCTTTCTCTCAAATTGTTTGAGGGCGAATTATCGACAGTGTCCGTGGATGGGATGTCCCTTATAACCCTTGAAATTCTGCAGTAAAGCGGCGTTTGGGATATAAAGGAAGCGACAAGCCTGACGAGAGTCTCTTTACTGTAGTATCTGAACTCGCCTTTTTTAAGCATTTCATTGAGAGGGCTCCCTTTTACAACCATCAACGGGTATATTTTCACTTCGTCGGGTATGAAAGGAGGCGAGAAAAGTTTTCTGTAGGTCATAAGGTCTTTTGCCGGATCCGATCCGGGTAAATTCAACATCACGTGGGCTTGAATCTTAAATCCCGCAGATCTCATCAAGAAAAACGCTCTTTCAATATCTTTACTTTTCATGCCGACTTTATTCTTTTTAAGCACTTCCTCATCGAGAGACTGGACACCGGATTGAATTTTTGTGCATCCCAGCCTCCTTAGAAATATGAGCTCTCTCTCGTCAATCATGTCTGCTCTGGTCTCAAAAGAAAGTCCGACGCACCTGTTTTTTGCGTCTTCATTCAATTTCTGCTCGTGTAAAAGGGCGTCAATTTTCTCAAGAACCGGGGGGCTTTTTTTTTCTTCTCCGCTTCTATCATCGCTGTGATCGTTCAGCGCTTCAAAAATCGCCCTTGAAAAATCAATTCTGTATTCATCTTCGTAACTTCCGAAAGAGCCTCCGAGAACAATAATTTCGCACTTTCCCGTTTCATGTCCTGTGTTTAGAAGAGCTTTCAAACGGCTCGACGTCTGTTTATATGGATCGAAGCCGTTTTCAAGCGCTCTCATCGAACCCGGCTCACTGGATAAATAACTTTTAGGCATATTCTCCTCATCAGGGCAGAATATGCATTTTCCCGGGCAGGGATTGGGTTTTGTCATGACCGCGACAGACACGATTCCGGAAGAACTTCTCGTCGGTTTTGTTCTCAGCGTTTCTTCAATTATTTTATTCGGTTCAATTTTTCTCTCTTGAACCATTTCCCTGTAACATCCGAGTAATTGAGCTTTTGAGAAAAATCCTCCTTCTTCTTTTGAATATTTCCTGAGAATTTTTTTTATTTTTTTTTCATCCGGAGATTCAACCCCAGAAATTGCCAGAACCGCGCAAGAGAGTTGACTCAGATTTTTTTTTGTGTATTGATTTTCATATTTCATCGTTTGATTTTAGCATAAAATTGTTTTTATATGACATGGGAGATTATGAACAAATATGTTTTGCTAAACAGAATGTTTTATGATTATAATGCCTCTTTTTTTTCTTCTTCGAGGAGCAGAGCCGAACTAGATAAAATCCTTAAATTTTGCCGTTTATTGCCGGCGTCAGGATTTTATAATGTTCTCGACCTCGGATGCGGAGAAGGAAAATTGCTGTTTTATTTTTCAGAGTTTGCAAATCCAGAAAATTTTTACTACATCGGAATCGACCAGAGTTTACAAATGATCAAAAAAGGCATTTCGAGCCTGGGCAGAGTCCTGAATGCCGGTTTTATAAACGCCTATGTGAGCAGTGATTTTCTAAAAACAATTGATATCCGGTTCAGCCTTGTCGCCGCTCTCGGTCTTTTTCACCACATTCCGGACCAGAAGGAAAGAGAAAATATAGTCAATCAGATATGCCGGTTGACAGGAAAAGACGGAACCGCTGTTATTTCGCTATGGAATTTCGAGACATCAAAAATACGGATACTGGCGAATGTAAAAGACAAATCCGGAACACCCAAAAAAGGGGATTATCTTCTGGGCTACGCAAACAGCCGGATACCCCGTTTCTGTCACAGTTTCGACTCAGAAGAAATCGGGGAAATCAGGAAAATATTCAAATCCCGAGGCTTTGAAACCCGAAAATTTAGGATAATCAGAAACAATAATTCATGCGACTTTATTCTTTGGGCAAAAAATCTATCATCAAATTAATCTATCTCCGGGAATAGCTTTTGATAAAATCTCTCATTCTTCCGGCTTCGGGATGAGAAGGATCCAATTGGAGAACTTTTCCAAAATAATAAGCGGCGTTTTGGCTGTCTCCGGCAAGTATATGATAAACGGCAATTTCCCTTAAAAATCTCGCGTCGCCGGGGAACATCTGGGTTCCTTCCATGAGTTTGGAATGGCCTCTTTCAATATCTCCTAAATCCGAAAGGCACCCTATAGCCGCGTTGTATAGGGCGTCGGAATCCGAAGGAAATCTTTCGAAAAGATACTCAGCGAGCATTAATTTTTCCCTAAAAAGTTTTGCTTCGTCTAAAATTTCTATAGCCGTTACAATTTCATCCCGGGATCCCCCTTCAGGAATCCTGCCTCTTTCAGCTTCAATAGATATTTTCAGCGCCTTTATCAAAAGAGAAGTGCTCGGAGTTTCTCTCGCCCCGGAAATGAGAACTGACGCCTTGTCATAGTTTCCCTCGATAAAATAAACTTTAGACAGATTTACCGCAGCGTCATAGTAATCAGAGTTTATCTCCATCGCTTTAATGAACATCGCCTTGGCTCCAGTAAAACTATCTATAAGGGAATATGTCACGCCGAGTTTATTCATAAGAAAATAATTCGACGGGTAAATTTTCAGTGCCGCCGAGTAATTTTCCAGCGCTTTTAGGTATTCTTCGGAAATGAAAAACACATCTCCTTTGCCTATGTAGGCGCCTCCGTAATTCGGAAATCTATCCAAAATCAGGCTGTAGAGCGAATCGGCTTTTTTCAGATTTTCTTCTTCCTCAATACCTTCTATTGCGAGGTTGATATAAGCCGTTCCGAGGTTGTTTCTCGACCTTATCCATCCCTGTCTGCATTTTTCGCCTGTTTTGGCGGCTGAATCGGAAAAAAGGGAGACATTGTCTTTCCAAGCCTTCCCCCTGAAAAAAACGGCGGCGCAGAAAGAGAGCAGTAATATTAAAAATATTGCTGTGAGGGCTTTCCTTCTGAGGAACAGAAACGGAATTAAAACCGATGCCCCTGTCAATGGAAGGTAGAGATAATGCTCCATACCCGATTCAAAAGCCGGAATAAAATTGAGGACAGGCAAAAGACAAATTAAAAATACGAGAAAAGCCCAAAGAAACAATTTGCTATTTCTGAAAATATAAAACGCGGTTATAGTAACGGAGACAGCGGCAAAGCCTAAAATAGTTTGAAGATCAAGAAACGAGTAAAAAAGATTAATTCCGGTCTCGAAATTTAAGAAAAACGGAAATACGGTTCTCAGAAGATAATATCCCCAAATTGAAGGGATTGTCAGATATAAAGTCATGAGTCCGTCTTTTTGAGTCCAAAAACTTTCGTCCACCGGAGTGAAAGGGGAAACAGAAATAACATTAATGCGGACAAAAATATAGACTAAAATTACAGGAATAAAAAGCGCGGCGTGAGTCAGGGCTTTTTTCAGGGATATTTGTTTTCTTAGAAATAAAAAATAATAAACCGAGACTATCGGAAGAAAGAGTAAACCGGTTTCCTTGCAGAGCATGACGAAAGCGAAAGCGATTGTCGTCACCGCGAACGAATAGGGCTTTTTCAAGCCTATCGCGAGACATCCGGATAAAATCCCTATTGTCACGAAAAGGTCTCCTCTGGCAGAGAGCCAATACACTGTCTGAGAATTAGCCGGATGAAAGGCAAAAAAAGCGCTGGACGCCATTGCCCAAAAGAAAAGTTTCCGCGGGTTCTGGGCTGTTTCACGATCTATTTCAAAAATACCCTTTCTGTGTCTGCTGTTTTGAAAAATTCTTTTCACGAGTTTGTAGAGCAATATGACTGTGACAAGATGGAACAAAAAATTGTCGAGATGAAACATCGCCCAGTTATCCTTCCAAAGCATAACTTCGAGGGCAAAAAGGGCGGGGATCAAAGGCCTGTAATAGGGAGACTCTCCTCTCGTAATGTGAAAAAGATCATTCCCGAATATTTCCGCAAAATCCCTGTTCTGAACGTGAGGGTTTCTGATTATCAGGTCAACATCGTCGTAACAGAGTTTATTAAAAAATGAGGGAGAATAAGACAGCGCCGCCATAAGGAAAAGAAGAGCGAAAAAAAACAGTTTATTCTTGAGACTAAGCTCTTTGGCCTTGCGCTTAATATCTTTCATGGATTCATTTTAACACTTTGGGATGATATGACAAGTGCGACATACACAATATATTGAATTAAGTCCAAAATAGTGTATAATTAAACAATGTCAATACCTGTATATTCAGAAGGGGTTGAAAAAAAGTATCTGTTCCGGAGAGAATACTTATGTTTTTAGCTTTTGCCGCGGGCTTCGGCGGGATTCTTTTTTCTACGGCGGTTTTTGTTTTTTTTCTTCTCTGGTTCGACAGATATGAAAAAGAACCGGTTTTTCTTCTGAATCTCGCGTTTTTCTGGGGCATGATCCCCGCAATAGTATTGGCTCTTATTCTCGAAATGCTTTTCTCTTATCCGTTGTCTTCTTTTTCAGAATCCCAGCTTACACATTCTTTTTTCTCCACCGGAATCATAGCTCCGTTCGTTGAAGAAACTGTCAAAGGATTTTTTCTCTTGCTGCTTTTCGCTTTTTTCAGAAAACACGTCGACAACGAATTGGACGGCGCCATATACGGAGCCCTTTGCGGGCTCGGATTCGCGCTCACTGAAGATATTTTTTATTTTTTGGGCTCTCTCGGACAAGGAGCGGTATCTGGCTATGTCAATGTTTTCTTCAGAAGTTTTATATTCGGATCCAATCACGCTTTCTGGACAGCCATAATCGGCTTTGCCTTCGGAAAAGCAGTCCTCTCATCAAGTTCTGCTAAAGGAATTCTGATTGTCTTTATTTCATGGCTTCTCGCGGTTTTTCTCCATGGCATCCATAACATTTGCGTCGTTTTCGCCCCTCACACTTACTGTCTGTCCTTTTTTATAGATTTCTTTTTTAATTTCGGAGGCATGATTCTTCTGCTTGTAGTTTTGACTTATGTTATCAGTAAGGAGGGCAAGTGGATTGAAAAATCGCTTAGGCCTGAAGTTGATGCAGGACTAATCAGCGAAAAAGACCTTTCGGTTATCAAATCCGCTTTCAAAAGGTCATCCGTGAAACTAAAGACTATAAAAAGAGAAGGCTCTAAAGAAAGCAAAAAACTCGGGCTTTTTTTCCAGACAGCTTCCGAACTTTCTTTTAAGAGGCACAGACACTCGATAAAACCGTCAAATGATCTCCAAAAGACAATAACCATGCTTTCAGATAAATTTTCTTCTCTCGCCCCTGATGTAAGAAGATGGCTTTCTTTCTGAACTTCATTAGCTTGTTATCATTCTCAACCACGGGAATATACTGCGACGAAAACAACGTCAAATATTTTAACGAATCTTTCTACGAAAGTTATCAGGCGAAGCTCTCTCTATTCCGTGCCGAAAACGAAAATGCCTTCCCCGGCGGAATAGTATTCATAGGAAATTCAATCACTCAGGGCTTTGATGTCAAAAGATTCTTCCCCGGAGTAATAGTTTACAACAGGGGCATAGTCGGCGATCAGTTAGGAATAGGAGATTACGCCGGCGTTTCCAAAAGACTCGGCGAATCTTGTTTTGATCTCGACCCAGTCGCGGTTTTTCTCATGATAGGCATTAACGACATCGGCGCAAGACCGGTCTCCAGAACCGCTACCGGCTACGCTTCTCTCCTCAAGGCAATACTGGATTCGCTTCCAATGGTCGAACTTTACGTTCAGAGTGTTCTTCCGACATCAGGCGATTATTCGGGGCTAAATCCGTCAGTCGATTCCCTCAACTCTCTTTTGCAGGAGATTGTAGATGAAATGTCTTTATTGTATTATGTCAGATTCATCGATCTCAGCACGCAGTTCAAGGATTCAACGGGCAGGCTTAAATCAGATTATTCATACGATGGACTTCATCTTTCACAGAGCGGTTTTGCCAAGTGGGCTGAATTCATAAATCCTCTCATATACAAAAACACATTCTTCATGATTTCATCCGACAGCACACCGATTGAAGATTTATACGGAAATTGGCAGGATTACGGCCAGTAAATTTTTATTCTCAGCCGATAAGACCGAGTTTCACAAGATCCTGAATATCCAGAATCCCGACAGGAACTCCGTTCTCGACTACAATGAGATTGTCGTATTCATGACTGGAGAAAAAATTAACCGCCTCGCACAATAAGGCATCCGACGAGATAGTAGACGGATTGTTGTTCATGAAATCGGACATTTTGCAGTTGACTATATCTTTTCCTTTTTGTCTTAGATGCCTTCTCAGGTCGCCGTCAGTGAATATACCCGCCAGAAAGCCGTTTTCATCCAGAATCGATACAGCTCCGAGCCTTGATTCGGTCATCTTTACCGCAGCGTCAAGCAGAGTTTCATCTTTGCCGCAGACCGGGTTGTATTTTCTGATTACGTCCTTTACTTTGACGGTCATGAGTTTCGTGTGTTCGAAAAATTTGGTTGTCCCTTCGTTGGTCAGAGAATTATCGCAGAGTTTCATCAAAACAGAATATGGGACTGTGCAGGCGTGGGCTCCTGCCAAAATTGCCTGCCTGACGTGCTCGGCGTGTCTGACGGAAGAGACCATTATCTGAGTTTCATAACCGTATTTATCTGCAGTTTCCGCGAGGTCGGACACCAGCGCAATCGCGTCATGTCCCTGATCGTGAAGTCTGCCCACGAGAGGACAGACGTAAGAAGCTCCTGCTTCCATCGCGAGATATCCCTGATTAAGAGTGTAAACAAGATGAACATTTACGAGATTTCCTTCTGCTACAAGCCTCGTGCAGGCTTTTATTGAATGATTGGAAACAGGTATCTTAAACACTGGTTTGGTTTTCAGGGGCAAAGATAATATTTCGTGTGCTTTCCTGATAATTTGATCCGCATCTTCTCCCAGAGCTTCGACGTGAAGTTCGGGCACCATTTTTGACAGTTTGACAATGGCTCCGTTTATGTCAGTTATCCCCTTTCTGTGCATAAAAGTCGGCGTGGTCGTCAAGCCTTTCAAAACACCTAATTCGAACGCCTCTTCAATTTCTTTGAAATCTACCGAATCAAGAAATATTCTCATTTATTCCGCCTTTTACTAAAAGATTGTGAATTTGGATTATCGGACCGACGAATTTTTCGAATTCTTCAGTGTTCAGTTGGCTCGAGGAATCGCAAAGGGCATCCCTCGGGCAGGGGTGAACTTCGAGAAACAAACCGTCAATTCCTGAAGCCGCCGCCGCCCTTGCGAGAGTGGAAAGGTATTCTTTTCTTCCTCCTTCCGGCTCAGCGCTCGGGATGCCGTATTTCCTGACGCTGTGAGTTGCGTCAAATACAACCGGGTATCCGATTTTGCCTAATTCAAAAAATGATCTCGGATCCACCACAAGATCGTTGTAGCCGAAAGTATAGCCTCTTTCAGTAATCATCAAATCATTATTCCCTGTTTTCTCCGCTTTTTCCACCGGATATCTCATGTTTTCCGGCGCGATGAACTGTCCGTGCTTTATGTTGAGAGGTTTTTGTGTCTTTGCCGCCTCTTCCACAAGCGAAGTCTGCATGCAGAGATACGCCGGTATCTGGACAAGATCGAGTATTGTCGAAGCTTTTCGTGCCTGCTCTGCGGTATGAACATCGGATGTCACGGGAATGTTAAATTCATTTTTAACTTTCAGAAGTATTTCAAGGCCCTTATCTATCCCCGGTCCCCGGTAGTTTTCGGGCGAACTTCTATTGTCTTTGAGAAAAGAAGATTTGAATATGAAGCCGACCCCGAGTTTTTCACATGACTTTGCCAAAAATTCCGCGGTCTCCATGGTGTTGTTTTCATTTTCAATTACGCACGGACCGGCTATGACGAATAAATTTTCTCCGCCGCAAAAAACATCTTTTACTCTGATTTTTTTTCTGCTCATAAAGTTTGCTGGAACAAGATTTCTCCTGCCGGGCTCCTTTTTTTTCTACAATTATAGGAAATAAAAAATAAAATGCAAGCTTTCAAAATTAAAGACATAGTTTCCACAGCAAGTTAACCAGGAAAATTGCCCTCGGATCTTAAGCGGCATAATCCATGACTGTTTACTTGACCTCACCTGAAATAAACTCAAGTATATCGGCACAGCCCTCACCGTGGGACTTTTCGCTCAAATACAGTTTTCCTTTTTCGAGCGGAACTCCTTTCTTCAGGGTTAAGATCTCTTTTTTACCTGCTAGCCTTGAAAAGATTTTTTTCGAAAGATTTGACGGAGCAAAAGAATAATCAGCTTCTACCAAAAGAGGCAGGTCGTTGAGCGAATCGGCTATTGAGAAGATAGAGGCATCTTTGTCTATTTTTCTCAGGCCCAGATATTTGTCCTCGCCGCTGGGGACAATATCAACCGCCACATCGGAATGAGTCGCGTAAAAGCCGGTTATTTTTTTATCGGATAGAAAAACTTTTACCTTTTCAAACAGTTTTTCGGGTGGTTCTCCTGAAGTTCCGTCGTCAGTGAATATGCTCACTGTTGCAAGCCTTCTTGCAAAATATTTTATGCTTCCGAGATCGGCTTTTTTCAGCTCTTTTTGGAGTTCTTTTACTGAAAAAATAATCTCCTCAGACAAAATCACCTTTTCACTTGTTTTGTCGCTATAGACGCATCCTGTCTCAAGGACAAGCCCTTCAACAGCTTCGAGGATTTTTTTGGAAACATGCTTTTTAACAAATTCAAGGTCGTTACCCGAGCATATAAATATTCTGAAACGGTCATTGAGACTCAGGAAAATATCAGATATTTTTTGCGCGAGTTTTTCGTCTATTTTCCAACCGGCGTCGAGAAGAGTTCCATGCAGGTCGACGCCGATGAGGTTTTTACGGGGCATTTACGTTTAGTATTTCCTGAATCGCTTTCACGAGAGCCGGTTTAGGCAAAGCCCCCATGGACATTTGAGGGCTTCCGCCTTTTGGAACGAACAAAAGGCTCGGTATGCTCTGAATTCCGAAAACTGCCGCAAGTTCCTGCTGGTCTTCGGTGTCCACAGAATAGACGTTTATCTTGCCGTCGTATTCTCTGGATATCTCCTCGAGAACAGGTCCGAGTATTTTACATGGTGCGCACCAGTCGGCGTAAAAATCGACAATGCAGGGCAGACTGCATTTGAGTTCAAGATCTCCCTCTTTTTCATAGTCGAAAATTTTCTCTTTAAAAGTCTCTTTAGTCAGTTTCTCCATTTCTCCTCCGTTTTGTGTTCAAACGAATATTCTATCTCATCAGTCGTTGACGCCGAAGCAAGTCCCGACAGATTTTGCCGAAAGCACGAGATTGCAATCCCGCGGAACGAGTTTCAACCCTTTTATCGCCTCTTCGACAGGCACGTCAACTATGTCTTGTCCCTTGAGAGCGACCATTTTTCCGAATATATCCATGTTTATCAATCTCGATGCTTCCGTCCCGAACCTCGTTGAAAGTATTCTGTCGAAAGCGCTTGGCGAGCCGCCTCTCTGCAGATGTCCCAAAACTGTCACTCTCGTCTCGAGTCCTGTATTTTCCGTGATTTTTTGTGCAACATAATTTCCTACACCGCCGAGTCTCTTCGGATCCGTCCTAGTCGCGTCTTTGCCTTTCACGACAAGTTCCTCTTTCTCTGCATGAGCTCCTTCAGCTACTACTACAATGCTGAATCTCTTGCCTTTCCTGCTTCTCGATCTTACTTTGTCGTAAACCGCTTCCCATTGAAACGGTATTTCCGGTATAAGAATGATATCGCCTCCGCCTGCCACGCCGGCATGAAGCGCTATCCAACCCGCGTAGCGGCCCATTACTTCTATGACCATAACCCTGTGATGCGAAGACGCCGTAGTGTGAAGTCTGTCAATAGCTTCCGTCGCAATATCCACTGCTGTCATGAACCCGAAAGTGACATCCGTTCCCTGAAGATCGTTGTCAATGGTTTTGGGAACACCGACAATGTTCATACCCATATCACCGAGTTTTTTGGCAATATTCATAGTCCCGTCTCCGCCTATCGCGACTACAGCGTCGAGTTCCCACTTTTCATAATTGAAAAGGACCTGTTTTGAAGCGTCGGAGATGTTAAGCTTTCCGTCGGGCATTGTGACAGGATAGCGGAAAGGGTCGGCTTTGTTGGAAGAGCCGAGAATAGTTCCGCCGATGCTCAGTATTCCTGAAACCGAATTCTCGTCGAGGTCGATTTTTTTTGATTCGACGAAACCCTCGAAACCGTCCTCTATGCCTATGACTTCCATTCCCCATACATTTATGGCGGATTTTGCGACTCCTCTTATGACCGCGTTCAGTCCCGGACAGTCCCCTCCCCCGGTCAGAATTCCGATTTTTTTGGTTTTCAAAGACATCTCTCCTCCGTTTTCTCTTGATATTTAAGAGCTAAGATTATAACATTATGTCAGTGAAAAAAACAAAAAACCTTTTACACGGAGGAAAAGAATGAGGAGATTTGCTGTGTTTTTTGCTGTAGTTCTGATTGCTGCCTCTCTGTCGGGTGAGATGCTGCACAAGAGCGGAGAGGTCATTGTCAAGTTCAGGACAGACCTCAGGAATTCAGTATCTCTTGAAAGCGACGGTTCTTCAGTGAGGAGCGGCTTTGCTACCGTCGATGCGGTTTTTAACTCCTGCGAGGTCAAGTCTTTCAGACAGCTCATTCCCGACTACGATTTTGCGAAAACCTACGACTACGGACTCGATATGATATACGTATTTTACTGCTCCTCAGACCAGATGGCTATGTCGTCAATTGACGCTTTCATGACCTGCTCGGAGGTGGATTACGCCGAACCGAATTACATTATGGAGCGTTTTACTGACAAGCACAGCACCGGTTGGGAGCCTTTTCTTACACCCAACGATCCCTATTACTCTTATCAGTGGTTTCTCCCTCAAATAAGCGCCCCCGCTGCATGGGATATACAGACTGGAAACCATGGAAAAATAGTTTCCATCGTGGACGACGCGGTCGAAAGAGGACATGAAGACCTTTCCCCCAACTACATGACTGGATACGACTATGTAGACAACGACAACGACCCCACTCCGCCCAACACAAGCGAAAGCCACGGAACTCACTGTTCCGGATGCGCCGCCGCCAAAGGCAACAACTCTCTCGGCGTTGCGTCCATCGGCTTCAACGTAGGCCTTATAGGAGTCAGGACCGGACTCTACACTACCGCCCTCACTTCGGGTATATATTTCTCTTCCCAGAACGGAGCTGACGCCCTCTCTCTCAGCTGGGGAGGCTATTCGCCTTCGGCGACAATAGAGGCGGCAATAAACGATGCTTTCAACAACTACGACGTCCTCGTTTTCGCCGCCGCCGCCAACGACAACATCAGCACACCGCCGTATCCCGCCTATTACACTAACGTAGTCGCCGTGGCGGCTTCGGATCAATACGACCA